>NZ_JBSGHL010000031.1:0-93634 GCF_053604375.1 Streptomyces sp. NPDC004031 | reverse complement strand
CGGATGAAGGACGTGTCCAATACGGAATGCCCGGGCCAAAAGCCCCCGGGGGGGCGCCCGCCCGGCCCCCCTCAGCTGGGGCGGGGGGCCGGTCGCCGGTCGCGTGCCCGCCCCCGTACCGCGGGCACGCGGCGGTCAGGCGCGGGCGGAGCCGTCGCCGTCCCGGTGGGACGCGCCCGCGGTCGCCACGGCGTCGCCCTCGGCGGCGTCCTGCTGGGCGGCGGTCTGCCGGGCGCGCTCGTCGCCCTCGGAGGAGGCGACGAGGATGCCGTACGACGGGCGCCGCCTGCGCAGGCCGGTGAGGGTGAGGAGCAGGCCGACGAGTCCGATGACGGTGACGACCCACAGGGCGGGGCGGTAGCTGTCCAGCACCGCCTGCTTGGTGCCGGCCGAGCTGCCGGTGGTGTCGGTGTTGGCGGTGACCACCGCCGTCACCACCGCGAGGAAGATCGCGCCGCCGACCTGGAAGGACGTGTTGAGCAGGCCGGAGACCATGCCCTGTTCGTGGTCCTTGACGCCGTTGGTGGCCTGGATGTTGAGCGCGGGGAAGGCGGTGGCGAAGGCCCCGCCGAGCAGCAGCATCGACGGCAGGATGACGCCCGCGTAGCTCGGGTGCAGGTCGATGCGCAGGAAGAGGATGTAGCCGATGACGAGCGCCACGAAGCCGAAGGCGGTCACCCGCGGGGTGCCGAACCGGTCGACGACCGGGCCCATCCGGGTGGACAGGATCGCCACCAGCGAGCCGGCGGGCAGGAAGGCGAGCGCGGTCTGCATGGCGCTGTAGCCGAGCACGTTCTGCAGGTACTGCGTGACAAGGAACTGGAAGCCGACGTAGGAGCCGAAGAACGTCGCGGCCCCCAGGTTGGCCCGTACCTGGGTGGAGGAGCGGAGGACGCCGAGGCGGACGAGCGGCGATGCGGAGCGGCTCTCGATGACGGTGAAGGCCGCGAGCAGTACGGCGACGGCGGCGAAGGAGCCCAGCGTGCGGGCCGAGGTCCAGCCGGCGCTGGAGGCCGAGACGACGGTGAAGACCAGCAGCAGCATCGAGGCGGTGCCGGTCACCGCGCCCGGCAGGTCGTAGCCCCGGCCCGCGGTGCTCTCGCGCGGGGTGCGCGGGATCAGCTTGAGTCCGGCGATCAGCGCGATCACCGCGACCGGCGCGGGCAGCAGCATCGTCCAGCGCCAGCCGGCCTCGGTGAGGAAGCCGGACAGGACCAGGCCCATGGAGAAGCCGGTCGCGCCGCAGCTGGAGTAGATCGTCAGGGCGCGGTTGCGGATCGGGCCCTCGGCGAAGGTGGTGGTGATGATGGACAGGCCCGCGGGGGCGGTGAACGCGGCGCTCAGGCCCTTGACGAAGCGGGTGGCGATCAGCAGCGAACCGGAGTCGACGAGGCCGCCGAGCAGTGAGGCGACGGCGAAGACGCCGAGCGCGATCAGGAAGACCCGGCGCCTGCCGAGCAGGTCGGCCGCGCGGCCGCCGAGCAGCAGCAGGCCGCCGTAGCCGAGGATGTAGCCGCTGACGACCCACTGCAGCGAGGTGGTCGACAGTCCGAGGTCGGAGCCGATGGAGGGGAGGGCCACGCCGACCATCGAGACGTCGAGGGCGTCGAGGAAGAGCGCGGCGCAGAGCACGAAGAGCGTGCCCCACTGAAGGGCGCTCCAACGGTCCTGCGCACGGGGGACGGTGGCGGACGTGGGGGACGGAGAGGTCATGATCGGTAGATTACATGCAAGCGCATGAGATGCAAGCGCATTTAATTACCGTGCATCGGGGTCCGTTTTCTGCTACCCTGCGGGCATGGCAGTGGACAAGGACGAGCGTGCGCTGGAGCGCGAGTGGCGGGAGATCCTCGCCATCCACGCCCGCACGGCCTGCGAACTGGACCGTGAACTGACCCAGTACGGTCTGTGCGCGAGCGACTTCGAGGTTCTCGACGTGCTCGCCGGAGACCCGGAGGGCGGCGGCTGCACCTTCCGCGTGCAGGAACTGGCCGACCGTGTCCACCTCAGCCAGAGCGCGCTGTCCCGGCTGGTGGCCAGGCTGGAGAAGGAAGGCCTGGTCGATCGCGGCATCTGCTCGGAGGACCGGCGCGGCGTCTACGTCGCCATCACCGACAGCGGCCGCCTGCGCCACGCCGAGGCCCGCCCCGGCCACCGTGCCGTCCTGGAGCGGATGCTCCCCAAGCACGCCGAGGCGTAGCGCCTCCCGGCGGCCCGGCTCCGGCTGCCCGCCGCTCCCTTTTCGTATGAGTGTCGTACGAGCCGTACGCGCATGAGCCCCGCGGGCCTTCCGCCCGCGGGGCTCCCGTACGTCCGGGCCGTGCGGCGGCGGCCCGGATCCCGTCAGGCCGCCGTACGCCCCAGGTTGCGCACCGAGTACGCCAGCACCGCCGCGACGGCGCCGAGTGCCGACACCGTCGTCAGGGCGGTCGGCAGTCCCACCGCGTCGGTGAGGAAGCCGATGGTCGGCGGGCCCATCAGCAGCCCGCCGTAGCCGAAGGTGGACGCGGTGGCCACGCCGCCGGGGCCGGTCAGCGCGCCCGCGCGGGCGATCGTGGTGGGGAAGGTGTTGGAGAGCCCGAGGCCGGTGAGCGCGAAGCCCAGGACGACCAGCGGCAGCAGCGGGGCCAGCGCGGCGAGCAGCATGCCGCCCGCCGCGAGCACCGCGCCCAGCACCAGCACCCGGGTCTGGCCGAGCCGCAGCAGCAAGGTGGTGCCGGACAGCCGGCCGAGCGTCATCGCCAGCGTCACCGCGGCGTATCCGGCGGCGGCGACGCCGGGTCCGCGGTGCAGGTCCTGCTGGACGTGCAGCGGGCCCCATTCGGCGAGCGCTCCCTCGCCGTACGTCGAGCAGGCCGCGATCAGCCCGAAGAGCGCGACCAGCAGCCCCGGGCGGCGGGCGGCGGCCGCGGTGGGGGCGCCGTCTCCCGGCACCGTTTCCGGTGCGGCTGTCGCCGGGATCTGCTCGGGCGGCGGCACGAGCCTGGTGCGCAGCAGGACGCGCCCGGCGAACAGCACGGTGAGCAGGCCGACCGGGGTGAGCAGCGCCAGGTGGACGGCGGGTGACAGATGCGGCGCCAGCAGTCCGCCCAGGCCCGCGCCGACGAGGCCGCCGCAGCTGTAGGCGGCGTGGAAGGACGACATCACCGGGCGGCGCAACGCGGCCACCAGGTCCACGGCGAGGCTGTTCATGGCGACGTTCAGACCGCCGTACGCTATGCCGAACACCAGCAGGACCAGGCCGAGGGCCATCGCCGAGTGGGTCTGCGGCGGCAGGGCGATGCTCAGCGACAGCATGACGGCGGTGCCGACGGTGACGCGGTCGCTGCCGAAGCGGCGGCAGAGCCGTCCGGTGAGCACCATGGTGGCCACCGCGCCGGCCGACACGCCGAGCAGCGCCAGCCCGAGCTGGCTCGCGGAGGCGCCGGTCTGGGCTTTGATGGCGGGAATGCGGACGACCCAGCCCGCGAGGAGGAAGCCGTCGACCGCGAAGAAGACGGTCAGGGCGACGCGCAGGCGGCGCAGGGCGGGATCGGTGGTCGGGGTACGGGGAGGTCGGGACGGCCGGGAAGATCGACTCAGGGCCGTCCCTATTTTGTTCAGTGTCGGCACAAAGTGAGAATAGGGGGGTGACACAGATTCGGACAAGGCTGGAGCGGGGCCGCGGAGCACTCGGCCCCGCGCTCGCGCTCGTGCACACCGGCCGCGCGGCGACCCGCGCACTGCTCACCGCGGAACTGGGGGTGACCAGGGCCACCGCCGGAGCGGTCGCCGCCGAACTGGAAGCACTGGGGCTGATCCGGGTGGACACCCGCCCCAGCGGCCCGGCGGGCGCGCAGGGCCGCCCCTCGCACCGGCTGGACGTCGCGCCCGAAGGCCCGGTCGTGCTCGCCGCACAGGTGCACGCCGACGGCTTCCGCGCCGCGCTCGTGGGCCTCGGCGGCGAGATCGTGGCGACGGCGCCCGGCTCCATGACCGTGCCGCCCGATGCCGCGCACGTGCTGGGCGCGGTCGTCGAGGCGGGCGCCGGACTGCTGCGCGCGTCGGGGCGGGTGTGCGTCGGGGCGGGCCTCGCGGTGCCGTCCGCGATCGCCGAGCCCGAGGGCCTCGCGCTCAACCCGCTGCATCTGTCCTGGCCCGCCGGTACGCAGGTGGCCGAGGTCTTCGCCGGGCAGATCGCCGAGGTGGGCATCTTTGGCCCGGACGGCGGACCGGTCCCGTCCTTCGTCGGCAACGACGTCAACGTCGCCGCCCTCGCCGAGCACCGGCACGGCGCCGGGCGCGGCGCGCAGCACCTGCTGGTGGTCGCCTCCGGGCACCGCGGTGTCGGCGGCGCGCTGGTGCTGGACGGCCGCCTGCACACGGGCAGTTCGGGCCTCGCCCTGGAGGTCGGCCACCTCACCGTGCGCCCCGACGGGCGGCCCTGCTACTGCGGCAGCCGCGGCTGCCTGGACGTCGAGGCCGACCCGCTGGCCTTCGTGGAGGCGGCCGGGCGGACCCCGGGCCCCGAGGTGTCGCTGCTCGACCAGAGCGCGGCCCTGCTGCGTACGGAGTACGCCGACCCCACCGTCCGGGCCGCCTCGCTGCTGATGATCGACCGGCTCGGACGCGGCCTCGCCGGGCTCGTCAACGTCCTCAACCCGGACCGCATCCTGCTCGGCGGGCTGCACCGCCACCTGCTGGACGCCGATCCGGAGGCGCTGCGCGCGGTCGTCGCCGACCACAGCCTGTGGGGGCGCAGCGGCAGTGTGCCGGTGCTGGCCTGCGCGCTCGACCACAACAGCCTGGTCGGCGCCGCCGAACTGGCCTGGCAGCCGGTGCTCGACGACCCGCTGGCCGTCCTCGGCGGCTGACCCGCGCGCGGGGCCTACCGGCCGCTGGACGCACGCCCCGCGCCGCCCCTCGGACCCGCCCCCGGCGCCACCCGTGGGAGTGCCGGGCGGGGCGCGGCGTACTCCCCGCGGAGCAGCGGCGGAGCCGCCAGCCGTACGACGATTTCGGCGGCCGCGGACGCCAGGCTCGGTGGTGTCGGGAGAACCCGGCACGACCGAGGAGTTGACAGACGATGGACACCCTGGCGTGGCACGACGGCGGGCCCGGCCCGTGGATCCTGTTCTTCCCCCTGATCTGGGTGTTCGCGGTGGCCGCCGTGGTCACCGTGCTGCGCCGCACGGTGTGGCGCGGACGCGGCGCCCCCTGGCGGCAGTTCGGGCTGCCCTCGGCGGGCGGCGGCAGCGAGCACAGCCCGCTGGCGGTGCTCGGCCGGCGGTTCGCCTCCGGCGAGATCGACGAGGAGGAGTACTGGCACCGCATGTCGGTGCTGGAGGAGCACTTCGCCCGCGGCCCGCGTGACCGCAACACCGCCAAGGGCGGGGCCTGATGCCCGGCACGACGACCGACCGGCGCGGCCCCGCCGCCGCGCGGGTCGTGGACGCCGTGAAGGTGCACGGCGCGGGCGACACCGCGGTGCGGGCCCTGGACGGTGTGACGGTGGGCTTCCCGGCCGGCCGCTTCACCGCGATCATGGGGCCCTCCGGCTCCGGCAAGTCCACCCTCCTGCACTGCGCGGCGGGTCTGGACGCACTCACTTCGGGCGCCGCCTTCGTCGGCGGCACCGAGCTGGGACCGCTCGGCGACCGGCAGCTGACGCTGCTGCGCCGCGAGCGGATCGGCTTCGTCTTCCAGTCCTTCAACCTGGTGCCCACCCTCGACGTCGCCGAGAACGTCACGCTGCCGCTCGACCTCGCGGGCACCCGGCCGGACGCGGAGTGGATCGACGCCCTGATCGACGTCGTCGGCCTGCGCGACCGGCTGCGGCACCGGCCCGCCGAGCTGTCCGGCGGGCAGCAGCAGCGCGTCGCCGTGGCCAGGGCGCGGGCCGGCCGCCCCGAGGTGGTCTTCGCCGACGAGCCGACCGGCAACCTCGACTCGCGCACCGGCGGCGAGGTGCTGGAACTGCTGGGCCGCGCGGTCCGCGACATGGGCCGCACCGTCGTCATGGTCACCCACGACCCTCCCCCAGGGCCCTACGGGCATGGGGGTGCCCCCAGCCGCCGCGCACGCCGACGAGGTGGTCTTCCTCGCCGACGGCCGCCTCGTCGACACCATGGCCGACCCCACCGCCCCGAGGGTGCTGGACCGGATGAAGGCATTCGACGGCCGCCGTGCCGCGGGCGGTGACCGGCCGTGAGCCGCACCTCCGCACCCGCCTCCGCCGCGGCTCCGCTGCGCCTCGGGATCGCCGGGCTGCGCGCCCACAAGCGGCGCTTCGCGGGCACCTTCGCCGCCGTCTTCCTCGGCGTGGCCTTCCTGACCGGCACCATGGTCATGGGCGACACCCTGCGGGCGAGCTTCGGCACGCTCTTCGCGACGGCCAACGGCGGTACGGACACCGTCGTCCGCGGCGCCGACGAGATCTCCGCGGGCGGACCGGGCCGCAGCACCCGCGAGCCCGTGCCCGTCTCGCTGGTGGACACGATCCGCCGGGTGCCCGGTGTCGCCGCGGCCGCGCCCGACATCGAGGGCGCGGGACAGCTGACCAAGGCCGACGGCACCGCGCTGGAGACCCGCGGGCCCACGGTCGCGGCGGCCTGGATCGACGACCCGCAGCTCAACCCGTACAAGATCGTCGAGGGCCGCGCGCCGCGCGCGCCCGGCGAGATCGTCGTCAACCGGGGCGCGGCCGACCGCGGCGGCCTGGCCGTCGGCGCCCGCACCGTGCTGCGCACGCCCGACCCGGTGCACGTCACGGTCGTCGGCGTCGTCACCTTCGGCACCGAGAGCGGGGAGGGCGAGACCACCTGGGCCGGGATGACCCCGCAGGACGCCGAGCGGTACCTGATGCCCGCGGCGGGGGAGGCGACCGCCGTCAAGGTCCGCGCGGACCCCGGGCTCGGCCAGGAGGAGCTGACCGCGCGGGTGGCGAAGGTGCTGCCCGCCCCCTACGAGGCGATCACCGGCACCCGGGCGAGTCAGGAGACCGAGCAGGACACCGCGGGCACCTTCCTGGACGTCTTCACCGCGCTGCTCACCGTCTTCGCCGGGATCGCGCTGCTGGTCGCGACCTTCAGCATCCACAACACCTTCGCGATCGTGGTCGCCCAGCGCACCCGGGAGAACGCGCTGCTGCGGGCGCTCGGCGCGACCCGCCGCCAGGTGCTCGGCACCACGCTCGCCGAGGCGTCGCTGGTGGCGGTGTCGGCGACGGGGGCCGGACTCCTCGCCGGCCTCGGCGTCGCCGCCGGGCTCCAGGCGCTCTTCCCGGCGGTCGGCTTCCCCTTCCCGGGCGGTGCGTTGAAGGTGCACGCCCTCGCGCTCGCGGTGCCGGCGGCGGTCGGCCTGCTGGTGTGCGTCGGCTCGGCGGTCACGCCCGCCCTGCGTGCCGGGCGGACCGCGCCGGTGGCCGCGCTGCGGGAGAGCGCGGCGGACACGCCCGGTGTGTCGCGCCGCCGGGCGGTGGCCGGGCCGGTCGCCGCCGTGGCAGGCGTCGCGGCCACCGTCGCCGGGGTGGTCGCGGGCCCGAGCCTGCCGCTCACCGCGGCGGGGGCGGTGCTGACGCTCGCCGCGTTCGTGGCGCTCGGCCCGGTCGCGGCCCCGGCGGCCGTACGGGTGCTGGGCGCCCCGATCGCCCGGCTGCGCGGGGTGAGCGGCGGGCTGGCCCGGCGCAACGCGCTGCGCAGCCCGCGGCGGACGGCGGCCACCGCGACCGCGCTGATGATCGGTGTGGCGGTGGTGTCGCTCTTCACCGTGCTGGGCGCCTCGTTGAAGGCGACGCTGCACCGGACGGTGGACCGCTCCTTCGCCGGTGACGTCGCCGTCGGCACCCCCGGCTTCGGCCCCGGCGGCGCCGGGCTCAGTCCGCGGCTCGCCCCGGCGGTGGCGCGGCTGCCCGAGGTCAGAGCGGCCGTCGGGCTCGGCGCGGGCGTCGCGGACGTCGGCGGGCACGGGCGCAGGATCTGGTCACCGACCCGGCGGCCCTGTCCGGGCTGCTGGACCTCGGCACCGTGCACGGCTCCCTCGCCGACCTCGGCACGCACGGCGTCGCCGTCGCCGCGCGCGAGGCGGACGACCGCGGCCTGACCACCGGCAGCACCGTTCCCTTCACCTTCGCCGACGGCACCCGGACGACCTTCACCGTCGAGGCCGTCTACGACCGGCCGGGCCTCGCGGGGAACTACCTGATCACCCGCGCGGCCTGGGAGCCGCACCGCACGCAGGACCGGGACACGCTCGTCGCCGTCGCCTTCCGGGACGGGGTGTCCACGGCCGCCTGTAAGGCCGCGGTGACCCGGGCGGTGGTCCCGTTCGGGTCGCCCGACGCGCAGACCAGGAGCGAGTACGCGGCGTCCTCGGCGTCCGGCGTCGACATGTTCCTGACGCTGATCTACGTGCTGCTCGCCCTCGCGGTGCTCATCGCGCTGCTCGGCATCGCCAACACCCTGACCCTCGCGGGGCACGAGCGCACCCGGGAGCTGGGCCTGCTGCGCGCGGTCGGCCAGACCCGGGGGCAGCTGCGGGCGATGGTGCGCTGGGAGTCGGTCGTGGTGGCCGCCTTCGGCACCGCGGGCGGGCTGGTGCTCGGCGGCTTCCTCGGCTGGGCCCTGGTGCGGGCCGCCGACAGCACCGGCACGGGCGCCTTCGCGATCCCGCCGCTGCCGCTGGCGGTGGTGCTGCTGGCGGGCGTCGCGGCGGGCGTGCTCGCGGGCTGGCGCCCGGCCCGCCGTGCGGCCCGGCTGGACATCCTGCGGGCGGTCGCCGCGCAGTGACGGGGACGTACGTCGGGCGCCGCCTCCCCCACGGGGGGGGCGGCGCCCGGTGCGCGGGGGCCGCCGGCGCCCACACCGGCGGCTCCGCGCGGTCAGGCCGCCGCAGCGACAGCGGCCGGTTCGGGGACCGTGCCGGTGACCGGCGCGGTGACGGGCTCGTGGGTGGGCTCGGGCAGCGGCTCGGGCATGGCCCGTTCGAAGGGCACGCAGTTGCGCACCGGCAGCATCGTCGGCACCGCGACGGGGGTGCGCAGCACGAACCACACGACCTTGCCGGCGTCCAGCGGGAGCAGATCGGTGCCCCAGGTGTCGCTCAGCGCCTCGACCATGGTCAGGCCGCGCCCGGTGGTGGCCATCGGCTCCACGGGCCGCAGCTGCGGCAGGCGCGGGTCGCTGTCGGTGACGGCCACGGTCAGCCGGTCGTCGGCGAGGGTCAGCCGGACGCGGCACTTCTTGTCGGGCCGGGCGTGCCGGTGCACGTTGGCCAGCAGCTCGCTGGTGGCGCTCGCGGCGGGCTGGATCAGCGGATCGAGTCGCCAGTAGCGCAGCTGCGCCGCCACGATGCGGCGGATCTGCTGGATCCGGTACGGGTGCGCCTCCAGTTCGAGGACGCACTCGCGGGGTGTTCGATGGGTCGGGTCGGTCCGGTCGGTCTGTTCCGCTTGCATGATCACGGCTGCGACTCCCTCCGCGGCTGGGACGGTCCCGCACGTGCGGGCTCCGGCCCTCCGCCGCTCCGATGGGAAATTGAGCGAAACTGCGTAGAGTGACTGCTTCAGCACTCCGTGATGCGATAACAGCGTCACCCGATGTGGGGAATGTCGCAACTTGTCGCGCGTCGCATCGCTGACCTGCCCATTCGGTGGCCGCACCGGCGCCGTCCGCGCCCCCGGTGCCGCCGACCGGCGGGGGGTCGCTCACTCCGGCCCGAGGTCGTCCGGCCCGGTCCGTGCCAGCTCGGCCAGCGTGTCGAGGGCCCTGCGCAGCACCGGCGGCGGGGGAGAGGCCAGCCCGATCCGCACCGCGGCCGGAGTGCTGTGCGAGCCCACCACGAAGGACGCCGCGGGCGTGACCGCGATCCCGCGCCGGGCGGCGGCGGCCACATAGGTGTCGGCCCGCCACGGCGGCGGCAGCTCCAGCCAGCAGAAGTACGAGCACGGGCCGGAGCGGACGGCGAGCCCGGCCAGGGCCTCGGCGGTCAGCTCGCCGCGCAGCCGGGCGTCCTCCCGCTTGGCGGCACTCAGGGCCGCCGCGGTGCCGTCGCTCATCCACCCGGTCGCCGCGGCCAGGGCGTACCCGGCGCTCGTCCAGCCGCCGGAGCGCAGCGCGGCCGACACCCGTGCGGTGAGCGCCGCCGGGGTCGCCGCGAAGCCCGCCGTCAGGCCCGGCGCGAGGCGCTTGGAGAGGCTGTCGACGAGCACGACCCGCTCCGGCGCGTACGCGGCCAGCGGCGGCGGCGGGTCCGCGGGCAGGAAGGCCCAGATCGCGTCCTCGACGGCGGTGAGTCCCGACTCCCGCAGCGCCGCCGCCAGTTCGGCCCGCCGCCGCGGGCCCATGACGGTGCCCAGCGGGTTGTGCAGCGTCGGCTGGACGTAGAGCGCGCCGAGCGGCGCCGCCCGGTGCGCGGCGAGCAGTGCCCCGGGCAGCAGCCCCTCGGCGTCGCACTCCAGCGGTACCAGGGTCACCCCGAGGCGCGCCGCGACGGCCTTGACCACCGGGTACGTCAGCGCCTCGACGCCCAGCCGGCCGCCCGGGGGCACCAGCGCGGCCACGCACGCGGCGATCGCCTGCCGCCCGTTGCCCGCGAAGAGCAGGCCCGCCGGATCCGGCGCCCAGCCCGGCCGGGCCAGCAGGTCCGCCGCCGCGGCCCGCGCGGCGGCCGTACCGCCCGCGCCGGACGGGCCCAGCGCGGGGCCCAGCACGTCCGGCCGGGCCAGCCGTGCCAGCGCCGCGGCCAGCATCTCCGGCTGGCCGGGTGTGACGGGGTAGTTGAGCTCCAGGTCGACCCGGGCGGTGCCCGGCTCGGCGAGCGCCGGGTCGGCGGCGGGCGGCGCGGCACGTACGAAGGTGCCGCGCCCCACCTCGCCGACGACCAGGCCGCGCCGGGTCAGTTCGGCGTACACCCGGCTCGCCGTCGACTCGGCGAGGCCGTACCGCCGGGCGAACGCCCGCTGCGTCGGCAGCCGGTCGCCCGGCCGCAGCCGCCCCGCCGCGATCTGCGCCGCGACCGCGTCCGCCGCCTGCCGGAAGTCCCGTGCCATCCCCTGCTCCCCGCCCGCCCGCGCCACCGTGTCGGGGCACCGGCACATTGCCCCGACATCAATGCCGGGCATTGCTCCGCTGATTGCCCTCTGCCTAGCATCGGACCAGTCACCACCACAAGGGGGAAACCGCACGTGAACACGGCTTTCGTCAACGGCATCAGCATGACCTACGGCGACACGGGCGGCGACGGAAGCGCCCTGCTGCTCATCCACGGGCACCCCTTCGACCGCACCATGTGGGCGCCGCAGCAGGACGCCGCCCCCGGCCACCGCGTCGTCACCCCCGACCTGCGCGGCTACGGCGGCAGCCAGGTCGTGCCCGGCAGCACCCCGCTCGGCACCTTCGCCCGCGACCTCGCGGCGCTGCTCGACCACCTCGGGATCGCCGAGGCGGTGGTGTGCGGACTGTCGATGGGCGGTCAGATCGCCCTGGAGTTCCACCGGCTCTTCCCGGACCGGGTCGCCGGGCTGGTCCTCGCCGACACCTTCGCGCAGGCCGACACCGAGCAGGGCAGGCAGGAGCGGTACGCCCGCGCCGACCGGCTGGAGCGCGAGGGCACGGCCGGGTACGCCCGCGAGGTGCTCGGCTCCATGGTCTGCGCCGCGACCCTCGCGCGGCGGCCCGAGGTGGCCGACCACGTGCTCGGCATGATGCTCGCCGCCCCGCCGCAGGGCGCCGCCGCGGCCCTGCGCGGCCGCGCCGAACGCCCCGACTACACCCCCACCCTGGCCGGTGTCGCGGTGCCCGCCCTGGTCGTGGTCGGCCGCGAGGACGTCTTCACCCCCGTCCGCGACGCGGAGTTCCTGCACCGGCACATCCCCGGCGCGACCCTCACCGTTGTCGAGGACGCCGGCCACATGCCCAACCTGGAGTGCCCCGACGCCTTCAACGAGGCCCTCGCCCGGCTGCTGGCCCGGGTGCCGCGGGCCCGCGCGAGCGCCCGGATGTGACGGAAGCCTGACGGCCCGCCCGGGGCCCTGGCCAGACGGCGGCCGGCGTGCTCGAATCGGTCCATGGACGACCGCACGCCGCCACCGGACACACCCCACGGCCCCGCGCCCGAGGAGGGCCGCGGCAGCCCCGTCGGGCGGCGCGTGGTGCTCGGCATGCTCGGGCTGGGCGCGGCCGGGGTCGCAGTCGGCGGCGCGGTGCAGGACCGGATCGACTCCGTGCTGGCGTCCGTCAGCGCCAAGGACCCCACCGGCGTGACCTCGCTGCTGCCCGGCGGCGGAGGTTTCCGCTTCTACTCCGTCTCCAACTCCGTGCCGCACCGCGGCGAGAGCGACTACCGCCTCACCCTCGGCGGCCTCGTCGACCACCCCGCCGAATACCGGCTCGCCGACCTGCGCGCCCTGCCGCAGACCCGGCTGGTGCGCGACGTGCAGTGCGTCACCGGCTGGCGGGTGCCGCACACCGCCTTCTCCGGGGTGAAGCTGTCCACCTTGCTGGACGCCGCCGGGGTGCGCTCGGCCGGCACGGCCGTCCGCTTCACCTGCTTCGACGGCGTCTACACCGAGAGCCTGACGCTGGAACAGGCCCGCCGCGCCGACGTGCTGGTGGCGCTGACCATGGACGACAAGCCGGTCAGCGCCGCCCACGGCGGCCCGGTCCGGCTCTACGTGGCACCGATGTACTTCTACAAGTCCGCGAAGTGGCTGTCCGGCATCACCGTCACCAAGGACGTGCGGCCCGGCTACTGGGAGCACTACGGCTACGACGTCGACGGCTGGGTGGGCAAGTCCAACGGCCGCCGCGACGACCCCACCTCATGACCGCCGCGACCCCGCCCCGCGAACCCGCCGGCGCCACCGGGCTGCGCCGCTTCACCCGCGCCGAGACCTGGGTGCACCGCTCGGTCACCTGGCTGATGGGCGTGTGCGTCGCCACCGGCGCCTGCCTCTACCTGCCGCAGCTCGCCGAGATCGTCGGCCGCCGCCGCCTCCTGGTCACCGTGCACGAGTACTCCGGCATCGCCGTGCCCGTGCCCGTACTGCTCGGCCTGGCCTCGCGCGCCTTCCGCGCCGACGCCGGGCGGCTCGGCCGCTTCTTCCCGCACGACTGGCGCTGGCTGGGCGTCGCGCTGCGCCGGCGCAGGCGCGAGCCGAGCCTCGCGGGCAAGTTCAACGCGGGCCAGAAGCTCTACGCGGCCTTCGCCACCGGGGCGCTGCTGATCATGGCCGGGACGGGGGTCGTCATGTGGTTCCCGCGGCTGGCCCCGCTGGTCTGGCGCACCGGCTCGACCTTCGTGCACGACTGGCTCGCGCTGGTCCTGGCCGCCGTCGTCACCGGGCACGTGTGGTTCGCCCTCCAGGACCCGGAGGCCCGCCGCGGCCTGCGCACCGGGTACGTACCGCGCTGGTGGGCACGCGAGGAGCACCCGCTGTGGCAGCCGCCGCAGGAGCGGGCCGCCGCGCCGCCGCCCGGCCCGCCCGCCGACGCCCCCTGATCCCCCCACGGGCCGCGCCGAACGGCCAACTCCCCGCGCTTTCGCGGCAGTTCTGTTACGTCCAGGACACCCCGCGGTCGCCCGCAGGCCACCGTCCTTTCCCGGCCCGCGCCTAGCGTCACGGCATGACGATGTCCCAGGCGTCGGCTCAGACGGCCCCGCCGGCCCAGGAGGCCCCTGACACGGAAGAGCCCGCCGCGGCGCCTGCGAGCCCGGCGGAGACCTACCGGGCGCGCCGCAGGCTGCGGCTGACCGGCGGCGGGCCGCGGCGGCTCGCCGTCCGCACCGTCACCGTCCTGGTGGCCCTGGGCGCGCTGTGCGCGGTCGCGGTCGCCGGCGCCCTGTCCGTACGGCACGCCACCGCGCGCTTCGGCAGCACCGTGACCGACCGCGCCTCGGCCGCCGCGCAACTGCGCTCCACGCTCGCCGACCTCGACGCGCAGCGCGCGGACACCCTCGCCCCGGGCCGCTCCGCGGACGACCCGGACGTGATCGTCGGCAACCAGCTCAACGCCCTGATCACCGCGCAGCGCGACCGCGCCCTGGTGAGCGACCTGCTCCGCAGGCTCGGCGGCGACCCGGGCCAGGGCACCCGGGTCGCGCAGCTGCTCGACGGACTCGGCCAGTACGACGACCTGAGCGGCCGCGCCCGCTACGTCGCCGAGCAGGAGCCCGACCAGACCGTAGGCCACCCGCCGCGCTTCGCCGTCGCCATGAACGTCTCGGCCGGAAGCATCATGCACACCCGACTGCTGCCGCTCGCCGACGACCTGTCCGCCGCCTACCAGCAGCAGGCCGACCGGCAGCGCGACGCGGCGCGGCACGCCGCCGTGCGCTGGGGCGTGGCCGTCGGGGTGCTGGGCGGGCTCGCCGTCGTACTGCTGCTGTGGTGGCAGTGGGAACTGGCCCGTGACTACCGCAGGCGCTTCAACCCCGCGCTGCTCGTCGCCACCGCCGCCACCCTCGCCGTCGCCCTGGCCGGAACCCTGGCGATGAACGCCGCCGCCGACGGCGTGGACGCCGCGAGCAGCCAGGGACTGCGGCCCTGGACCAACCTCGCCGAGGCCGGCGCCGTCGCCTCGCAGGCCGCGGCCACCGAGAGCCGCTGGTTCGTGCACGACAGCGCTTTCGGCGAGGCCGACGAGGCGCAGTTCGACAGCCTCGCCAAGCGGCTCGACGGGCTCCTGACGCCGGACGGCAACGCCACCGCCGGGGAGCGCCCCGCCTACCAGGACATGCTCGGCCGCTACGCGAACTTCCGCGCCGACGACGACAAGCTCCGCTCCCTGAAGAAGAGCGGCGACACCGAGGAGGGCGCGGTGGTGCTCACCGAGGTCGGCCGCGGCAACGTCGCCTTCGACTTCTGGGACTTCTCCACCACCCTGGAGCGGCTCGCCGACCGGCAGCTGACCGACTTCCGGCAGCACGCCGACAACGCCCACGGCTCCCTCGACGGCTGGCCCGCGGTGCCCGCCGGGGCGCTCGGCCTCGCCGCGGCCCTCGTCCTGCTCGGGATCCGCCCCAGGTTCGCCGAATACCGCTGACCTGTGGCGGAGCTCACCGCCGCCCGGGACCCACGCCGCGTACGGCATCCGGCGTGGTACAAGTGGCAGGGGAAGTATCGATTCGCCGGTGGGGGGAAAGTGTGCCGCGTGCCGCCGCCCCGGCCATGCCTGGACGAGACGAGAGCGCAGACGTGACCACCGAACCACCACCCGCGGCCGACGAGCCGTCGCTGCCCGACGAGGTGTGGGAGCAGTTCGCCAACGACTCCGAGCGCGCGATACGCGCCACCGCGCCGAAGGAGCCCTCGGCGCGGGCCCGCATCGTCGCCCGCCGGCTGCGCGATGACGACGAGAACGGCGTCACCGACGAGCCGCGCCGTCTCGGGCGCCGCCGCACCCGCCCGCACACCCCCTCGCAGCACGCCGCCGCGTGGCGGCCCGACAACCGGCCGCCGCGCCGCCCGCTCACGCCCGGCGTGCGGCGGCTGCGCGCCTTCGCCGGGATCGTGCTGGTCGTCGCGGTCGCGCTCTTCCTGCTGGCGCCCAGCAGCGCGTGGTCCTGGATCACCGGCTGAGCACCGGACGGCCCGCGGGCGGCCGGACCGGCCGCCCGCCGCTCAGCCCTCGGCGGGCTCGCCCGCCACGATGAGGTCCGACAGGTGCTCGGCGATCTCGGCCCGCAGCACCTCGGGGATGCCCGCGTCCGTCACCAGGGTGTCCACGTCCTCCAGCGCCGCGAACGAGCTGAGACCCACCGTGCCCCACTTGGTGTGGTCGGCGATCACCACGACCCGGCGGGCGGAGCGGACGAAATGCCGGTTGGTCTCGGCCTCCGCCAGGTTCGGCGTCGACAGACCCGCCTCCACCGAGATGCCGTGCACGCCGAGGAAGAGCAGGTCGAAGTGCAGGGCCTGGATCGCCCGGTCCGCCACCGGCCCGACGAGCGTCTCCGAGGGGGTGCGCACCCCGCCGGTGATCACCACCGTCGCCGACCCCTCGCCGGGCGCGGCACCGGGCCGCCGCTGGTTGTTCTGGAAGACGTCGGCGACGCGCACCGAGTTGGTCACCACCGTCAGGTCCGGCACGTCCAGCAGATGGTGCGCGAGGGCGTACGCGGTCGTACCGCCGGCCAGCGCGATCGCGCTGCCGGGCGGCACCAGGGCGGCGGCGGCCGTCGCGATGGCCTCCTTCGCGCCCAGCTCCAGGCCCGACTTCGCCTCGAAGCCCGGCTCGTGGCTGCTGGCCTCGACGACCGGCACCGCGCCGCCGTGCACCTTCTCCACCACGCCCTGCCGGGCGAGGGCGTCCAGATCCCGCCGGACGGTCATGTCCGAGACGTTGAGCCGACGCGTCAGCTCGTTGACGCGCACACCGCCGCGGCGGCGCACCTCGTCCAGGATCAGTGCCCTGCGCTGCTCGGCGAGGAGGTTCTGGTTGTCGCCCACCCGTGACCTCGTCTTCTGCGTCTTCTGCGTGCTCGGATCTTCCCGGTGCGACCGGCGGCCGCGGTGCGCCGCGGGCGCGTCCGCCCATCTTTCCACGTGGCGGCCGCCCTGCGCCCGGCGGCCGCCCTCTTCCGCCCCGCCC
This sequence comes from Streptomyces sp. NPDC004031, assembly GCF_053604375.1. NCBI lineage: Bacteria > Bacillati > Actinomycetota > Actinomycetes > Kitasatosporales > Streptomycetaceae > Streptomyces > Streptomyces sp. NPDC004031. The sequence goes on along the minus strand of NZ_JBSGHL010000031.1, from coordinate 77,066 downwards.
GGCACGCGGGCGGAGGCAGCGCGGTTCAGGGCAGCTCGGGCAGATCCTCCGGGTACAGCAGCTGGAGTTCGTCGTGGGTGGGCTCGACGACGTGCGCCAGGCGCACCGCGTGCCGCTCCACCATCGCCTCGAACGCCTGCCGCGCCGCCCGGCCGTTGCCGAACGCGGGGCCCTTGGGCAGGGCGGTGAAGTACTTCAGCAGCGCCTCGCCCGCGTCCTCGCCGAGCCGGTACTCCTGCTCCGCGGCCTGTGACTCCACGATCCGCAGCAGCTCCTCGGCGGAGTAGTCGCCGAAGGTGATCGTCCGCGAGAAACGCGACGCCACACCGGGGTTGGAGGCCAGGAAGCGCTCCATCTCCGCGGTGTACCCGGCGACGATCACGACCACCGCGTCCCGGTGGTCCTCCATCAGCTTGACCAGGGTGTCGATCGCCTCCCGGCCGAAGTCCCGGCCGCCGTCCTCGGGCGCGAGCGCATACGCCTCGTCGATGAACAGCACACCGCCGCGGGCCCGTTCGAAGGCCTCCTGGGTGCGGATCGCCGTCGAGCCGATGTGCTCGCCCACCAGGTCGACCCGGGCCACCTCGACCAGGTGACCGCGCTCCAGCACGTCGAGCGACGCCAGGATCTCGCCGTACAGCCGTGCCACGGTGGTCTTGCCCGTGCCGGGGGAGCCGGTGAAGACCAGGTGGCGGCGCGGGGAGGGCGCCTTGAGGCCGGCCTCCAGGCGGCGGCGGCCCACCGCGATCATGTCGATGAGGGTGCGCACCTCGCGCTTGACGCCGTCCAGGCCGACCAGCGCGTCCAGTTCCGCCAGCACCTCGGTGCTCTCGCGCCCGGCGGCCGGTGCGGGAGCCGCGGCCTCCGTAGGCCCGGCGGACTGCTGCGGCACCCCGCCGAGCAGCCCGTACGACTGGCCGGCCGGCTGCCGCTGGGGCACCGGCGGCACCGTGACGGGAGCCGGCTCGGGCGTCGCGGCCCGGTCGCTCGTGCAGTCCTCGGTCACCGGGCCCGGCTCGGCGAACTCGTAACCGCCGCGGGCGCAGCGCTCGGTGCGGCAGCGGGTCAGCGTGGACCGGCAGCCGTCGATGATGTGGAAGCCGTAGCCCTTGCTGCCGGTCACCTTGCAGGCGGTGAAGGTGCCGCGGCCCTCCGCGGAGACGTAGATGCCGGACTCGGTCGTGTTGGTCACCGTGCAGCGCTCCAGCGCCGGGTCCGCGCCCTTGGTGACGATCACGCCGGTCGCCGCGGAGTCGATGGTGACCTGGGAGAAGGTGCCGCCGCTGCCGTGGTCGCGGAACCACGCGCCGGTCGCCGCGTCGCGGATCCGGCAGTCGTCCAGCTGGACGTTGGCGCCGTCGCTCACCGACACCGCGGTGTTGCGGATCTGTGTGAAGTCGCTGTCCACCACGTCGGCGCGCGAACCCCGGTCCAGCACGAACAGCGCGTCCGGCACGTCGTGCACCCGGCAGTCGTCGATTATCGCCACCGCGCCGTCGCTGACCCACACCGCCGGGTAGTCGCCCGTACTGTCGTGGATCTCGCACGCGTTGGCGTCGGCCCTGGTGCCCGGGTCCCACACCGACAGGCCGTTGCGGCCGAACCGGCGGACCGTGCAGCGGGTCAGCGTGAGGACCGCGCGGGCCCGCAGGTCCACGGCGTTCTCGGGGATGTCGTGGACGTCGCAGTCGGACATCGCCAGCACCGCGTCGGAATCCAGCGAGATGCCGTCACCGGTGGTGCCGTGCACCCGGCAGTCGGTCAGCTGGCCCGAGGCGCGCTGCGAGACGTGCAGGCCCGTGCCGCGCACCTCGAAGACCTCGCAGCCGACCGCCTCCAGCGAGCTGTGCTCGCCGGTGACCGACAGGCCCGAACCCGAGACATGGTGCACCTTGCAGCGCTCCAGCCGCGGGCTGCCGCCGCTCCGCACCGCGACGCCCGACTGACCGGCCGCCACCACCTCGCAGTCCTCGAACAGCCCGCCCGCCGCGTCCAGCACGCTGATGCCGACGCCCGCCGGGTTGTCCACCGTGCACCGCCGGGCGGTCGGCCGGGCGTTGTCCCGCACCTCGACGCCGACGGCCGAGCGCGCGTTCACCCGCAGCCCCGTCAGCTCCGGCGCGCAGCCCTCGACGAGCAGCGCGGCAGCCGTGCTGTCCTGGCCCTCGACCACCAGGTCGTGCACCGCGGCGGACGCCCGCACGGTCACCGCGACGCCCGACGCGGGGGCGATCCGGACCGTGCCGGGGCCCTCCGCGCAGCGCACCGTGACCGCGTGGTCTATCACCAGATTCTCGCGGTACGTGCCCGGACCGACCGTCAGCACGTCACCGTCGGCCGCCGCCGCCAGCGCGTCGGCCATCGTGCCGTACTCGCCCGTGCGGCGACGCCACCGTGAACTGCCCGGGTTGGTGACCTGCACCACGCCATGTGCCATCGGGTTGCCCTGCCCCCACCTCTTGCGTCGGCCGACCGGGGATCAACCGTAGCGTGCGCGAAGGGGCGCTGTTGACGACGTCCCGTCAGGCGGGCGGCGCCGCCCGGCGCATCCGCCCGCGCACCGGGGCAACCCCGCGGCCGTCCCGTGCGCCGCCGCGTCAGCCACCGGCACCTGCCCGGCCCCAGTCCTGGCCGAACCGGGCCCACGCGCGATCCCAGGACTGCATCCTGCGCCGCGTCAGCCGCCACAGCAGCAACTGCCGGGCCAGCAGCACCGTGCCCGCCGCCACACCCGCGGCCGACACCCCGGCGAGCGCGGCGTGTGCGGTGGCCGTCGCGCGGTCCAGCGGCGGCGCGACCAGCCTGCCCTGGCGGTCCGTCCACAGCAGCAGCCGCCCGCCGTGCCGGACTTCGAGCCCCAGCGGCACCTTCCCGGAGCGTGCCGTGCCGTCCGGCGCCGTCCAGCGCAGCACCTCCTCGCCGGCCGGATCGACCTCCCGGCCCGCCGCCCGCCCCGCGCCGGGCGCGGTCGTGGCGCCGCGCGCCGCGGACGCGGGCACCTCGGCGGCGGTGACGAGGCTGCGCTCGGTGCGCTGGACGCGCGCGACCCGGGTCAGCGCGCGGTCCACCGACTGGCCGGCCCACCAGCCGACGAGCGGCACCGCGCACAGCAGCAGCACGGTGACCAGGCCGAGCCAGGCCTCGACGACATCAGAACGCCGCCGCAGCGGACTGCGCCGCCACCGCCAGCCGAACCTGGTGCTCCTGCTCCGACGAGCCACGGTCGGCACCCCCTTCACCCGTCCCTACCGCCCACGCATACCCGCGGGTGGCGCGGCCGACGCACGAGGGCGGCGGGATCCAGCCGGACGGGTCGCCCGTGCGTCACTCCAGAACGGTCAACGGATCCCCGACGCGCAGGGTTCCGGCGCTCTCGGGCACCAGGTTCTGTCCGAAGAGCAGGCCGGAGCCGACCTTGCGGTGCCGCGCCAGCGTCCGCAGCGGCTCCTTGCCGCGCACACCCGTCGACTGGTCGGTGGTGGTCACCACACAGCGCGAGCAGGGCTTGGCGACCCGCAGGACGACCTCGCCGATCCGCACCCGCCGCCAGCCGTCCTCGGCCCACGCGGCGGCGCCGTCGACCACCGCGTTGGGCCGGAAGCGGTTCATCGGCAGCGGACCCTCCCCGGGGCGGTCCCCGGCGGCGATCAGCGCGTTGAGGGCGTCGAGCGAGGAGGACGAGGCGAGCAGCAGCGGATAGCCGTCGGCGAGGCTCACGGTCTCGCCGGGCCGCGCGTAGGCCGGGTCGATGGGCCGCCGGACCGCGGGCTCGTCCAGGAACACCAGGCGCACCGGCTCGCCGAGATACGCCCCGAACCACGCGTCCGCCGAACGGTCGGCCGCGACCACGTCGACCTTGCCGGAGAAGAGGCGCACGCCGCGCGGTTCCGCCCCCGCGGGAGGCACGGCGACATCGAGGCCGGGCTGTCCGGGCGCGGACAGCCGCAGGCCGCCGCCGGGCAGCGGCAGGGCGGTCACCAGCGCCAGGCGTGCGTGCTCGCGCTGTGTCACGGCCGTGTCAGCGGCGTCGACCAGCATCCAGCGGCGATCCCCCGCGAGCCCCCAGGGCTCGACCACCGCCTCGCGCACGCCGACGGCACGCAGCGACTTGACCGGATGGATGTTCAGGGCGCTCAGCGTCGGCGGACTCATGACGCCATGGTGCCAGCGCTTTCCCGCGCAGGTCAGCCCTGGTAGTAACCTCCGCCGCCGTTGCCGAGGTTGCGCCGCGGGTACTGCTCCTCCGGGTGGCCGCCGGGGGCCTGGCGCGGCGGAACGGGACGCGGCGGCAGCGGGCGCGCGGCCTCGTAGCCGCCGGGCGGGGCCTGCTGCGGCATGCCGCCGCCGTAGCCGCCCGGGTGGCCGCCGGCCTGGCCGTTCATGGGCTGGCCCATCGGCCCGCCCATGGGCGCGCTGCCGGGCGGGAAGCCGCCGCCGTTGAAGCCGCCGCTGCCGTTGAAGCCGTTGTTGGTGTAGCCGCCGCGGGGCGGCTGCGCCTGCTGCGGCACGTACGGCGCGGGCTGCTGCGGGTAGCCGCCGCCCGGGTAGCCGCTCGGCGCCGGAGGCTGCGGCGGCTGGTACGAGGGCGACGACGGGCCGGCCGGGAGGGCGGGCAGCGCCGGCCGGGTGGCGGGCAGGTTGGCGCCGTAACCGGTGGGCATCCCCGAGTCGAAACCGGAATACGGCGTCGGTACGCGGATCGGGGCGATCTGCGGCGTGCCGCGCTCGGCGACGAGGCTGTCGTAGATCGGGGTGTCCGGGAAGGACGCAGACGAGGGGTAGCCGCCGTAGCCGCCACCGTACGAACCGCGGGGGGTGGTCATGAGCCATAAGTTAAGCCCACGATGTGGTCGTTGGGGAGACCGATTAGAGGGTTGTTTGACGGGTGTTTGACGGCTCCCTCGTGGCACGATGTCCCCAATACGAGCGAATCCCCGGAAACCGGTCATGGAAGAGTGCTGTGATCAGGTAAAAGGCGTGCTCTGGAAGGGCCGCCGGGGGGACGCGACGCACCGGGGGAGGACGGCAGTGCTGCTGCGCAGGGGGGAAAGCGTCCGTTTGCCGAGCGCGGAAGTCCGGTTGGAGTTCCGCCGCGGCACGGGCCAGGGCGTACCGCGGGCCGAACTGTGCGCGCTCCTGCTCGCGGACGGCGCGGTGCGCGGCCCGGCCGATCTCGTCGGCGGCGGAGCCCCCGCGCACCCCTCGGGAGCCGTCACCCACACGGGGGAGAAGAGCACGGACGGCCCCGCCGTCGACATCCTCGTGCTCGACCTGGCATCACTCGAAAGTGCGGTCACCGCGGTGCTCGTGGTGATCCGTGCGGAAGGCGGGCCCGCCGCACGGATCCCGGCCCCGCGGCTCGGCGCGCTCGCCGGGGGCAGGCCCGTGCGGTGCGAACTGCCCGGTGTCACCGGCGGACCCGCGACCGTGGTCGGCGAGTGCTACCGGGAGGGCGGGCAGTGGTGGCTGCGCGCCGTGTCCCGGACCGCGCCGCCGCTTCCCGTCCCCGCCGCCGCCGCTGCCGCCGTCCGGCGGTCGGGGGGTCGGGTGGGCCGCCGTGACGCGGGCGGTACGCGGCTCGGGCCGGGGGTGCTGCGGATCGCCTGTGACGGCGCGCTGGGCGCGGAGGGCGCGCTGGGCTCGGAGGGCTCGGAGGGCGCCGGGCGCGCGGAGTTGGGTGCGCTCTTCGAGCTCGCCGACGGCCGCAAGGGGGTGGTCCAGGCGCTCGGCGGCGCCACCGGGGCGCTGTGGCTGCCGCCGTACGTCCAGCTCGACGCGGGGGGCGGCAGGGCCGAACTGACCGTCAACCTCGACCAGGCGGTGCGTTTTCGCCGCGTGCTGGTCTTCCTCGCGCTGCGCGGCGGGACCTTCGCGGAGGCGGGCGGCACGGTGGAGGTACGGCCCGAGCACGGGCCGCCGGCGGACTTCACGCTCGGGGCGCCCGGGGGTGAGTCCGCGGTGTGCGCGCTCCTGCTGCTTACGCGGGAGCGGGTGGGGGTGGGGGAGGGCGAGGTGCTGCGGATGCGGCGCGAGGCCCGCTACCTCCCGGCCCGTCCGGGCCTCAGCCCTCAGCGCACGGTGGATTACGCGTACGGGTGGGCTCTGCGGTGGGTTCCCGCGGAGGGGTGAGCTTGCGCTTGCGCTCCGGGGTGGCCTGTTGCGGTTCGCCGCGCGATCTTCTGTCGGTGGGGGGTTGCTCGCGCCGTTCCTCGCGCCCCTTTGCGCGGCGCCGCCGCTGGTGGGTCGGGGGCCGCCACGGGGCACCTCCTCGGAATGCGCCTTCACCCTCACCAGTAGCCGGTGAGCCCCTCCCAGCGCATTCCTGCGGGGGCACCCCGCACCGTCCCCCTCCAGGCCGGTCCGGCGGCCGCCTGCCGGTGGGGGTGAGGGTTCTCGTTTTTAGGGGCGCGGGGAACTGCGCGACCAGCCACGACGGCGGGACGATCGCGACGACCACCGCAACAGGGCACCCCGAGGCGTGAAGGGCTACGTGGGGTCAGGGCGGGAATAGGTGCGGCCTTTCCAGGCCGCTCCGCGGCCGCGGTAGTGCTGGATCGCGGAGTCGACGGTCATGAGGAGGTAGAGCGCCGCGGTCCAGGGGAGGGTGAGGGCCAGCCACAGGGGCTGGGCGTAGTAGCGGAGCATCGGCAGGTACGTGAGGGTCATGACGGTCCACGCGGCGGCGCCCGCCGCGCACAGGGGCCAGGTGGCGGTGGCGGCGCCGCCGATCGCCGCGGCGGGCGGGACGAGGTAGATGAGGGCGAGCCCGAGGACGGTGCCGGCGAGGACCAGGGGGTTGTGCCGGAGCTGGGCGTAGGCGCTGCGGGCGACCATCCGCCACAGTTCGCCGAGGTGCGGGTAGGGGCGGACGCTGTCGACGCGTTCGGCCAGGCCGAGCCAGATCCGTCCGCCGGAGCGCTTGACCGCGCGGGCGAGGGCGACGTCGTCGATCACGGACTGCCGGATGCTGTCCGGCACTCCCGCCGCGTCCACGGCGGAGGCGCGGATCAGGACGCAGCCGCCCGCGGCCGCCGCGGTGCGGGAGCGGTGCCGGTTGATCCAGCGGAAGGGGTAGAGCTGCGCGAAGAAGTACACGAACGCCGGCACGATCAGCCGCTCCCAGCCGGTCTCGACGCGCAGCCGGGCCATCAGGGACACCATGTCGAGGTCCGCGCCGGTGGCGGCCGCGGCGAGTGCGCGCAGGCTGTCCGGGCGGTGTGCGATGTCGGCGTCGGTGAGCAGCAGGTAGTCCGCGCCGGTGCGCTCGCGGGCGAGGGCGACGCCGTGCCGTACGGCCCACAGCTTGCCGGTCCAGCCGGCGGGCGGCTCGCCGGGGGAGGTGACGGTGAGGGGCAGGCCGCCGTGCCGGGCGGCGAGCTGCCGGGCGAGGTCCCCGGTGCCGTCGGTGCTGCCGTCGTCGACGAGGAAGACCTCGGCGCGTCCGGGGTAGTCCTGGGCCAGCAGGGACGGCAGGCTCGTCCCGAGCACCTCCGCCTCGTCGCGCGCGGGCACCACGACGGCGACCGCGGGCCACCGCTCGGGTTCGGTGTCCGCGCGCGGCAGCCGGACGTCCGTGCGCCAGAAGAGCCCCTGTCCGAGCAGCAGCCACACCCATACGAGCAGGGACAGCCCTGCGATCACTGTCGTCACCGTCACCCGCGCAGTCTGCCGCACCGCGGGTGCCGCCCGGCGGTGCGGTCCCGGCGGCGCCTATTGTGAAGGCGTGAAGATCGCACTCGTGGACTCCGGGATCGGACTGCTGGCCGCTGCCGCGGCCGTACGGGCCCTGCGGCCGGACGCCGATCTGGTGCTGTCGTGCGACCCGGCGGGGATGCCCTGGGGGCCGCGGACCGCGCAGGACGTCAGCGACCGGGCGCTGCGCTGCGCGCTGGACGCCGCCGAGCGCGGTCCGGACGCGCTGATCGTCGCCTGCAACACCGCGTCCGTGCACGCGCTGGCCGCGGTGCGGGCGGCGCTGGAGCCGGGCCTGCCGGTGGTGGGGACGGTGCCCGCGATCAAGCCCGCGGCGGCGGGCGGCGGCGCTGTCGCCGTCTGGGCGACTCCGGCGACCACGGGCAGTGCCTACCAGCGCGAGCTGATCGCCGAGTTCGGCGGCGCCGCCGAGGTGACCGAGGTGCCCTGCCCGGGTCTGGCCGCCGCCGTGGAGGCGGGTGACGCCGTGGCGGTACGGGCGGCGGTGGCCGCCGCCGCGGCGCTGACCCCGGCGGGGGTGCGGGCGGTCGTGCTGGGCTGCACGCACTACGAGCTGGTCGCCGACCGGATCGCGGCGGCCGTGCCCGGCGCCGAGCTGTTCGGCTCGGCGGGGGCGGTGGCGGCGCAGGCGCTGCGCCGGATCGCCGCCGCGGGGGGCGTGCCGGAGGGCGGCGGCGGCCTGGAGGTGCTGCTCAACGGGGTGAGCGCGCCGCTCCAGGAAACCGCGGCGGCCTACCCGCAGGGCGCGGTGCTCGCCGTGACACCCGCCACGGCTTGACGTGCCGGGGCTGCCCGAATCGTGCCGGGTGAGTACGCTTCGAGCATGACGCACGCTCCTCGCTCGGAGTCCGTCGCGCCTCAGGTGTGGACGGGCCGCGCCAGCAACCGCATGCAGTGGGTCCTCGCCGTCGTGGGTGCCGCCTGCCTCGCACTCGGCATCGAGCTGGCCGTCGACCAGCCGGCCACGACCGATCTCGTACCCCTGGTGATGTCCGTCGTCGGCTGCCTGGCCGCCGGACTGCTGATCCTCTTCGGCACGGTCGCCTTCACGCATGTGAAGGTGCAGGTGGACCGCGAGTGCGTGGAGGTGCGCTGCGGGCACATCGGGCTGCCGCGCCGCCGGATCCCGCTCGCGGACGTCAGTGGCGCCCGGCTGGCCCCGCTGATCAGCCCACGCAGCTGGGGCGGCTGGGGCTACCGGTGGCGCCCGGAGAAGGGCACGGCGGTGATCGTCCGGCGCGGCCCCGGCATCGTCATCGACCTCGGCGGCGACCGCCGCTTCACGGTGACGGTCGACGACCCCGAGGGCGCGGTACAGGCCATCGCCGCGTGGCTGCGGCTGCGCGCCCCGCTGGCCAGCCCCTGACGGCTTGACCTCGCTCCGTCACCCGTACGGCTCAGTCCGGCGGCGGGAGCTGTTCGGCCGCGAGCGGGCGGGCCGTCGCCAGACCGGCGAGGAAACCGGCGCCCGCGGTGACGACGGCGTAGCTGAGCACATGGTCGACGGCCGCGAGCATGGCCAGGCCGGTGAGCGTGGCGGCGGCGGTCAGGACGACGGGGGTGGGACGCGGTGAGCGCCACAGCGCCGTGAGCAGCCATCCGAAGGAGACGGCCAGCAGCACCACCCCCGGAACGCCCTGCTCGGCGGCGAGCTGGAGCGGCGCGGACTGCGGCGAGGCGGAGGACGGCCCCTCGGCGAGTGTCACCTCGGGATACGTGTCGGCTCCGGGGGTGTCGGCGGGGATCGCGGCGGCGAAGCGTTCCGGGCCCACCCCGCGCAGCGGATGGTCCTCGGCGAGGGTGACGGCCCGGTGCCACAGCTCCACCCGCGGCTGGGTGAGCTGGCCGGTGAGCGACGCCGACAGGCCCGCGGGCAGCGCGTCCACCGCGACCGCGCAGGTCGTGCCCACCGCGAGGGCGGCGGCCAGGGCCAGCGCGGCCAGCGCGGGGAGCCTGCGGCGGAGCCGGGCGGCGGCCAGCGAGCACAGCACGACGGCCACGCCCGCCGCGAACCCGGCGGCCGAGCCCAGGGCCAGCGCGGCGGCTGCGGCGCCGAGCCCCGCCGCGCGCAGCGCCGCCCGCCGCAGCCTGCCGCGTACCGTCCAGGCGGCGCAGCACGCGGCGCCGGTGGCCAGCACCAGCAGCGCCGCGTCGGCGTTCGGGTAGCCGAGCGGCGGCGCCTCGGGGCGGGCGGTCGGCCGGCCGTCCGGGGCGAGGACCAGGGCCAGGACGGTGAGGGCGGCGGCGGTGGGCGCGAGTGTGGGCAGCAGCGCCCCCAGGATGCGGCCGAGCGCGTAACCGGCGGTGACGGCGAGGACCGCGAGCAGCGTGCCCTCCGGCCGGGCGGGGCGTCCCGCGGCGGCGACCAGTGCCCAGACCGAGGCGCAGCCGAGCACCGCGATCCCGGCCGCGTCGGTGAGGCCGCTGCCCCGGCGGCGCCCCCCGGCGTGCCCGTCCGGACCGTGCGGCGCGCGGCGCGCGCGTGCGGCGCCCGGCGGTTCGCCGGCCGTCGTGTCCATGCCCCCCGATACCCCCTGACCCACGGGGGCGCGACGGACTGCCGTCGGGCCCCCGTTCCCCGTGCGGGCGCTCTGTCCGGGTCACGGTAACGGCTGGGCGGGCCGCGGGGGACGGTTGCGCGGCAAGCTTGTCGTCCTTGGGATACGTGGTGCGGATGTGGTGTTCACCTGGTATCTCGTAGGCTCGGGCCATGGCGACTCCGCAATTCATCCTGGACATCCGTGCCAAGGCGGGCGACACGCTGCTCTTCCTGCCGGGCGTGGTGATGGTGGTGTTCGACGACCGCGGGAGGGTCCTGCTGAACCGGCGGACCGACACCGGCAGGTGGGCGCTGCTCAGCGGCATCCCCGACCCCGGTGAGCAGCCCGCGGAGGCGGCCGTGCGGGAGGTCGAGGAGGAGACCGGCGTCCTGGCGATCGTGGAGCGGGTGCTGAGCGTCTTCACCAACGAACCGGTGGTCTACCCCAACGGCGACCACGCGCAGTACATCGACATCGTGCTGCGCTGCCGCGCGGTCGGCGGGCAGGCGCGGGTCAACGACGACGAGTCGCTGGACGTGCGCTGGTTCGCGGTGGACGAACTGCCCGAGCTCGGCCCGACCGCCCGCGGCCGTATCGAACTGGCGCTGCGCGACGACCCCACGTGGTTCGCCCCCGCCGCGCCCCCCGGCGGCGCCGACCGCGGTTTCCCGGCGCCCTGAGCGACGGCCCCCGAACAGCACCCCGCCTCGCCGCGATGTCACATCGCGCCGTGCGGCGCCCCTCTGACCGGCAGGAGCCGGGAGGGCGCGCCGAGCGCACCGGCTCGTCCGCGTAAGCGCCCTCCGCCCCGCACGGGACGGAGGGCGTTTACGACCACGAGGCCGCGAGCGCGCGCACGCCCGCGGCGAGGAGGGAAAAGTGAGATCAATGCGGGGCAACCCGTGGGCGGTCCTTTCCGTGCTGTCCGTCGGGTTCTTCATGACGCTGCTCGACCTGACCATCGTCAACATCGCCATTCCCGACATGGTGGGCCGGCTGGGCGCCTCTCTCGACCAGATCCTGTGGATCACCAACGCCTACACGCTCGCGCTCGCCGTGCTGCTGATCACCGCGGGCCGGCTGGGCGACCTGAACGGCAAGAAGAACCTCTTCATCGGCGGCGTCGCGCTGTTCACCGTGGCCAGCCTCGCGTGCGGGCTGGCGCAGGACCCGAGCCAGCTGATCACCTTCCGCGCGGTGCAGGGCGTGGGCGCGGCGATGCTGCTGCCGCAGACGCTCTCGCTCATCGTGGACGTCTTCCCGCCCGGCAAGCGCGGCGCCGCGCTCGGGGTGTGGGGCGTCGTCGCCGGGGTGTCGGGCGCGGCGGGGCCGACGGTGGGCGGCCTGCTGGTCACCCGGCTGGACTGGCGTTGGATCTTCTTCGTCAACGTCCCGCTCGGCGTGCTGTGCGTCATCGGCGCGCTGGTGTGGTTCCCGGCGCCGGCGCGCACCGTGCGGCACCGCTTCGACGTGCCCGGCACGCTGCTGTCGACGCTCGCGCTGTTCCTGCTGACGTTCGGCCTGACCGAGGGCCAGCGCTACGACTGGAACGGCTGGATCGTCGCCTGCCTGGCCGCCTCCGGGGTGGTGGGGGCGGGCTTCCTGCTGCACCAGCGCGGCCGCCAGGACGGTGAACCGCTGGTGCCCTTCGCGCTCTTCCGGGACCGCAACTTCACGCTCATGAACGTCGTCGGCGTCGCCATCTCCTTCGGCATCGTCGGCCTCTTCCTGCCGCTCACCGTCTACCTCCAGTCGGTCCTGGGCTACAGCGCGCTCAAGGCCGGGGTGGTGCTGCTGCCGCTGTCGGTCGGCACCTTCGTGACCGCCGGGCCCGCCTCGGTGCTCGCCGACAAGCTGGGCGCCAAGTACATCCTGCTGGCCGGGCTGCTGCTGTTCGGCGGGGGCCTGGCGTGGATCGCGCTCGCCGCGGATGCGGGCGGCAGCTGGAAGGGCGTCGTGACGCCGCTGTTCCTGATGGGCCTGGGCACCGGGTGCACCTTCTCGCCGATGGCGGGCGAGGCGATGCGCAATGTGCCGCCGCAGCTGACCGGCGCCGCCTCGGGCGTCAACAACGCACTGCGGCAGATGGGTTCGGTGCTCGCCGGGGCCGTCGTCGGGGCGGTGCTCCAGGGGCGGTTCGCGGCCGGGCTGAAGGACCAGGCCGCGCGGCACGCGGGTGAGGTGCCGGCCGCCTACCGCACCGCCTTCGTGCACGGCTTCGACGCGTCCGGGCGGCGGCTGGACGTCGCGGCCGGGACGGCGGGGCCGGCGCTGCCGAAGGACGTCCCGGCGGGCACCGCCGCGCGGGTCCGGGAGGTGGCGGGCACGGTCTTCGGGCACGGCTTCGTCGACGCCATGGGGCCGACGCTGCTGGTCTCCGTCGGCGTGCTCGCGGTGGGCGCGCTGAGCTGCCTGTTCGTCAAGCCGCACGCGGGCGCGTCGGGCAACCCGCACGGGCTGCCGATGACGGAGGAGGAGATCGCGGCGGCGCGGACGGGGGCGGCCGCCGCCGGATGAGGCGGGGGAGGGCGGGGTGACGGCACGGTGGCGGACGCGGTCCTGACGGGGTGTCGCAGACGCGGTCACGCGGTCGTACAAACATTCGTCATATAGCGTCTGGCCAGCGGACTTTGTCAGTGGTCGGCGGTAAAATGGACAGTGTTCGAGAGGTTCGGCCGACGCCGCAGGAGGTTGCCGATGCCCGCTGCCGTACTGTCCCCGCCGAAGGGCCCGCTGAGGAGTCCGCTGCCGAAGCGGGCACTGCCCGCCGGCCGTCCGCGTGCGTGGTACATCGCGCACAACCGGCGGCTGAAGTCCATGCGCCTGGTGATCGCCCTGCTCGACGCGGGCGTGTACGAACCGGCCCAGGCCGGGAACGGGCGGATACGCGACGCCGCCGAGCGGATCGGTGTCCACGAGCCGTCCGACACCACCTGCCGCATGGTCCGCACGCTGCTGGTCTACGGGCGCTGAGCCGTCCGCGGCCCCCCTCCCCGCACGACGGGGGGAGGGGCCGCGGGTCCGCCGCTCAGACCTTGCGGTAGGCGTACGCGTCCGCGGCGGCCGCCGCCACGGCGTCCAGGTCGGCGCCGGTCGAGGCGGTGACCACGGCGGCGACCGCGCCCTCCAGGAAGGGGGCGTCCACCAGCCGCGTCCCCGCGGGCAGCTCCTCGTCCGCGAGCAGCGCTTTGACGGTGAGCACCGCGCTGCCCAGGTCGGCGAGCACCGCCACCCCCGCGCCCTGGTCCACCGAGGCCGCCGCGGCCGCTATCAGATCGGAGCTGGTGCCGAAGCCGCCGTCCGGGGCGCCGCCCGCGGGGGCGACGGGCACGGTGGTGCCCGCCCCGCTGAGTCCTGCGGCCAGGTCGGCGACCGCCTGGGCGGCCTGCGCGCTGTGCGAGACCAGCACTATGCCGACGAGCGGGGTGCTCATGCGTCCTCCCGTGCTGCCTCGGTGAAGGCCTCGACGAGCAGCGCCGAGGATGTCGCGCCCGGATCCTGGTGGCCGACGCTGCGCTCGCCCAGGTAGCTGGCCCGGCCCTTGCGGGCCCGCATCGGCGTGGTCGCCGTCGCCCCCGCCCCGGCGGCCTCCGCCGCCGCGGCGAACGCCCCGGCCGTGTCCTGGCCCGCGTCCAGCGCGCCGCCGAGCGCGTCGACGGCCGGCAGCAGCGCGTCCAGCATCGTCTTGTCGCCCGGCACCGCGCCGCCGAGCTGCGCGACCCCGTCCACCCCGGCGCGCAGCGCGTCCCGCAGCCGCGCCACGGACACCGCCGGCTCCTCGCCCAGCTCCTTGCCGGCCCGGCGCAGCAGCGTCCCGTACAGCGGGCCGGAAGCGCCGCCGACGGTGCTGATCAGCGTGCGGCCCACCAGCACCAGCACGGCGCCCGGGGTCTGCGGCGCCTCCTGCTCGACCGCGGTCCGCGCGGCCAGGAAGCCGCGCCGCATGTTCGCGCCGTGGTCGGCGTCGCCGATGGGGGAGTCCAGCTCGGTCAGCCGCGCGGCCTCGCGTTCGACGGCGGCGGTCGCCGCCGCGAGCCAGCGGCGGGCGAACGCCGCGTCGACCGGCGCCTCGGGATCGGGGGTTGCGTTCATCGGGGTCGCGCGGTCCTTTCGCCGGTGGTGCGGGAGGAGGTGCGGGGGTACGTGCCGGGTGGCGGGCGCCGGGTCCGGGGCGGGTCCGGGGTCAGCAGCCCCAGCGCAGGCCCGGGGTGGCGACCGGGGCGTCGTACAGCCGCAGCAGCTCCTCGTCGGCCCGGCATATCGTCACCGAGGCGCCCGCCATGTCGAGGGACGTCACATAGTTGCCGACCAGGGTGCGGGCGACCGGGACCTTGCGCTCGGCCAGCGCGCGCTGCACCTCGGCGTTGAAGCCGTACAGCTCCAGCAGCGGGGTGCCGCCCATCCCGTTGACCAGCAGCAGCACCGGGCCGTCCGGCTGGAGGTCGGACACCACCGCGTCCACGGCGGCGTCGGCGATCTCCCCCGAGGTCATCATCGCGCGCCGCTCGCGGCCCGGCTCGCCGTGGATGCCGACGCCCAGCTCCAGCTCGCCGTCGGGCAGGTCGAAGGTCGGGCCGCCCTTGGCCGGGGTGCTGCACGCGGTGAGCGCCACACCGAAGGACCGCGAGGCGGCGTTGACCTGCCGGGCCAGCGAGGCGACCCGGTCCAGCGGCGCGCCCTCCTCGGCGGCGGCGCCCGCGATCTTCTCGACGAAGAGCGTCGCGCCCGTGCCGCGCCGCCCGGCGGTGTACGTGCTGTCCGTCACCGCCACGTCGTCGTCGATCAGCACGGTGGCGACCTGCACGCCCTCGTCCTCGGCCAGCTCGGCGGCCATCTGGAAGTTCAGCACGTCACCGGTGTAGTTCTTCACGATGAAGAGCACCCCGGCGCCGCTGTCGACGGCCGCCGCGGCGCGCACCATCTGGTCCGGCACCGGGGAGGTGAAGACCTCGCCCGGACAGGCCGCGTCCAGCATGCCGCGGCCGACGAAGCCGCCGTGCAGCGGCTCGTGCCCCGACCCGCCGCCGGAGACCAGGCCGACCTTGCCCTCGTAGGGCGCGCCACGCCGTACGATCACCCGCTTCTCCACGTCCACGGTCAGCTCGGGATGCGCGGCGGCGATACCCCGCAGCGCATCGGCGACCACGTTCTCGGCGACGTTGATCAGCATCTTCATCGGCTACTCCGTCCGCACGGGCCACGGGATCTCCAGCCTACGGTTCCACCGCCCGCAGGGCACCACGTACGGCAAGGCCCAGGGGTGCTGCGGTACCCTGCCGGCCCCCTCCCCGGCGGCCCGCGGCCACGGTTACGGTGGGCGGTGAAGGAGGCCGTCATGAGCGACACCGACCCCGGACTCTTCGGGCCCGACTCGGTGACCTGGCAGCTGCACGCCGACCCGGTCATGTGGGTGGCCGGCATCCGGGCGCTCTACCTCCAGGCACTGCACCCGCGGGCCGTCCGCGGGGTCGTGCAGAATTCCGACGTCCGGCACGACTCGTGGGGGCGGCTGCTGCGCACCGCGTCCTTCGTCGGCGAGATCACCTACGGCACCGCGCCCGCCGCCGAGCGCGCCGGCGCCCGCATCCGCGGCATCCACCGCAGGCTCTCGGCGGCCGACCCGCAGACGGGTGAGCGCTACGGTGTCGACGACCCCGAGCTGCTGCTGTGGGTGCACTGCGCCGAGATCGACTCCTACCTGGGCGTCGCCCGCCGCTCCGGCTACCCGCTCACCGCCGCCCAGGCCGACGCGTACGTGGCCGAGCAGCGCACCGCCGCCCGCCTCGTCGGCCTCGACCCCGCCGGGGTGCCCGCGAGCACCGCGGAGCTGGCCGGATACTTCGACACCGTGCGGCCGCGGCTCGCCGCCACGCCGGAATCCGGTGACATCGCCGGCTTCCTCGCCGCCCCGCCCGTGCCCTGGCCGCTGCTGCCGCTGCGCCTGGCGGTGTGGCGCGCGGTCTCCGGCACCGCCTACGCCGCGCTGCCGCGCTGGGCGCAGGAGCTGTACGGGCGGCCAGGACCCGGGCAGGCCGCCGCCGACCGGCGGCTGCGCGCCGCGGGCCGGCTGCTGCGGGCCGTCCCCGCGCGGCTGCGCTGGCAGCTGCCGCCGGGCCACATCCTGCGGGCCGTCGACCGGCTCGGACCCGGCACCCGCCCCTCCGTCCGCAGGCTGCCGGCCGCTCCGGGCGGGGGCACCGGTGGGCCTTGAGCGGATATGCCCTGATGCGAGGTGACGTGTTCGGCGCGGCCCGGCCATACTGAGTGCGGGGAAGCACCGAGGACCACGGGGGCGGGTACGCGATGGCGGCGGGACATCACGGGGACCACCACGGGCACGGCGGCACGGCGGAGCAGGCCGCCGTCATCCAGGGGCGCTACCGGCTGCACGAGCTGATCGGGCGCGGCGGCATGGGCGAGGTGTGGCTCGCGCTCGACGAGTCGCTGGGCCGCAAGGTCGCCGTGAAGTGCCTCAAACCCGCAGGCCAGGCCAGGGACGCCGGATTCACCCGGATCCTCCAGGAGCGCTTCCGCCGGGAGGCGCGGGTCGCCGCGGCCCTCCAGCACCGCGGGATCACCGTCGTCCACGACTTCGGCGAGCACGACGGCCTGCTCTTCCTGGTGATGGAACTGCTCGACGGGCGCAACCTGCTCCAGGTCCTCGACGACGCCCAGCGGCACCCGCTGCCGGTCCCCGACGTCATCGACATCGCCGAGCAGGTCGCCGACGCGCTCGCGTACACCCACTCGCAGGGCATCGTCCACCGGGACCTGAAACCGGCCAACATCATGCGGCTCGCCGACGGCGGCGTGAAGATCTGCGACTTCGGCATCGCCCGGCTCGGCCACGACATCGGCTTCACCTCCCGCCTCACCGGCACCGGCGTGGCCATGGGCACCCCGCACTACATGTCGCCCGAGCAGATCGGCGCCTCCGGCGAGGTCGACCACCGCAGCGACCTGTACTCGCTGGGCTGCGTGCTCTACGAACTGGCCACCGGCGCACCCCCGTTCGACCTCGGCGACACCTGGGCGATCCTGGTCGGCCACCGCGACACCGTCCCCGACCCGCCGCGCGCCCGCCGCCCCGAACTGCCCGCCGAACTCGACCGGCTCATCCTCGACCTGCTCGCCAAGGCCCCCGACGACCGGCCGCAGGACGCCGCCGACGTCTGCGGCCGGCTCAAGGCACTGCGCGGCGGCGGCCTCCCGCACCCCGCGCAGCCCGCCGTGTCCGGCGCCGCCCCACCCGCCGCCGGACTGCCCGGCTGGGCGCAGCACCTGACCACCGGCACCGCCGCCTTCCCCGCCGGGCCCGCGCCCGCCGCGCACCACGAGCTGACCGGCGCGTGGTCCACCCGCGGGGTACGCCCGCCGCTGCCCGGCCCGCCGCCCGGCCCCGCCGGAGTGCAGGCGGAACTGGCCGGACGGCACGCCGAGGCCATCGACCTCGCCCGAGCCGGCAAGTGGCGGCAGGCCCACGACCTGCACACCGCGGTCGCCGCCGCCCGCGAGAGCACCCTCGGCGCCGAACACCCCGACACCCTCGGCAGCCGCTACGAGACGGCCTACTGCCTCACCGGCCTCGGCCGCACCGAAGAGGCACTGCGGCTGTACGCCCACGTCGGCGAGGCCCGCGCCCGCGTCCTCGGGCCCGACCACCACGACACGCTCGCCGCGCGCCACGAGGCCGCGTACGCGCTCGGGGTGCTCGGCCGCCACGAGGAGGCGCACCGCGAGTACGCCGACGTGCTCGCCGCCCGGCTGCGCGCGTCCGGCCCGGACGACCCCGACACCCTGCAGTGCCGGCACAACCTGGCCTACAACCTCGGGTGCCTCGGCCGCACCGAGGAGGCGCACACGCTGGCCGCCGAGGTGGCCGAGGCGCGCACCCGGGTGCTCGGCGCGGACCACCCGCACACGCTGATAACGCTCTTCGAGGTCGGCCACATGCTCGGCAAGGCCCGCCGCTGGCCCGAGGCGCTCGACGTCTACGGGGACGTCGCCGCCGCGCGCGGCCGCGTCCTCGGCCCCGACCACCCCGACACGCTCGCCGCCCGCTACGAGACCGGTATCTGCCTCGGGCGGCTCGGCCGCAGCGCGGAGGCCCGGACCCTCTACGAATCCCTCGTCGAGGCCCGGACCAGGACCGCGGGCTCCACCGACCCCGAGACGCTGCGGGCCCGGCACGCGCTCGGCGTCAACCTCGGCCGGCTCGGCGACTGGGAGCGCGCACTCGTCGAGGCCCGCGACGTCGCCGCCGTCCGCGCCCGGGTCCTGGGGCCCTTCCACCCCGACACGCTGGTCAGCAAACGGGAGATCGCCGTCGCCCTGGGCTGGCTCGGCCGCTGGGCCAGCGCGCTCGCCGTCTACCACGAGGTGGCCGACGCCCGCGAGCAGGTGCTCGGCGCCGGCCACCCCGACACCCTCGCCAGCCGCAGCGACGAGGCACAGTGCCTGCGCCGCCTCGGCCGCACCGCGGAGGCGCAGGCCCTCTACGAGCGCGTCGCCGCACGGCGCAACGACCCGCCGCCGCCCGCCGGCTGAGCCCGTGGCGCCGCCCGGCGGAGGGTTGTGCCCGCCGCGAACGGGGCGGCCGTACGCGCCGGACCACGACTAGGGTCCGGGCATGAACGCCATGCGCACCTTCCGCTCCGGCGGTATCCGGCTCGCCTACGAGCAGGCCGGTCCCGCGGACGGCCCCCCGCTGCTGCTCCTGCACGCCCTCGGCGAGAACCGCGGCTCCTGGGCCGCGGTCGCCGCCGCCCTCGCCGCGGACGGCTGGCGCACCACCGCGCTCGACCTGCGCGGCCACGGCGACAGCGACCACGCCGACGACTACACGTTCGAGGCGATGCGGGACGACGTGTTCGCGCTGCTGGACGAGCTGAGCATCGACGAGGTCACCGTCATCGGACACTCCGTCGGCACGATCGTCGCCTCGCTCGTCGCCATGGACCGCCCCGCCGCCGTCCGCCGCATGGTCCTGGAGGACGGCCCGCTGCCCTTCCCCGCCGACCCGCCCCGCCCGGTGCCGGACGGACCGGGCCCCGGGCTCGACGGCGACTTCGACTGGCGGGTCGTCGCCGAGGTCGCCCGCCAGCGCAACGCGCCTCCGGCGCGGCACCGGGAGGGGCTCGCGCGCATCACCGCGCCCACGCTCGTCGTCGCGGGCGGCGAGCGCAGCCCCATCCCCCAGGACCTGCTGGCCGACGTCGCCGCCCGCATCCCCGGCGCCCGCCTCACCACGATCCCCGTGGGCCACATGATCCACGACTACGCCCCCACGGATTTCCTCGCGGTGACCCGAGCGTTTCTCTCCGAGGGATGAGCCGCGGTTACGCCCCGGGGTGCCTCTCGCGGCGCCCCGCGCGGCCTTCCCCCGGTGGGGGCTGAGCGCGCAGTTCCCCGCGCCCCTTTGGCGCCCGGGGGTGGTCCTTGGGGTGGTGCTTGCGACCTTCTGCCGGTGGGGGGTTGAGCGCGCAGTTCCCCGCGCCCCTTTGGCGCCCGGGGGTGGTCTTTGCGGTGGTGCTTGCGACCTTCTGCCGGTGGGGGGTTGAGCGCGCAGTTCCCCGCGCCCCTTTGGCGCCCGGGGGTGGCCCTTGGGGACGGCCTTGCGACCTTCTGCCGGTGGTGGGCCGGTCGCGCGGTTCCTCGCGCCCCTGGGACGCTCGCCCGGCGTGGTACGGGCTTGCGCATGCCGGGCCGGGCACGACAAGGGGCGCGGGGAACTGCGCGCTCAGCCGTCCACCGCGGGAAGGTCGCAAGCACCACCGCAAGAGGCAGCCCGGGTCGTGGCCTGGGGCAGGGCCTACGTGGGCCAGGGGGCGGCGAAGGCGCGTGCCGGGTTGGTGGAGAGGATCGCCTCCGCCGCGGCGGGGCCGAGGTCGCGGGTGAGGCGGGGGCGCAGGACGCGCAGGAGGTACGGAGCCCCGGGGCCCGCCCCCGGCGAGGTGGTGTCCGCGCCGAGCAGCAGCTGGGAGGTGTGGCCCGCTTCCGCGAGGGCGACGAGGGAGCCGACCAGCCACGGATCGGTCGCGCTGTGCGCCCTGCTCGGCCCGTCGAAGGCCAGATACGCCCCCGCGGCGGCGAGTTCGCGGTGCACCCCGGGATCGGGGAAGCGGTTGAGGTGCCCGAGCAGCAGGCTGCTCGCGGGCACGCCCAGCTCGCCGTGGAGCAGTCCGAGGACGTCCACCGCCGCGGTGCCCATCTCGTGGTGGATGCCGATGGGCGCCCCCGTGGCGTGGTGCGCGTGCGCGGCCGCGGCCATGACCCAGCGGGTGTGGTCGTCGAGGGCGTGGAACATCCCGGCGACCTTGATCATCCCGGCCCGCGGGCCGGTGCGCGCCCCGCCGGGGTCGTCGCCCGTGACGGTGCCCTCGGTGAGTTCGGCGACGAAGAGCTCGGCGAGCGCGTCGCCGCGCCGCAGCCGGCGCAGCAGCTCCGGGTCGTAGTGCACCTCCTGGTGGAGGCCGGTCGCGGCGATCACGTGCACCCCCGTGGCACGTGAGGCCGCGACGAGGCGGTCCGAGCGCCGCCCCATGGCGAAGGGCGTCCACTGGGCGAGCGCCCCGCCGCCGAGGTCGCGGAAGGCCCGCAGTGTGCCGAGCGCGGCGTCCTCGTCGTCGAGGGGGAGGGGCAGCGCGGGGCTGCGCAGGAAGAGGTGGTCGTGCGCGTCGACGACACCGAGCGCGGCGGGCGCGATGTCGCCGAGCACGGTGCGCACGGTGCGCACGGTGCGGGGCCCGGTCACGACGCCTGCGTCCCCTCGTTCTCGCGCAGCACCGCCGAGGCGACGCGCAGGCCCGCGAGGGCCTTGGGCACTCCGACGTAGGGCGCCAGATGCACCATCACCTCGACGATCTCCCGCGGTGCGACGCCGATCCGCAGGCTGTTGCGGACGTGGTCGTCGAGCTGCGGCTCGACCCCGCCGAGCGCGGTGAGCGCGGCGAGTGTGGCGATCTGCCGGTCGCGCAGTTCCAGGCCTTCGCGCTGGTACGTGCCCCCGAAGAGGCTGGTGACGATCCAGTCGGCGAAGCCGGGGGCCAGCGCGTCCAGGCGCGACAGGGTGCCCTCGATCGTCTCGGGCCCGGCGAGTTCGCCGAGCAGCCGGTAGCCGGCCTCGCGGTCGATCACTGCTTCGCGCATCACCACATCCTCCCTTCGGGCAGCTTGTCGAGTTCCGGACGGGACAGGTGCAGCACCTGGTAGCGCTCCTCGTCCGGTGTCGTGGGCGGGCCGGGCACGGTGTCCTCCCAGAGGGTGAAGTGGAGCAGTTCCCAGTGCCGCGGGTCGACGACGACCGCGGTGGAGTGCACGCCGGGCAGGGCCGCGGTGCGCGTCATGTCCTCCAGAGCGTGTCCGACCGCCTCGGCGGGGGCCGTGCCGGGGGAGATCGGGAGGGCGCGGCGGGCGGCGGCGCGCGGCGCGGCGCCGTAGGCGGGGCCGCGGGCGAAACCGGCTCCGGTCCAGTGCTCGACGGTCGGCCGCCCGAAGTCGGCGCACAGGTTCTGGAATCCGGCTCCCCACAGGAAGCTGTTCATGCCCTCGGGGGTGTTCCACAGGTAGAAGGGCGCGTACTGGTTGACGGGCGAGCCGTCGACGCCCCGCTCCCGTATCAGATAGGCCTTCTGGCCGAGGCCGGGGAAGTCGTCGAGCAGGTGGCCCTTGGTGGCCACCCGGTGGCGGATGATCTGCATGTCGTAGTCGGCGGGCAGGGTGATGCGGTAGTTCATCGCGTGCACGGGCGCGTTCTCCTGGGGCTGGGGCTGGGGCTGGGGCTGGGGCTGGGGCTCGGCTGAGGTCGGTCGGGTGTGCGGTCGCGGCTCAGGCGCCGGCGGCGGGTACGGCCTGGGCGGCGAGGAGGGCGACGGCTCCGCGGACGGCGGCGTCGAAGGGCTCCTGCGAGTCGGCGGCACGGGCCAGCACGTAACCGCCCTGGACGACGGCGACGATCGCGGCCGCGGTGTCGTGCGGGTCGAGACCGGGGCGCAGTTCGCCGGCCGCGACGCCCTCGGCGAGGACCCCGGCGAGGTGGCCGGTCAGCCAGGCGAAGGTCTCCTGCACGGGTGCGCGCAGTTCGTCGCTCGCGATCACGTCGGGGTCCATCGCCATCCGTCCGACGCGGCACCCGCGCAGGGCGTCGCGCTCACGGACGAGGTAGGCGGTGGCCCGCTCCAGCGCGGTGCCGCCGCGGGCGATCTGCTCCTCGGCCTGGGCCAGCAGTTGCGCGGCGCTGCGGCGCATCGCGGTGACGGCGAGGTCGGGCTTGCCGCGGAAGTGGTGGTACATGCTGCCCTGTCCGGCGCCCGCCCGGTCCTGGATGGCCTTGGGGCTGGTACCGACGTATCCGCGTTCCCACAGCAGCGCCTGCGCGCTTTCGATCAGTCGTTCCGACGTCTCCATGATCGCAGTGTACATACTAGTAGGTACAGAATGCCAGCCCGACCGTGCCGAAGGCCGGGGCGGCCCCTCCCCCGTACGGGAGCCGTCCCGGCCGTGGTGCCGCGGGTCAGACGTGCAGCCCAGCCGTCCACTGCCCGGCCGCGTCCGCGCCCGGCGCGCCCTGGGTGACGACGCCGCCCTCGCCCGGGTGCACGCTCACGCCGCCCTTGCCGGGCTGCGTGGTGACACCGCCGGGGCCGGGCAGACCCTTCGGCGGCGCCGGGCACTCGGCGCCCGTGCCGACGTGCACCGAACCCGCGGGCGCGGGCTTGCCGTTGACGTAGACCGTGACCTTGCCGTTCACGACCTTCACCACGACCTTGTCCCCGGTGCCCTTACCGGGCTTGCCGGGCTCGCCGGGCTTCCCGGGCAGCGGCGGAAGCGTGACCGGACCGCCCTTGCCCGGCTTGCCGCCGACCTGGACGATGCAGACGACCTGCTTGCCGCCCTCGGCCCCGCCCTTCCCACCGCCCTTGCCTGCGGGCTGCGCGTGGACCGTGTGCGCAGCCGACGGCGTCGTGGCGCCGCTGACCGGCGCCGCCGCGACGCTCGCCAGGCCCAGCCCTGCCACGAGGGCGAAGCCCGCGGCAATCCTCTTGTCGATCATCGTGTGCTGTCTCCCGTTCGAGGACGCCGGACCGGCCGGTCCGGCGATCACCACACTCGCCGGGCGCGGCTGAAGCGGACCTGAAAGCCTGTCGGATGATCTTCATGTTCGCCTTAGGTGGCGGCCCGCACGCTGGGGAGGTGCGCATACTCGTGGTGGAAGACGAACGCAGGCTGGCCGAACTCCTCGGCGACGGGCTGAGCCGCGAGGGCTTCGCCGTCGACCTCGCCCACGACGGGCGCGAGGGGCTCTGGATGGCCACCGAGCACGCCTACGACGCGATCGTGCTCGACGTGATGCTCCCGGAGCTGGACGGCTACGGCGTCTGCCGCGCGCTGCGCGAGGCCGGGGTGTGGACGCCGATCCTCATGCTCACGGCGATGGACGGCGAGTACGACGAGGCCGAGGGCCTGGACACCGGCGCCGACGACTACCTGACCAAGCCCTTCTCCTACGTCGTGCTGCTCGCCCGGCTGCGCGCCCTGGTGCGGCGCGGCCTGCGCGAGCGTCCCGCGGTGCTGGCGGTGGGCGACCTGCGGGTCGACCCGGCGGGGCTGCGCGCGAGCCGCGGCGACGTGCTGATCCCCCTCACGCCCAAGGAGTTCGCGATCCTGCACTGCCTGGCCCGGCGCGCGGGCGAGGTGGTGCCCAAGTCCGAACTGCTCGCGCGGGCCTGGGACTTCGCCTACGACGGCGACTCCAACGTGGTCGAGGTCTACATCAGCGCGCTGCGCCGCAAGATCGACAAGCCCTTCGGCCGCAGCTCGCTGCGCACCGTCCGCGGCGCCGGTTACCGGCTGGAGGCCTGAGATGAGCGTCCGGCTGCGCACCACGCTCGCCGCGACCGCCGTGGTGGCCGCCGCCCTCGGCCTCGCCGCCGCCGCGCTCCTGCTGTCGCTGCACGCGAGTCTGACCCGCTCGGCGCGGGAGCTGGCCGTCCAGGACGCGGGACGCAAGGCCGCCCTCGTCCTGGAGCAGCACGGCGCGCCGGGCGGCACCACCGTCACCGGCGGGGCCCTCGGGCCGGGGCCGGACGCGACCGTTACCGCAGGGGGCGCCGGGCCGGGGCCGGACGCGCTGCCGCCCGGGATGCCGCCGCCCGGGAAGGAGGGCGGCACGGTGGTCGTGTCGATGAACGTGAACACCGGCGCGGGCCCGGTCACCGTCCAGGGCACCGCGTCCCTCGCACCGGTCCGCGCCGCGATGCGCACCCTGCTCCGGGTGCTGGTCCCGGGCATTCCCGCGCTGCTCGCGCTGGTCGCCCTGCTGTGCTGGCACACCACCGGGCGGGCGCTGCGTCCGGTGTCCGCGATCCGCGCGAAGGTCGACAAGATCACCGCGCGGGATCTGCACGAGCGCGTTCCCGAGACGGACGCGCGCGACGAGGTCGCGGCCCTGGCCCGTACCGTCAACGCGACCCTCGACCGGCTGCAGACGGCGGTCGGCGCGCACCGGCAGTTCGTCGCCGACGCGGCACACGAACTGCGCAGCCCGATGGCCGTGCTGCGCACCCGGCTGGAACTGGCCGCCCCGGGCGAGCAGCACCTCGCCCGTGAGGCGCTCGCCGACGTCGAGCGCCTCCAGACGCTCACCGCCGACCTGCTGCTGCTCTCCCGGCTGGACGCCCGCGAGCCGATCCGCACCCGGGAGACGGACCTGGCGCAGATCGTCGCCGAGGAGGCGGCGCGGGCCCGGCCGCGTACCGATGTCGCGGTGCGGATGCGGCTCACCCCCGACGTGCTGATCGACGGCTCGCCGGACCACCTGCGGCGGATGGTCGCCAACCTCGTCGACAACGCGGTGCGGCACGCGTCCGGCGCGGTGACCGTCGAGCTGACCCGGGACGGGGCGCGCGGCCGGGCGCGGCTCGACGTCGCCGACGACGGGCCCGGCATCCCGCCCGAGCACCACGCGACCGTCTTCGACCGTTTCACCCGCCTCGATCACGCGCGCGCCCGTGACACCGGCGGATCGGGGCTCGGCCTGCCCATCGCCCGCGACATCGCGCTGGCCCACCGCGCGTCGCTCCGGGTCGTGCCCGGCGGGGGGCCGGGGGCCACGCTGCGCGCGTCCTTCCCGCTGCGGGCACCGGCCGGGCCGTCCCCCTCCGCTTCGGAGTTCTAGCCCGCGGCGAAGCCGATCTGGGCCGCACTCACCACGGTGCCGAAGCGCGGGAAGTCCAGTGCGACCGCGGCCTCGTGCTCGGCGGCGGTCAGCGCGGCCATCGCGTCCGCCGCGAAGACCAGCCGGTAGTCGAGGTCGGAGGCGGCGCGGGCGGTGGACTCCACGCCCAGGTTGGTGGCGATCCCGGCGAGCACCAGGGTGTTCACGCCGCGCTCGCGCAGCAGTTCGTGCAGGCCGGTGTCCAGGAAGCCGCCGATGGTGCGTTTGACGACGACGAGATCCCCGTCCCGCACCACGCCCGCGGCCAGTTCGCTGCCGGCCGGCTGCTCGGCGACGCCGGGCCGCTGCGTCCGGACGGCCACCACCGTGGCGCCCGCGGCCCGGAAGGCGTCGGCCAGTTCCAGCGCGGCGGCGAGTACCGCGGGGCCGGGCAGCGGGGCGAGGGGTAAGGCGACGATGCGGTCCATGAGATCGATCGTGACCAGCGCGGTGCGCGCCGGGTCGAGGCCGGGGGCGAGCGGGGACTCGCCGCGGCGTCCGTGATCATGTGCGGTCATGTGCGGTCACCCTACCGGCAGCCTCCGTCCGGCCGCCCGGTGTTCACGACGGACCGTTCTCCGGTCGCGAACAGCCCGCGAAGTGCCCTCCGTGCGATCGGAACAGGCCCCGGCGCGGGCGGCTTCGGTCATCTTGTGTCGGCGTACGGCACGGCCGCTACTGTGGTGAACACGCAACGCAGCGGGAGGAGCACGACGTGGCGGAAAGCACCACGGGACAGCCGTTGGCCAACGGGAAGAAGCCGCAGCTCGACCTGACGGACGCCGAGTGGCTGTCCAGCAAGCAGGGGAACGGCGATGTGCAGATCGCCTTCGTCGAGGGCTACATCGCGATGCGCGACGGGCGGCACCCCGACGGCCCGGCGCTGATCTTCACCCCCGCGGAGTGGCGGGCCTTCGTCCTCGGCGCGCGCGACGGCGAGTTCGACCTGACCTGACCGCGGGCGGGACCGGCCGGGGCACGCGCGGACGCGTACCCCGGCCCTTTCGTGCGGGCCTACGGCCCGGCCGTCACGGCCAGGTGCCCAGCTCCGGCAGCGGCCCGCCCGTGAGCGCCTGCTCCGGGCGGCGCCCGGCGAACCACGCCGCCAGGTCCGTGAGCCGCCCCTCGACGGCGACCCGCGCCCCGCGGCCGTACGTCCACACCTCGCCGGTGTCGACGGCGGTCACCATCAGCCCGACCCCGCCCGGCACCCGCACGGACAGGAAGTCGAGCAAGTGGGTACACAGCTGCGGGGACCAGCCGGAGGGGCTTGCGCCGAGCCGCGCGTCCACCGTGTGGATCTCCAGCTCCCGCCACCAGGCCAG
The DNA here is from genome assembly GCF_053604375.1 of Streptomyces sp. NPDC004031. NCBI lineage: Bacteria > Bacillati > Actinomycetota > Actinomycetes > Kitasatosporales > Streptomycetaceae > Streptomyces > Streptomyces sp. NPDC004031. Next base: position 50,274 of record NZ_JBSGHL010000031.1, on the reverse strand, counting down.
CCCCACCGTGCGCAGGGTGCCGTCGCGGTAGGCCACCGGGTGCTCCCAGTCGCCGGGCCCGACCGCGGCCCAGGACGCCTCCGCCTCGTCCAGCGCGTCGGACAGCGCCGCGGTCAACTGCGCCGCGGAACGCCCGTGTCCGGCCTCGATGGCGGCGTCCCGCGCGGGCCTGCCGCCGTCGTAGACCTCGATCGTCCTGCCCCGCAGCGCGTAGCGCGCCTGACGCGCGAGGGCCCGCCCGACACCCTCGACGTGGGTGAGCACATGGCCGCGGGTCCAGCCGGGCAGCGCGCTCGGGGCGCGCAACTCCTCGTCGATGAGCGCCCCGGTGAGCCCGCGCAGCCGCGCCACGCCCGCCGTGAAGGCCGCCCGCAGATCGGGCTGCGGCCGCTCCGCCGCGTCCTCGCCGTCCGTCCCGCCCGCCGTCCGCTCGGTCACGGCCACAGCAGTCCCCTTTCCCATCCCTCGCCGGTGTGCGTGTAGACGACCCTGGTGTGCCGCCGGTCCCGGTCGCCCTGCCAGAACTCGACGCTCTCCGCGTGCAGCGCGTACGCGGTCCAGCCCGGCGCGACCAGCTCGGGCTCCGCCTCGATCCGGGCAGCGGCCTCGCGCACCGCCGCGTCCCGGACCGCCGGGTCGGCCAGCAGTGTGGACTGCCGGCCCAGCAGCGCCTCGGCGCGCGCGCCGGGGGAGCGGGCCAGGAAGTCCGCGGCGCTGTCGGCCGGACCGCCCGGCTCCACCCGGCCGCGGATCCGGACCTGACGGGCGAGCGGCGACCAGTAGAAGGTGAGCGCGGCGGCCGGCCGCGCGGCCAGCTCGCGGCCCTTGCGCCCGCCCGCGTCGGCGGCGAAGTACCAACCGCCGGGGGAGACGTCCTTGAGGATCAGGACGCGGGCGGACGGGGCGCCGTCCTCGCCCGTGGTGGACAGGGTCATCGCGTGCGGCTCGCGGACCCCGGCCCGTACGGCGGCGAGCAGCCACTCGACGAACAGCTCGTGCGGGTCGGACGGCAGCACGCCGGGGTCGAGGTCCGGCAGCTCTCCTGCGAACACGTCCAGTCCGCGCAGCAGTTCACGCAGGTCGGACACAGACACCCCCTCCGTGTTAATGGTTTTTGCTCACGATACCATTAGGTCATGGCAGCTGATCATCTCGCGCTGGACCTCGCCGTCACCATCCGCCACGACGGGCACGGCGGTGTCGCCGACGACCTCGCCGAACCGGCCGGGCTGACGCGCTGGGTCCGCGCGCACGCCGACGCGCTGCGGGCCGACCTCGCCGCGGGCGGCGACGCCACCGCCCCCTTCACCGCCGAGGACTTCACAGCCGACGCCGCCGCGCTCGCCGCCGCCGTCGAGGTGCGCACCGCCACCCGCGCGCTCTTCGCCCGCGCGGTACGGCCCGGCCCGGCCAGCTCCGCCGACGCGGGAAAGCTGCCGTCCGCCGCCCAGGCGCTGGACCGGCTCAACGCGGCCGCCGCGCGCGTCCCGTACGCACCCCGCCTGGACTGGCCCGCCGACCGGCCCGCGACCGCCGCCCGCGCCGCCGCCCGCACCCCGCGGGCCGCCGACCTGGTCGCCGCCGCACTCGCCCGGCACGCCATCGCCTTCCTCGCCGGGCCCGACCGGGAGCGGCTGCGCGCGTGCCCGGCGCCGCGCTGCGTGCGCTACTTCGTCAAGGAGCACACCCGCCAGGAGTGGTGCAAGCCGTCGTGCGGCAACCGCGCCCGCGTCGCCCGCCACGCCGCCCGCCAACGCGCCGCCACCGGCTCCACCGACAACCGTCCGTAGCCGAACCGCCCCGGGGGAGCCGTACGTACCCGGGCACGTCACCCGGCGTCCCGGCCGATGGGCGAGGCGGCGGTGGGGCAGCCCCTCCGCACCCTCGCGGCCGAAGGCGTCCCTGGCCAGGCCGCCCGGCAACGTGCCGTCTTCGGCTCCGCCGAGGACCGGCCGTAGCCGAACCGCCCCGGGGGAGCCGTACGTACCCGGGCACGTCACCTGCTGCTCCGGCCGAAGGCCGTGGCCGGGGCGAGGCGGCGTGCCGGCCCGGCCGGGGATCCCCCCCCCGTGGTGCCTCGGGTGAAGGCATCCCCGGCCACGCCGCGCGGCAACGCGCCCGCCACCGGCCCCGCCGAGGCGGCGTGCCGTCCGGCCGGAGGGTGTCCCGGCCGCCGTCCGGCCCCGGCGGGGCCGTGCGCACCGCCCTGCCCGGCGCCGGGCGCCGCCCGCACCCCCGGCGGGGCCGCCGCGTGGCGCTGACGTGGTGTCACTCGTGCGGGTGGGGCCGCCCCGCAGGGGCTACGGACGGTAACGGGGCGCATCGGGGGCGCACGGAGGAACGGGGCTGGCGCGTGTTCCGCAAGCGGTGGCCCGGCACCGCCGGGCGTGGCAGGCTCCGCGGTGGCCGCCGGGGCGGCCGCGCTCCGCGCACGCCCCCGCCGCCCTCACGCGCCGTGTCCGGTCGTGCCCGCTGCCAGTGGCCGACCGGCACGGCTGTTCCCGCTTACACACCGCATGTGACGGCGTACGCTGTGAGGCCGTACGAGGTCGACAGGCGGAGCGCGAGCGCGGCGGCGCGACCGCCTGAGCCCCACCGGCCGCGAGGGGGTGCCCCATGCCGCAGCGCCACACCCGCCTCCGGCCTGCCCTGCTCGAACGCGACGCCCAACTCCTCGCGGTGGAAGAGGCGCTGGACGAGCTGACCGGACGGCGCGCCGACGGCACCGGCTACGAGGACGCGGCCCGCAGCGGCGGCCTGCTCGCCTTCTCCGGACCCGCGGGTCTGGGCAAGACCGCGCTGCTCGCCGAGGTGCGCCGGCAGGCCACCGCCCGCGGCTGCACCGTACTGTCCGCGCGTGGCGGTGAGCACCAGCAGCACGTCGCCTTCCATGTCGCCCGGCAGTTGCTGCAACCGCAGTTCGCCGCGGCCGGCGAGGCCGAGGCCCGCGCCGCGCTGGGCAGTTGGTACGGCGTCGTCGGCCCCGCGCTCGGCCTGTGCACCGCCGAGGGCGACGCGTCCGACGCGCAGGCGCTGCGCGACGGTCTCGACTGGGTGCTCACCCATCTCGCCGTCCGGCGTGCGCCCGTGGTGCTGGTCCTCGACGACGCCCACTGGGCCGACGCCCCGTCGCTCAACTGGCTGGCCGCGTTCGCCCCGCGCACCGACGACCTGGCCATGCTCGTCGTCATCGGCTACCGGCCGGACGAACTCCCGCCGGACGCCGAGGCGTTCCGCGGTCTGCCCGGCAGATCCGGGCACCGCCCGATCGGGCTGCCGCCGCTCAGCGAGACCGCCGTCGCCCGGATCGTGCGCGACGCCGTGGGCGCCCACGCCGACGACGCCTTCTGCCGCGAGTGCTTCGAGGTCACCTCCGGCAACCCGTTCGAGGCCGTCGAACTCGCCGCCAAGGTCGCCGAACACGGTGTCACCCCGGACGCCACCGCCCTGCACCACCTCAGGGACCTCGCCGCCGCCGTCAAGGGCCCGGGTCTGGCGCGCAGGCTGGACCGGCTCGGCCCGTCCACCGTCCGGCTCGCGTGGGCCGCGGCCGTGCTCGGCACCGCGGGCACGCCCGAACTGGCCGCCGACGTCGCGGGGCTCGGCTACGAGGAAGCCGCCGACTGCGCCGAGCGGCTGCGCGCCGCCCGTATCCTCACCGACGGCGAGACCCTCGACTTTGCCCACCCGCTCATCGCCACCGCCGTCTACCGCGCCATCCCCGACACCGTCCGGATCGGCCTGCACGCCCAGGCCGCGTGGTCCGTCGTGGACGCCGGGCTCGGGCCCAGCGCGGCCGCCCGCCACCTGCTGGAGACCCGGCCCGCAGGTGACCCATGGGTCGTCACCCAGCTGCGGGCCGCCGCCCGCGACACCCTGCGCGCCGGTGCACGCGAGGCCGCCCGCAGCTATCTGCGCCGCGCCCTGCGCGAACCGCCGCAGGACGACGACCGGGCCGCGGTGCTCTACGAACTCGCGGTCGCCTCCCAGCTGCTCGAACCCTCCGTCACCGTCGGCCATCTGAAGGCCGCGCTGGAGGAGCCCACCGGCGACCCGGAACTGCGCGACGGCATCGTCTTCCGGCTGTCGCAGTCGCTCGCGCACAGCGACCAGCTCGGCGAGGCCGCCGAGGTCGTGGCCCGTGCCGCCCGCAGCGCCACCACCGCCCGCGGGCGGCTGCGCATGCAGGCCGAGCAGTTCATGTGGGACGCCTTCCGCGCCGACGAGCCCGACTCGCAGGGCCGCTCCAAGCGGCTGAGGCTGCTCGCCGACCGGCTCACCGGACGGGACGCCACCGAGCGCTACATCATCGGCCTGCGCGCGTGGGACGCGACACTGCGCGGCGAACCGGCCGCCGAGGCCCTGCGGCACACCGAACGCGCCCTGGCCGGCGGCCTGCCCTGGGCCGACGAGACCCGCGGCTTCGAGGTGCCGGTGCTCGTCGCCATGACCTACGCCTACGCCGACCGGCCGGAGCGCACCGAGGAGCTGTTCGCCACCGGTGTCGCCGAGTTCGAGCGGTTCGGCTTCCACGGCGCCCATCTCGCCTTCGGCCAGGTGCTGCTCGGCTACGTCCGCTATCGCCAGGGCCGCCTCCCCGACGCCGAGCGCGCCGCCCGCGACGGCCTCCGCCTCGCCGAACGCGTCGGGCGCGGCACCCCCGTCCACTGGTACGCGGTGGCCGGCCTCGTCACGGTGCTGCTGGCCCGTGGGCAGGTCGAGGCCGCCGTGGAGGTCGCCGGCGACCAGGCCTTCCACGCGCCCTTCCCGGCCGCCGTCACCTTCCCCGACGCCCAGGCGGTGTACGGCGAGCTGCTGCTCGCCCAGGGCCTGCACACCGAGGCCGCGGCGGTCCTCGCCGAGACCGGCGGTCGGCTGGACCGGCGCGGCTGGCGCAACCCCGCGTGGTGTCCCTGGCAGATCCACCTCGCGCTCGCCCAGCAGCACGCGGCGCCGGACAGCGCGCTGACCACCGCGCTGGACGCCGTGAGCCGGGCCCGGCACTACGGCGCGGGCTCCGCGATCGGGCAGGCGCTGCGGGCCGCGGGCCTGGTCTCCACGGGCGCCGAACGGCTGCGGCTGCTGGAGGAGGCCGTCACGCACCTGGACGCCTCGCCCGCGGTGCACGACCTCGCCGCGGCCCTCGTCGACCACGGCAGCGCGCTGCGCGCGGCGGGAAGTGACGAGGAGGCCGCCGACCGGCTGCGCGCGGGTCTGGCCGCCGCGGAGAAGTGCGCCGCGGACGGTACGGCCGAGCGGGCGCGGGCCGAATTGGCGCTGATCACCGCCGCACGGGGCGCTGCGGGCTGACCCCGGCCCAGTACCATGGCGGCATGTCCTTCCTCCGCCGCCGCCCCGCCACGCCCACCGGGCCGGACTTCGACGTTCTCGCGATGGACCCGGGGGACTGGCCCGGCGACCTCGGCGCGGGCCTGCTGCCCGGCCCGGACGGCCGCTGCGAGGGCATCTACCTGCGGTACGACCTCTTCGGGGGGCGCGGCCCGGCGATGCTCATCGGCAACCTCCCGGAGGGCTCGCCCGCGCGCCAGCTGGAGGAGGGGCAGGTGCCGTTCGAGGTGGCGCAGCTGCTGGCGGCGCTCGGCAACGACGAGCCGGCGGTGGTCACCGAGACCGAGGACACCCCGGTCTGGCAGGGGGACGGACTGCTGATCGTCCGCCGGATCAAGATCTCCGAGTCGCGCGTCGCGTGCGCGCAGTTCGACCGCAGCGACGGCGTCCAGGTGACGATCGCCACGTGGGACCGGCCGATCACCGACGACCTCTACCAGCTGCTCAAGCCGCTGCCCGCGGAGATGTTCCAGGCCGGCTGAGCCCCCGCGCTCAGCCCGACCGGTCAGCGGGTGCCGACCGCCGCGCGCACCGCCCTGCGGGCCAGCCCGCAGTCGTCGTGCAGCCGGCGCAGCAGCAGCCGCTGCTCCTCGCCCGTCTCGGCGGCGCCCGGCGCCACCGGGGCCGTGGAGCGCATCGTGCGCTGGACGGCCGTCTCGTAGGTGCGGATCTCCCGCGTCAGCACGAGCATCAGGTTCACCAGGAACGCGTCCCGTGCGGCGGGGCCCTGGCTCTGCGCCTGCTGGCTGATCTGGCGGCGCGCCGCCTCGTCGTCGCCGAGCACCGACCACAGCACCGCCAGGTCGTAGCCGGGCAGGTACCAGCCCGCGTGCTCCCAGTCGACCAGCGACGGGCCGGCGGGCGACAGCAGCACGTTGGACAGCAGGGCGTCGCCGTGGCAGAACTGGCCCTGGGCGTGCGCCAGCCCGTGCAGCAGCTTCTGCAGGTCGCCCATGTCCCGGTCGGTCAGCAGGCCCAGCTCGTGGTAACGGCCCAGCCGCGCCGCGTAGTCGATCGGCGCGTCGAAGGAACCGGCGGGCGGGCGCCACATGTTGATCCGCGCGTACGCCGACAGGGCCGCCCGCACGTCGCCGCGGGCCGGGGCGTGCGAGGGGTGGCGCTGCGGCGAGACCACCCGTCCCGGCATCCGCTCCATCACCAGCACGCAGCTCTCCGGGTCGGCGGCGATCAGCCGCGGCACCCGCACCGGAGGACGGTGCCGGACGAAGGTGCGGTAGGCCGCTATCTCGTGGCGGAAACGATCCGCCCACGCGGGGGAGTGGTCCAGCAGGCACTTCGCGACGGCCGGGGCGCGGCCCGAGGTGCCGACCAGCAGGGCGGTGCGGCCGCCGCGGCGCAGCAGCTGGACGGGGGTGAACTCGGGACAGATCCGCTGCACCGCGGCGACCGCGGTACGCAGCTGGGCTCCCTGCGGGCCGGTCAAGTCGAGTCTCCCGCTCAGCGGATGGGTCCCGCCGAGCGTCGCGCGCCGCAGGCCGGCCGCCGGCCGTGGCCGGAGCGCCGGTTCGGGCACGGAGGGGAAGCCCGCGCGGGCCGCGGCGGGCCGGGCCGGTGCGGGACGGGGCGGGGCGGACACGGAGGACGATGCCGAATACATGGGAGGAAACGATCCCTTCGTGTGCCAGCAGGTGAGGAAACGCCGGGCCCCGGCCCGGCACCGCACCCTGGGGAATGCGGCGCCGGGACGGGGTGGCGCGTTCCTACCTGACACCCCGGGGGCCGTGGCAGACCATCTGGCGGACCCTGGCGAACCCTGGCGAATAGTCACGGGGCCCATGTCGGGGGGATGCCGGGGGGAATAGTGTCAACAGCGCCGAGGAACCTGGGGGCTTGACGTGGGCAATGTGGCCAACACCCGACTCGCGGACCTGTTCGCACTCACCGGCTGGTCCAAGGGCGAGCTCGCACGGCTGGTCAACCGGCAGGCGGCGGCCATGGGCCACCCGCAGCTGGCGACCGACACCTCGCGGGTGCGCCGCTGGATCGACACCGGGGAGTCGCCGCGCGATCCCGTGCCGAAGGTGCTGTCCGTGCTGTTCACCGAGCGTCTCGGCCGTGTCGTGACCATCGAGGATCTCGGGTTCGACCGGCGCCGGCAGACGACCAGGAAGAAGGCCGGTGACGGCCTTCCGTGGGCGCCGGACAGAACGGCCGCGGTCCTCACCGAATTCACGGGAATGGACCTCATGCTCAACCGACGCGGTCTGGTGGGCGCGGGCGCCGCGCTCGCCTCCAGCACCGTCATCAGCAACGCCATGTACGACTGGCTGCACTCCGACCCGGCCCTCGCGGCCGACGCCCCGGTCCTCGACAACCCGCTGCACGCCGACCCCGCCGACTACGACCGCTACGAGGCGGCCCCGGTCGGCTCGCAGGAGGTCGACTCGCTGGAGGCCTCCGTCCAGGTCTTCCGCGCCTGGGACGCCTCGCGCGGCGGCGGGCTCCAGCGCAAGGCCGTCGTCGGCCAGCTCAACGAGGTCGGCGGCATGCTCTCCTACCACCACCCGGCGCACCTCCAGCGCAGGCTGTGGGGCGTGGCCGCCAACCTCGCGGTCCTGGCCGGCTGGATGTCCCACGACATCGGCCTCGAACCCACCGCGCAGAAGTACTTCCTGATCGCCGCGCACGCCGCGCGCGAGGGCGGCGACCGGCCGCGGGCCGGCGAGGCGCTCTCCCGTGCCGCCCGCCAGATGGTGCACCTCGGCAAGCCCGAGCAGGCACTGGACCTGATGAAGCTCGCGCAGTCCGGCGCGGGCGAGCAGTCGCTGCCGCGCACCCGCGCCATGCTGCACACCATCGAGGCCTGGGCGCAGGCGTCGATGGGACGCGGCCAGGCGATGCGCCGCACGCTCGGCGAGGCCGAGGAACTGTTCGTGTCCGACCGCACCGAGGGCCCCGCGCCCGACTGGATGCAGAACTTCGACGAGGCCGACCTGCACGGTATGCAGGCGCTCGCCTACCGCACCCTCGCCGAGCACGACCCCGCCGCCGCCGCCCAGGCGCAGCACCACGCCAAGCAGGCGCTCGCGCTGCGTACCGACGGCCACGAGCGGTCGACGATCTTCGACTACCTGTCGCTCGCCTCGGCCTGCTTCATCGCCGACGACCCCGACCAGGCCGACCGCTACGCCCGGATGGCGCTGCTCACCATCGGCCAGACCTCCTCGCACCGCACCTGGGACCGGCTGCGCGAGATGTACCGCCTCACCGGGCGCTACTCCGACTACAGCCGGGTGCAGGACCTGCGCAAGGAGATCGAGTCGAAGCTGCCGCGGCAGAAGGGGGGAGGCACCGGCGCCGCCCGCTACCGTGAGGTCTGAGCGCCTCGCCGGGCACCGGTACTTCGCACTCCTCACCCCTCAGGCCCAGGACGTCTTTCCGGCTGTCCGCTGCCGCTGACACGGCATCGTACGGCCGTCTTCCGGTGCGCGCCGCGCTGGTGCCGTTCAGCCGATCCTGGCGATCAGCACGCACGCGTCGTCCTCGCGGTCCGGGGTGCCGAACTCCTCCGCCACCAGCCGTACGCAGTCCTGCGCGCTCCTGGCGGCGGTGAGCCGCGGTGCCATGGACAGCAGCCGGTGCCCGCCCCCGTCGGCATCCTGGACGCCCCGGCCGTCGGCCGTGGCGCGCCGCGGAACGAGTCCGTCGGTGTGCAGCACCAGCAGGTCGCCAGGCGCGAGCTGCTCGGTGGCCTGGGCGTACTGCGCGCCCGAGGTGGCGCCGAGCAGCACGCCGTCCGGCGCGTCCAGCAGCCGCCCTGTCCCGTCGCGGAAGAGCAGCGGGGCGGGGTGGCCGGCCTGCGCCCAGTGCAGCACCCGGGTGCCCGGGTCGTAGCGGCAGCACAGCGCGCTGCCCAGCGCGGGCTGCGGGGAGGTGTCGAGCAGTTCGTTGAGCCAGCCCATCAGCGGGCCGGGCTGGAGGCCCGCGACGGCCATGCCGCGCAGCGCGCCGAGCAGCATCGCCATGCCGGACGTGGCGGCGACGCCGTGGCCGGTGAGATCGCCGACGGTCAGTAAGGACGAGCCGTCCGGCAACTGCATCGCGTCGTACCAGTCGCCGCCGATGAGCGCGCTGGTCGCCGACGGCAGGTAGTGCGCCGCCAGATCCATCGTGGTCGGCCCCCCGTCCTGCGGGAAGCGCTGGGCGCCGCGCCACGGGGGCAGCACGGCTTCCTGCAGCTCGACCGCCATCCGCCGCTCGGTCTGTGCGATCTGCCGCTGCCGCTGCAGCGACTCCCTGGTCTCGCGCAGGGTGCGCTGGCTGCGCCGCAGGTCGCTGACGTCCCGCAGCACCGCCCACATCGACTCCGTGCCGCCGTCGGTGCCGAGCACCGGCTCGCCGACCATGTGCACGGTGCGGACCGAGCCGTCGCCGCGCACGATGCGGAACTCCCCGTCGATCGGGCGCCCGTCCACCAGGCAGCCGGTCACCATGCCGGTCAGCAGCGCCTGGTCCTCGGCGAACAGCCACGACGGCAGCTCGTCCAGGGTGAGCGGCCCGTCGTCCGGGGTGCGGCCGAAGATCCGGAAGAGCTCGTCCGACCAGTGCGCGGTGTCGGTGAGCAGATCCCACTGCGCGCTGCCCGCCCGGCCCAGCGCGCCCACGGCGGCCGCGTCGGGCCCGCCGTCGCGCAGCGGCACGTCCAGCAGCGGCGGCCGCCCGTCGGGCGTGGCGGTGTCACCGAGCCCGTCCCGCAGCTGCCCGAGGTGGGTGCCGAGGTCGTCGAGCTGGTGCACCGCGAGGTCGCACAGCGCGCGCCGCCAGCGCAGCTGGGGATCGGTGTGGCCGTCGCCGTCGCGCAGCATCGCGTCGACCCGCGTCCGCAGCTGACGCGCCTCGGTGATGAGCGCGTCCACCGCACCGGGGTCGGGCAACTGCGCGGCGGTGTGATCCGCATGCGTTGGGGACGGCATGACGCACTCCGAACGTGTCTGCTGGCAGGCGCTCTCGGCCGTGGCGGACGGAAGGGGCCGGTAACGACTGTTGCACAGGGAGCGATGGGCCGTAAGGGTTTCCGCGATACCCGATCCGGTGGTGCTTCTGGCATATGCCACGTGCTCAGCGCGTTTTGCGCCACCCGATGGCCGTCCGGCCGCTGTTGCGCGGACACCTGCCCGACCTGCTGGAGCCATCTTGCTCCTGGTCGCGGGGGTACCGGAAGCGACAGCGCGGCCCTGAGTCGGTAGGCTGCGGCCGCCCGTCCCCCTCGTGGTCCGCCCCTGCCGCCAGGCATGAAATGCCCGGTGGCCGGTAAGGATGCCGGGCATCAGCAGCGGAAATCCCGTTGCCATGGAATCCCCCGCACCGGATGCTGACCTCATGTTCGACCCAGACATAGCGCCCAGTGGCACTCTTCTCGGCCTCCTCCAGCGGGGGCGCGGAGACGGGCCCCTGCACGCCCTCGCGGCGCCCCGGGCCGAGGCACTCGCCGCCCTGGAGCACTGCGTGCTGCGCGACCCCCGGCTGGACTGGCGGGTCGAGTCGCGCTCCCTCTACTACGCGCGGCTCTACTCCGACCTGGAGGGCCCGCTCGACGGGATCGAACAGCACCTCTTCCAGCCCGACGACGTGATCGCCCCCGACGAGCACCGCTGCGGCCTGGCCCTGTCCGTCCTCGGCCACCTCGCCGGATACGGCAGGCGGGACGCGCTGCGGCTGCTGCGCCGCTACGCCGCGACCGGCGGCTGCTGGGAATGGGCCCTCGACGAACTCGCCGTCCGCGACGGGGAGGCCGGGCTGCGCGCCCTCGGCCCCGCCGTCGTCGCCCGCTTCCCGCAGACCCCCGAGGGCGAGGCGGACCTCGCCCGCGCCGTCCGCGAGGCCTACGAGCCCCGGCCCTGGCAGCTGTGGGCCGAGGACGCCGTACACCCCGCGACCGCCGAACGCGTCCGGCGGGCCGGCGAACAGGTCAGCTTCGACCGCTGGCAGCGCCAGATGCGCTCGGCCGGCCCCACCCCCGGCTGGGGAGTCGCCGCCGTCCTGGACTGGGCACAGCAGGGCCTGGACGCCCACCCCGCCGTCGAACGGGACCAGCCCGCCGCCCGCTGCCTGGCCGCCGTCGCCGGGCCCGAGGACCGCCCCGCGCTGCTCGCGGCCGCCGAGCACGGCCCCTCCGCCGCCCGCGCCGCCGCCCTCAGGCACCTGTCCGACCGCCGCGACCCGCGCTGCCTCGACCTGATCGGCGCCGCCGCCGAATCCGCCGACGAGCGGGTGGCGCGGGCGGCCGTCGAATCCTTCGAACGCATGCACGACGACGACGCCCTGGAACGCGCCCGCGCCTGGGCCCCCCGCACCGACGCGCTCGGCGCCGCCGCCGCCCGCACCCTCGCCCGGCACGGCGGCCCCGCCGACAGCGAACTGGTCCTCGCCGCGCTGCGCCGCGCCGTCCGGAACGACGGCGCCGACGCCGAGGGCATCGAGCCGCTCGTCGAGGGCGCCGGCCGGCTCGCCGCCTGCCACGCCGCACCCCTGCTGCGCCACCTGTACCGCGAGACGGCCAGCTCGCAGCTGCGCGGCACCGCCGCCCGCGCCCTGGCCGCCGCCGACCCCGGCTTCGCCGCGGGCTTCGCCGTGGAGTGCCTGTGGGACTGCGAGGAGGCCACCCGCGAACTGGCCGCCCACCGCGCCGCCTCCGGCGACGTCCGGGTCCTGACCCAACTGCGCCGCCTCGCCGCCGATCCGGCCGAGGAGGCCGAGGTGCAGACCGCCGTCCGCGGCAGACTCAGCTCCGGCGGCACCGCACGCTGAGCGCACGGGCGTAGGCGCCGTCGTCCCGCGCGGGCGCCACGGTGGGCGACGGTGCCCGCGGGACGCGTCCCGGCGGGAGGGCGCGGCGCGACTGGCCCGGCGACGCGGGGTGTGCCGGGTGGACCGGAAGGTGGCTTGCGCGGCGGATGCCGCGGCCGGTGGGTAGGACGCTGTCCGAGGCTCGACGGGGCCGTCGCCATGGGCCGGGTGCACCGCCCCGGGGGCTTCGGGCGGCCCGCACGGACGCGTGCGCCGTGGCCGTCCTGCCCGGAGGGTCAGGCGCGGGCCAACGCTCACGGGGCGTTCCCCTTCGGGAAAGATCCTCGTGGCCGTGACAACGTCCAGTCCGGCGACAACCTCCGTATGAGAGTCGCCATCGTCACGGAATCCTTCCCGCCCGACGTCAACGGTGTCGCCCACTGCGCCCTGCGCACCGCCGAACACCTCGCCAGGACCGGCCACGACCCGCTGGTCATCGCCCCCGCAGGACCGGGCGACCAGCAGTCCGACGACCCGTGCCCGGTCGTCCGCGTCCCCTCGCTCCCGCTGCCCGGCTATCCCCAGGTCCGCGTCGCGCTGCCCGGCCGCCGCACCGCCGCCGCGATCGCCGCGCACCGCGCCGACATCGTCCACCTGGCCAGCCCCTTCGTCCTGGGCGTCCGCGGCCAGGCCGCCGCGACCCGGCTGCACATCCCCGCCGTCGCCGTCTACCAGACCGACCTCGCCGGATACGCCAGGACGTACCTCAACGCCGGTGAGGCCGCCGCCTGGCGCCGGATCCGCGCCGTCCACTCCGCCGCCGCCCGCACGCTCGCCCCGTCCAGCGCGTCCGTCACCGCGCTCACCGAGCACGGCGTCCCCCGCGTCCACCTGTGGCCGCGCGGCGTCGACGCGGTCCGCTTCCACCCCCGCCGCCGCGACGACGCGCTGCGCCGCGAACTCGCCCCGCGCGGCGAGCTGATCGTCGGCTACGTCGGCCGGCTCGCCGCCGAGAAGCACGTCGAACTCCTCGCCGGGACCTGCGAACTGCCCGGTGTGCGGGTCGTCGTGGTCGGTGACGGCCCCAGCGAGCCCGGCCTGCGCCAGGCGATGCCGAGCGCGGTCTTCCTCGGCCGCAGGACCGGCGACGACCTCGCCCGGATCTTCGCCTCCCTCGACGTCTTCTGCCACACCGGCCCCTTCGAGACGTTCTGCCAGACCGTCCAGGAAGCCATGGCCAGCGGCGTCCCCGTCGTCGCGCCCGCCGCCGGCGGCCCCCTCGACCTCGTCGACCACGGCCGCACCGGCCTGCTCGTGCCGCCCGGCGACGACCTCGCGATCCGCACCGCCGTCCGGCTGCTGCACGCCGACCCGCGGCTGCGCCTGCGCTACGGGGCCGCCGCCCGCGACACCGTCGCCACCCGCAGCTGGGAGGCCGTCGGCGACCTGCTGCTCTCCCACTACGACCAGGTGCTCGGCGAGCGCGCGAAGGTCGCCGCATGAAGACCTCCGGCCTGCGCATCGTCCGCGTCGCGAACTTCGTCACCCCCGTCTCCGGGGGCCTGCGCACCGCGCTGCGCCACCTCGGCGAGGGGTACGCGGCGGCGGGCCACGAACCCGTCCTCGTCATCCCCGGCCCCGAGGCGTCCGACGAGACCACCCCGCAGGGCCGCGTCATCACCCTGCCCGGCCCGGAGATCCCCGGCAGCGGCGGCTACCGGGTCCTCGCCCGCCGCGCGCCCGTCGCCGCCGTCCTCGAATCCCTGGCGCCCGACCGGCTGGAGGTCTCCGACCGCACCACCCTGCGCTGGACCGGCGAATGGGCCCGGCGGCGCAGGGTGCCCGCCGTCATGGTGTCGCACGAGAGCGCCGACGGCGTCCTCGGCACATGGGGCGTCCCGGGCGCCGCCGCCCGCCGCGCCGCCGACGCGCTCAACCGGCGCACCGCGCACTCCTACACGCGCGTCGTGTGCACCACCGCGTGGGCCGAGGCGGAATTCCGCCGGATCGGCGCCCGCAACGTCGTCCGCGCCCCGCTCGGCGTCGACCTCAGCGGCCTGCACCCCGGCCACCACGACCCCGGCCTGCGGGAGCGGTACGCGCACGGCGCCGCCGTCATGCTCGTGCTCTGCTCCCGGCTGAGCCCCGAGAAGCGGCCCGACGACGCGTTGCAGGCCCTCGCGCACCTGCGGCGGGCCGGCGTCGACGCCGCTCTCGTCGTCGCGGGGGAGGGGCCGCTGCGCACCCGCCTCACCACCCACGCCAGGTCGGCACGGCTGCCCGTGACCTTCCTCGGCCACGTCGCCCGCCGCGAGGACCTCGCGGCGATCCTCGCGACCGCCGACGTCGCGCTGGCCCCGGGCCCCGTCGAGACCTTCGGGCTCGCCGCCCTCGAAGCGCTGGCCTGCGGCACGCCCGTGGTGGCCAGCGCCCGATCCGCCCTCCCCGACATCATCGGCCCCGCGGGCGGCTCCGGCACGACCCCCGCGGAACTGGCCGCCGCCGTCCGCACCCTCCTCGCGGTACCCGCGCCCACCCGCCGCACCCGCGCCCGCCACCGCGCCGAGCTCTACACCTGGCCCGCCGCCGTCTCCGCCTTCCTCACCGCCCACACCGCCCTCCCCGCGGACCTCCCCCGATGAGCGCACCCCCTCAACGACGCGAGCAACCGCGCACCCTGCCCCGTCCCGGCGGAGGTTCGCGAACAAACGGGCCCCGGCAGCCCGTGCCGAGGGGCGCGCAAGCCACCCGGCGGCGCCAGGCGGCACCCGCTCAGGGGCGCGAGGAACTGCGCGCCCAGCCCCGTCCCGGCGGAGGTTCGCGAACAAACGGGTCCCGGCACCCCGTGCCGAGGGGCGCGGGGAACTGCGCGCCCGGCCCCGAGGGTGGGGAAGGCACCGGGCGGCGCCAGGTGGCAGCCCCTTCAGGGGCGCGGGGAACTGCGCGCCCGGCCCCGAGGGTGGGGAAGGCACCGGGCGACGCCAAGTGCCAGCCCCCTCAGGGGCGCGGGGAACTGCGCGCCCAGCCCCCACGGCGCGCAAAGCACCCGGCGGGACCAAGTGGCAGGCCCGCGGTGAAAGGCCACGCCCATGAGTGAGCTGAGATTCGCCGCCCTCGGCGACTCCGTCAGTGAGGGCCTCGGCGACCCCGCGCCGGCCGGCGGCTGGCGCGGCTGGGCCGGCATCCTCGCCACGAGCCTCGACGCCGACTTCCTCAACCTCGCCCGCAGCGGCGCCCGCAGCGGTGACGTGGCCGGCCCGCAGTTGAGCGCGGCGCTCGACTACCGCCCGCACCTCGCCTCCGTCCTGGTCGGCGGCAACGACACCCTGCGCGGCGGTTTCGCGATCGACCGCACCGCGGCCGAACTCCACACCGTGCTGGGCGCGCTGCGCGCCCGCGGCACGGTCGTGCTCACCGCCTGCCTCCCGGACCCCGGCTCCGTGCTGCGCTTGCCGTGGCCGCTGGCGCGCCCGCTGGGCCGCCGGATGAGCGCGCTCAACGACACCGTGCACGCCCTGTCCGCGCATCATGGGGCCCTGCATCTGCACGCCGCCCGGCGGCCCTGGGCGACGAGCCCCGGCGCGCTGAGCGCCGACCGGCTGCACCCGAGCGAGACCGGGCACCGGATGCTGGCCGCCGATTTCCACGGGCTGCTCGTGGGGGCGGGCCTGGCCGTGGGGCCCGCGCCGCGGCTCGCGCCGGACGGTCCGCCGCCGGGCCGCACCGCCTCGGTGTGGTGGATGGCGACGCGCGGGACGAAGTGGGTCGCGGACCGCTGCACGGACCTGCTGCCCGACCTGCTGCGGCTGGCGGCGGAGGAGTACCGGCACACCGCCCGCGGCACGGCGCCGCTCCTCGACCACGCCGCCCGGGAGGAGACCGCGCGGGCCCTGGACGCGCTGGGCGTCGAGGCGGCGCCGCCGGTTCACACCGCGGGCCGGGCCGAACGCAGTACGACGAAGCGGATCCTGCTGCCCGGCACGGACTGGGCCGCGGCGGGCAGCGACTCCTCGGGCACGACGCCGATCACCGGGTAGCCGCCGGTCGTCGGGTGGTCGGCGAGGAAGACGACGGGGCGCCCGTCCGGCGGCACCTGGACGGCGCCGGGCACCATGGGTTCGCTCGGCAGTTCCCCGTCGCGCCCGTCCGCCCGCCGCAGTGCGGGACCGGCGGTGCGCAGGCCGATCCGGTTGGAGGCGGGGGAGACGACGTAGGCGCCGGTGACCAGTTCGGTGAGCGCGCCGGGCGCGAACCAGTCGTCGCGCGGCCCCGGCACCAGCGGCAGGACCAGCTCACCGCCCGCGGGCCCGTACGGCAGGACGTCGGCGGCGGCGCAGCCGGCACCGCGCTCGGAGCCGACGGGCAGTTCGGCGCCGTCGGTGAGCGGTGCGGGTCCGAGCCCGGAGAGCAGGTCGGCGGAGCGGCTGCCCAGCACCGGTTCGACGGCGAGTCCTCCCGCGACGGCGACGTACGAGCGCAGGCCGGCCGTCGCGGCACCGACCTCCAGGACCGCGCCGTCCGGCACCCGCACGGGCGCGCCCCACGCCGCGGGCCGCCCGCCGACCCGTACCGGGCAGGGCGCCCCGGTCACGGCGACGAGCAGCGGGCGTACGGCCCGCACCGCGCAGCCGTTGACCGTCGTCTCCAGCGCGGCGGCCCCCTCGGTGTTGCCGACCAGCCGGTTCGCGAGCCGGTACGCCGGTACGTCCAGCGCCCCCGAACGCGGCACCCCCAGATGCGCGTACCCGGCGCGCCCCAGGTCCTGGACGGTCGTCAGCGCCCCCGCCCGCACCACGACGAACCCCGTGCCGCTCACCGCCCACCCCCGTCCGCCGCAAGGCCCCGATCGCCGCCGGACCGCCGCCGCCCACGAGCGGATACGGCACCGGCCGCCGTGACGGCCCCGCCCGCGGCCGGCCCCCGCCGGGCACCGGCCGACCGCACGCACTCCCGCCCGGGGGCGCGGTGCCCGCCGCCCCACCGCCACGGGGAGCGCGCCCGCGCGGGAGTTCGACTCCGGCTCCCGCCGCCCGCGAACCGGCACAGAAGCGTGGTGGGTGGGCTCGGCTCCGGCTCCCACGGCCACCGGAGCGGCCGGGAGGCGTGGCGCGCCCGCCCGGTCCGGCCGCCGTCCGTCCGGCGGGTCATGACGTCACCTCCACGAAGCGGACCTCCGTGCCCGGCGACAGCAGGGCGGCCGGGGTGCGGGACGGCTCCCACAGGGCGGCGTCCGTCGTGCCGATGAGCTGCCAGCCGCCGGGGGAGGAGCGGGGGTAGGCGCCCGCGTAGGGGCCTGCCAGGGCGACCGAGCCCGCGGGGACGGCGGTGCGCGGGGTCGGGCGGCGCGGGACGTGCAGCTCGGGCGGGAGGCCGGTCAGGTAGGCGAAGCCGGGTGCGAAGCCGCAGAAGGCGACTCGGAAGGGTGTCGCCGTGACGATGCCGGGCAGCTCCTCCGGGCGGACCGTCCACAGCGCGGCCACCTCCGCCACGTCGGGCCCGTCGAAACGCACCGGCAGCTCCCGCGGCTCGCCGTCGCCCGGTACGACGGGCGGCACCTCCCAGCCGGTCACGGCGGCGGCGAAGCCGCGCGGATCGGCGAGGCCCGCGACCAGTACCGTGCGCGCGGCGGGCACGATCTCCCGCACCTCCGCGAACTCCCCGGCGGTGCGCCGCCGCAGCAGTTCGGCGTGCAGCGCCTGCGCCCGCTCGCCGTCCTCGGTCTCGACCAGCACCGCGTCGCGCCCCATCGGCAGCACCCGGCATCTCACGCCGACCTCACCTCCCGGGAGCGGCCCGCCGCCCGCCGCCGCGCCACGCGTCCTGAACCGGCCGCCCCGTACGTCATACGAACGCCGCCACCCGCAGCCCGGCGCCCTCCAGCGCCTCCCGGACCCGGGCGGCGAGCCGGGCGGCGCCCGGCGTGTCGCCGTGGACGCACAGCGAGCGCGCCGCGACCGCCACCGGCTGCCCGTCCACGGCCACCACTCCCGCGCCGGAGGCGATCCGCACCGCCCGCTCCACCACCGCGTCCGGCTCGCCGACCACCGCACCGGGCTCGCGGCGCGGCACCAGCGTGCCCCGCGGGGTGTACGCGCGGTCCGCGAACGCCTCGGCCACCGCGGGCAGTCCGGCGGCGGACGCGGCCGCGAGCAGTTCCGAGCCGGGCAGCCCCAGCACGGGCAGCCGCCCGGCGAGCAGCACGCCCTCGACGATCGCGGCGGCCTGCTCGGCGTCGTGCACCGCCCGGTTGTAGAGCGCCCCGTGCGGTTTGACGTACGCCACCTCCGCGCCCGCGGCCCGTGCGAAGACCTCCAGCGCCCCGATCTGGTACGCCACTTCCGCCGCCAGCTCGCCCGGCGGCACGTCCATCGCCCGCCGCCCGAAGCCCGCGAGGTCGCGGTAGGACACCTGCGCCCCGATCCGCACCCCGCTCGCCGCGGCCCGCTCGCACACCCGCCGCATCGTCGCCGGATCGCCCGCGTGGAAGCCGCACGCGACATTGGCGCTCGTGACGACCTCCAGCAGCGCGTCGTCGTCGGTGAGATGCCAGCGGCCGAAGCCCTCGCCGAGATCGGCGTTGAGATCGACGACCGCCCCGGCCGTACCGCCGCCGGAGTCCGCGGCCGCCTCGCCGCCCGCGCCGCCGTCCGCCATGCCGCTCGCCGTCCTCTCCCTGCCTGCGCCCGGTCGGCCGGCCCCCGCGCCTGCCGATACGATGCCGGTGGACCGATCATGGCATCCCGCACCGACAACGGGCGTCCGCCCCGTGCCGATCCGTGCCGTTTCGTGCGATGTCGGTGGCACCGCCTAGGGTGTGGGGCGTGACCACGACCGTCCCGTATCCGCTGCCGGGTGCCCCCCGGCCGGCTCCGGGCCCCGCCGCAGACGAGGGCCTGGCCCGCCGTCTCAAGGCGCTCGCCTGCACCGCCCCGCTGCACGACCTGGACACCCGCAAGGCGAATCTCGCGGGTGAGTATTCGGTGTACGCGATGGCGGAGGTCGCGCTCGCCGCGATCGACCTGGTCACCCTCCACATGGACTTCGACACCGGCGCCGACCACGACCAGATAGTGGCCAGGCTGATGCCCCGGGTCGCCGCCCAGACGCCGTCGCGCTCGCACGCCGAGCACGAGCGGGTCGCCCGCTGGGTGCTGGAGAACCTGATCAACGTCGGCAGTGCCGACCGCGGATTCCGCGCCGTCTACGGCACGTTCGGCCCCGACGGGGAGTACGTCCGCAGGGACTACGACTTCAAGCTCGTCGAGGAGGTGCCCGGCCCCGGCGGCAGCGTCTACCTGCGCGCCACCGACGAGGCCGTCAACGTCCTGGTCGGCGCCCTGGACACCGACGTCACCAGCGCCCAGATCGCCGCCGAGGTCAAGCTGGAGGTGCTGATCAGCCGGGGCAGGCTGGCCGACGCCCAGCTCGCCGCCGAGCAGGCCCGCTACCGCACGGTGCAGTACGCCGAGACGCTGCGCCGCACCCTGGAGGCGACGCGGCGCAACGTCCGGGCGGTCGACTGGCTGCGGCAGGTCCCCGACCTGATCAGCGAGGCCCTCGACCATGTCGCCGACCGCTACCGGCACGAGAACGCGATCCTGACCAACATCCGCAAGGCGCGCGACGAGGCCGAGGATCCCGAGCACAAGCGGCGCGCCGCCGAACTTGTCGACATCGTCAAGGACTGCATCCGGCGGCACACCCAGCTCCAGTCCCGGCTGCTGGAGGCCGGCCCGCTCTTCCGCGCCGAGCAGGACCGGCAGGCCTTCGCCACGCCCCCCGCCCGCGCCGGGCTCGACCTGTACGGGCAGCTCGTCGCACCGCTGCTGCCGCTGCCGGTCGAGCAGGCCTCCCGGGTCACCGACGCCTTCTTCGCGCGCGGCACGGGCCTGCGCACCCCGTCCGCCGTCCGCGTCACCGACCTGGTCGAGCTGCTGCTCACCCCGCCGCTGGAACGCGACCACCTCGGCGCCGAGATGCCCGAACCCGATCTCGTCGCCACCCCGGACGACAGCCGCTTCTCCGACGAGCAGCTCGAAGCCGCCCTCGACCTGCTGGACCTGCCGCACGACGCGCCGCGCCGGCTGTCCGGGCTGCTCGCCCGCGCCCGCGAGATCGACCCCGAACTGCCCTACCTGGTCGCGCTGCTGGCCCTGCACGCCGCGTCGCCGCCGGTGGGCACCGCCGTACGGCAGGGCGAACCGCAGCTGCTCTTCGCCGTCGACGACGGCACCGAACTGGACGACCCGGAGTTCGGCGGCGCCGACCTCGTCCTCGGCACCGCCCGCCTGGAGAGCCGCCCCGCGGAGCCCAAGGAGCACAAGGAGAGGACGCCGTGACCGACGACCGCGAGGAGCGCACCGACCGCCGGGGTGCGGCGGCCCCCGCCCCCGGCACGGGAACGGGCCGCGACACCGCGTACGAGGCCCCCGACGCCCCCGACACGTACGACCAGCCCCGCGAGGCCCCGCGCGAACGGGACGGGCTGCGCGACCGGGAGGGCGCCGCGCTGACCGCCGGGGACGTCGCCGACGCCGCCCGGCTGGTCGGCTTCGGCCTCCAGCCCAAGCTGCTGCCCGCCCGTGACGCCGAGTACGCCGAGCTGATCCGCCGCCACCGCGAGGACCCGGGCTTCGCCCGCACCGCCGACGCGGTCGCCGCCGGGCTCGGCCTGATCGTCCTGGAGGTCTCGCCGCGCGCCGGAATGGCCGTGGCCGCCGCCGAGGACTCCGTCTTCGCCGTCCGCATGGGCGACTACGCCCGGCGCGCCGCCTCCGACGCCGGTGACCGCTTCCTGCACGGCCTCGCCCACCTGGCCGCCGCCGCGCTCGCCTTCCCCCGCCCCGAGGACCTCGCGGACGACGGCTACATCGGCCGTATCACCGTCAACGGGGTGGACGCCTTTGTCCGCCAGGCCTGCCGTCGGCTGGAGGAGCGGGCCGACGAGAGCGGCGAGATCACCGACCCGGCGAGCGACGCTCCGGGCCTCGAAGCCGCCTGGCGGGTCTACAGCAGGCGCAGCGCGACCGGCGCGACCAAGGACGCCCGGCGGCTGGCCGGTTCCACCACCGGCATCATCGCCAAGGCCGTCGCCTTCCTGGTCGACTCCGGCTTCCTCCAGCGCACCGGCGACGAGGCGGGCGGCACGTTCCGCACCACCGCCCGCTACCAGCTCCAGGTCCGCGACATGGCGGGCAGCGCCGCCATGGCCGAACTGCTGGAACTGGGCGTCGTCCCCGTCACCGACGGCACCGCGAGCCTGCTGCCCGCCGCCTCCGACGACGGCACGGACCTGGTCGCCGACGCGGGACTGCCCTTCCACACCCCCGCCTGACCGCCCGCCCGGCCCCAGAGCCCCGACCCCGACCACCCGCCACCGACCCACCCAGCCACGAGAGTCCGCCGCATGTACGAGCTTTCCCGACTCCGCCTCTACTCCATCGGGCCCGCCGGCGCGCGCTACGCCGACACCGTGCTCGATCTGCGGGGCGTCGGCGAACCCGTGCCGCAGCCCGCCCCGGCCCAGGGCGACTTCTTCGCGGACGAGCCGGCCGGCCCGCCGCGCCGCCCTGCCCCCGCGGGCGTGCTCTTCCTGGAGAACGGCGGCGGCAAGTCCGTCCTGCTCAAGCTGATCTTCTCGGTCATGCTGCCCGGCCACCGCAACACCCTGGGCGGCGCCAGCTCCGGCGTGCTGCGCAAGTTCCTGCTCGCCGACGACTGCGGGCACGTCGCCCTGGAGTGGCAGCACACGCTGACCGGCGAACTGGTCGTCGTCGGCAAGGTCAGCGAGTGGCGCGGCCGCCAGGTCTCCACCGACCCGCGCAAGTTCGCCGAGGCCTGGTACTCCTTCCGCCCCGGGCCCGGCATGAGCCTGGACTCGCTGCCGGTCGCCGAGTCCACCGCGGTGCGACCGCCCGTCGAGGGCGCCTCCGGGGCACGCGGCCGGCGCCGCACCATGAAGGGCTTCCGGGACGCCCTCACCGAGGCCGGCAAGGCCTACCCGCACCTCGACGTGGTGTGGGAGGAGATCCACGACCGCTGGAACGAACACCTCGGCGACCTCGGCCTGGACCCCGAACTCTTCCGCTACCAGCGCGAGATGAACGCCGACGAGGGCGAGGCCGCGGGCCTCTTCGCGGTCAAGAAGGACTCCGACTTCACCGACCTGCTGCTGCGCGCCGTCACCGACACCCGCGACACCGACGGCCTCGCCGACCTCGTCCACGGCTTCGCCGGAAAACTCGGCCGCCGCGCCGAACTCACCGCAGAACGCGACTTCACCGCCGGCTCCCTCGACCTCCTCCAGCGCATCGCCGACAGCGCCGAGGCCCGTGACCAGGCCCGCGCCGTCCACGCCCAGTCCGAGCGCCGCACCCGGCTGCTGGCCCGCCGCCTCACCGCCCGCGCCCGCCAGGAACGCGACCGCACCGCCGACATCGCCCAGGACATGGCGCAGGCCGCGCACGCCGTCACCGACGCCGGGCAGGCCCGCGCGGGCAGCGCGCTCACCGCCGCGGAGATCGCCTACCGGCACGCCTCGCTCGCGCTCGCCGCCGCGGACAAGGGCGCCACCGCGCTGCGCCGCGAACTGGCCGACGCGCGCACCCTGCACTCCGCCTGGCAGGCCGCCGAGACCGTGCTGCGGCAGCGCGCCGCCGAGGACCGGCTGCACCGCGTCAGCGTGGCGATCCGCGAGGCCGAACGGGACGCCGCCCCCGCGCTCGCCGCCCGTACCACCGCCGCCGCCGACCTCGTCCGCGCCCTGCACGGGGCCGCCGCCCGCGCCGAGGCCCAGGCCGACACCGAGGAGGAGCGCTCGGCGCAGCTCCAGGCGCAGTCCGAGGCCGCGCACCGCGACGCCACCGCCGCCGCCACCGAGGCGCAGCGCGCCCGCAGCGAGGCCGGGCACCTCGCGCAGCGCCTCGCCGAGGTCGAACAGGAGACCGCACAGGCCGTACGGTCCGGCTGGCTCGACGACTCCGCGCCGGACGCCGACCCGGCCCACGCCGCCCTCGCCGCGGCCGACGCCGAGGAGACCGCCGCCGACCTGGCCCGCGCCGCCGCCGAGTCCGCGCGTGCCGCCGCCACCCGGGCGCGGGAGGCCGCCGGGACCGAATCCCGCGCCGAACTGGCCGCGGCCCGCGCCGCCGACGCGCTGTCCACCGCCGAATCCGCCCTCACTGCGGCCACCGTCGCCGCCACCGCCCTGACCGCCGAGCCCCGCATGACCGCGCTGCTCAGCCTCCCCGCCCCGCGCGCGGCCGAGACGGACACCCCGCCCCCGTCCGTGACGGTGCCGGGCGCCCGCACGGGCGGCGGCCCCCCGGCAGCCGAGCCGAACGCGGGCGGCCGAGCCGCGAACAGCCCGGGAACCCCGGGCGCCGCCCCGGCAAGCGCGGACAACGGCCCGGCCGGGTCCGGCGTCCCGCACGCGACGGGCGACGCATCCGCCGACTCCGGCGAGGCGGGTCCGGACGGTTCGGGCGACGCACCCGGCGGATCAGCGACGGGCAGCGCCGGTGGCGCTTCCGGGGACGCGGGTACGGCCGCCGGCCCCGGTGGTCCGGGCAACGGCCCGGCCGGGTCCGGTGCCCCGCACGCGGCGGGTGACGTACCCGGCGGCTCCGGCGTACCGGGCGTGACGGGCGGCGGGTCCGCCGTCCCGGGCCAAGGGGGCTCGGGCGGCGCACCCGCCGGCCCCGGCGCTCCGGGCACGGCGGACGGCGTCTCCGGTGAGGCGGGTCCCGGCGGCCCGCGCGGTGCGTCCCCGGACGGGGGTACCGCCGCCGGGTCCGGGGCCGCGGCCTCGGACGGGCGGTCCGGCGACCCGGGCGGCGCCGCGCGCGGGCGCTCCGCCGCGGCTGCCGAAGTCCGGTCCGGGGGCGTGCGTGCCTGCGTCGTGCCGGTGGAGTTCGCCGACGGCGACGACCTCACCCCCGCCGTGCTCGACGACTTCGCCGAGCCGCTCCGCGAACTGCTCGACGGCGCCGTCGCCTCCGCCGAGCGCCAGTTGTTCGACCTGCGCACCGCCGCGGCCGACGACGCCCGGATCCTCGCCGCGCTCGGCGACGGCGGGCTGCTGCCGCCCGGTCCCGACGTGCTGGCCACCGTCGAGTTCCTCGGGGAACACGGCATCCCGGCGCTGCCGGGCTGGCGCTACCTCGCCCAGGCCGTCGACCCGGCCGACCACGCCCTGGTGCTGGCGTCCCGCCCCGAGCTGGTCGACGGCGTCGTGGTCACCGACGCGGGCTCCTACCAGCGGGCCCGCGAGGTGCTGGAGCAGGCCGCGCTGCTGCCGCGGTCCGCGGTCGCGGTCGGCACCGCTGCCGCGCTGCTGGCCCCGCCGCCCGCGACCGGTTCCGGCAGCCCTGACCTCTTCCTCGTCCCGCCGAACCCGGCGATGCACGACGAGTTCGCGGCGGATGGTGAGCGGCAGGCGCTGCGCGCCCGCGCCACCGCGCGCGAGGAGGACATCCGGACGCTGGCCGCCCGGCTGGCCTTCGACCGTACGCTCGCCGCCCGGCTCGCCTCGTGGCGCGCGGCCTGCCCGCAGGGGCGGCTCGCCGAGCTGGCCGACGAGGTCGCCGCGGCGCGCGAGACCGTCCGCCGTACCCGTGCCGAGCTGGGCGACGCCCGTACCGACCGTGCCGAGGCCGAGGCGGCCGCCGCCGAGGCCGCGCAGGACAGCGACGTCCGCCGGGCCGCGGCCGAGCAGGCCCGGCGTGCGGCCGACGCGCTGTCCGGGCTCGCCCACCGGCTGCGCGAGCGCACCACCTGGCAGCGCCGGGCGCGCGAACTGGCCGCGGACGCCGCCGAGGCGGAGGCCCGTGCGGAGGCCTGCCTCGCTCGGGCCCGCGCCGCGGACGAGGACCGCCGGGCCGCTCAGCGCGCGTCCGACGACGCCCGCCGTACCGCCCGTGTGCTGCGCGCCGAGCGCGCCGAGATCGCGGGCGCGCCCGACGAGGGCGGCCCGGAACCGGACGCGACCGCCCCGGCCGTGTCGCTCCCCGCGCTGCGGGAGGCCTACCGCGCGGCCTCCGAGGTCTACGAGAAGGTGGGCGTCGGCGCCGATCTGCGGGCCGAGCAGGCCCGCGCGGAGAGCACCGAGAACGCCGCGCTCGTCGAGCTCGACCGGCTGACCAACAAGGTGCGCAGCCGCGCCGCCCAGCTGCTGGAGGGCCCCGACGGCGCGGACGGCCCGTCCCGGCAGGCAGCCGCGGCCCGCGCGGAGGAGCTGGTGCAGACGCTGGAGTCGCGTGCGTCCGCCGCCAGCGAGCAGCTCGGCCGGCTGCGCGGCGAGGCCGAGCGACTGGCGCCCGCCGACGGCGAGCCGCACCACACCGAACTGCCCGAGGCCCTGGTGCCGCGCGACGCCGAGCACGCCCAGGAGCTGCTGCGCGCGGCCACCGCCGAGGTCGCCGCCCGGACCGACGCGCTGGAGCAGGCGACGGCCGCGCACGCGGGCCTGGTCGCCGCGCACCGCGCGGCCGAGGACGCCGCGGGCGGCTTCGACGAGACGGCCGCGCTGCTGCGCGACCTGCTGCGGGACGGGCCCGGCCCGCAGCAGCCGGAGGAGGACGAGCCCGAGCCGTACCCGGGCAGCCAGGAGGCCGCCCGGCAGGCGGCGGCCGAGGCCCGGCGCAGTCTGCGCGGTTGCGCGGCCGACCTGTCCGCCGCCGAGACGCGGCTGCGGGAGGCCGCGGACGTCCTCGTCCGGCACGCCAACGCCGTCCGCTTCGAGCAGGTCAGGACGCCGGCCCGGCAGCAGATCCGGGAGCTGCCCGCGTCGGCGCTGCCCGAGCACGCGGCGGCGTGGGCGGCGGCCTTCGCGCCCCGGCTGCGGGTGCTCACCGATGAGCTGGCGCAGTTGGAGCGCAACCGGGAGATCATCGTCGACCGGCTGCGCGGCCTGGTCGAGTCGGCGCTGGCGACGCTGCGTTCGGCGCAGCGGCTCTCCCGGCTGCCGGAGGGGCTGGGGGAGTGGTCGGGGCAGGAGTTCCTGCGGATCCGGTTCGACGATCCCGACCAGTCGGTGCTGACCGAGCGGCTCGGCGAGGTCATCGACGAGGCGACCAGGTCGGCGCTGCGCAAGAACGCCGATCTGCGGCGCGACGGCATGTCGCTGCTGCTGCGGTCGGTCGCCGCCGCGCTCCAGCCGCGCGGTGTCGCGGTCGAGATCCTCAAGCCGGACGCGGTGCTGCGCGCCGAGCGCGTCCCGGTCGGGCAGATGGGCGACGTCTTCTCCGGCGGCCAGCTGCTCACCGCCGCGATCGCGCTCTACTGCACAATGGCCGCGCTGCGCAGCAACGACCGTGGCCGGGACCGGCAGCGGCACGCCGGCACGCTCTTCCTCGACAACCCGATCGGCCGCGCCAACGCCACTTACCTGCTGGAGCTCCAGCGGGCCGTGGCCGACGCGCTGGGCGTGCAGCTCCTGTACACGACGGGGCTGTTCGACACCACCGCGCTCGCCGAATTCCCGCTCGTGGTGCGGCTGCGCAACGACGCGGATCTGCGCGCGGGCCTGAAGTACATCAGCGTCGAGGAGCATCTGCGGCCCGGCCTGCCGGTGCAGGACGCGCAGGGCGAGCAGATCCACGGCGAGATCACCGCCACCCGTATGTTCCGCCGCCCTCCGGAGGCCCCGCAGCCCGCCGCCGGGCCGTCCCCGGCGGAGCCGTCCGCCGGGGACCCGCAGTCCGCGCCGGAGGCGCCCGGCGGCTCCTGACCCGCCGCCGCGTCATACGCCGAGGTGCCGGGGTATGTGCGGGCGCCGCCGTCCTCCCGCGCCGGTGGACTGCGGCGACGCGGCCGCACGCCCCTCCCTGCGGGCTCTGCGCCGCTCGGCCCGCCGGGTCCGGGCGGCGCTGCTGGGGCTGGACAGCACCCCGTTGCGCTGGTTCCACACCTGCCGGGTCACCCACACGTCCAGCACCGCCCATGTCGCGACCACCGACGTCAGCACCGTGGTGAGCAGTACCGGCGCGGACAGCCACGAGCGTCCGAGGGCGAGCAGTACGTCGATCATGCCCTGCACCAGGGCGACCGCGCTGAGCAGCACCGCCCGTACCGCCGCGGCCCGTACCGGGTCCGCCATCCGTGGCCGCCGGGCGGGTTCCTCGACCCAGACGTTCCGCCGTTGCACGTCCATGAGAATTGGCTGCCCCGAAACCTCCCGGTGCATTCCGGGGAACGTTTCGCCGCAGATCTGCCCAACTCACATACATACTTTCGAGTTACCTCTGGGGCGGTAGTAGGCTCACGCCGTTTGGACGCGCGAGACGCGTGAACCGCCCCCACACGGGGGAGACCGTTGGGGAGGCCATGAGCTTTCGCGGTACGACGATCCGGCGGAAGATCGTGGCGCTGCTGCTGATCCCGCTGGCGTCGCTGACCGTCATCTGGGCGTTCGCCGCCGTGGTGACGGGCAGGGAGCTGCTCGACCGGCCCGACGTCAAGCGTGTCGCCGACGACATCGGGTATCCCGGTATCGCCGCCACCCAGAGCCTCCAGCAGGAGCGCCGGGCGGCGATGATCTACGCGGCCAACCCGCGGGATTCGCAGGCCAGGATCGGCTACACCAAGCAGCAGCAGATCACCGACAGCTCGATCGCGAAGATGCGCACGCGCATCAGCACCACCGGGGTGCGCGGCGACCTGACGGCGGAGTCCCGGCACCGGCTGGACGCCTTTCTCGGCAACGCCGAGGGCCTCACCTCGCTGCGGCAGCGCGCGGACGACGGCAAGATCAGCCGCAACGACGTCTACACGGCGTACAACGACATGATCACCCCGGCCTTCCAGCTCTTCCAGTCGCTCAACCCGTACAACGACTTCCGGCGCGACGAGCAGCACCACGCGGCCATCCAGCTGAGCATGGCCCGCGACCAGATCAGCCGGGAGGACGCGCTGATGGCCGCGGCGATCAGCGCCGGGCACATGAGCGCCGCCGAGCTGAAGTCCTTCACCTTCGCGGTGGCCGGCCAGCGTGACGACTACGAGTCGAGCCTGTGGCTGCTGGGCGACGACCAGCGCGCCGGCTACGACGCCTACTGGCGCGACGGCAACGGCAAGACGCTGCGCGCCGCCGAGGACGCGGTCATCGCCGCGGGCGTGGCCAACGCCCCGATCGTCGCGGCCCACGAGTCCTGGCCGTCGGTCGCCGCGACCACGATGGACGACCTGAACCGGCTGGACGACGCCGTGCAGAGCCGGTTCGGCGACACCGACCCGCCGGTCGCGACGACCACGATCGTCGAGGCGGTCTTTGTCGGCGGTATCGGCCTGGTCGCCGTGATCGCCACGCTGTTCGTGTCGGTGCGCATCGGGCGCGGCCTCATCCGCGACCTCACCGGGCTGCGCCGCGACGCGCAGGAGGTGTCCGGCACCCGGCTGCCGCAGGTCATGCGGCGGCTGGCGGCCGGCGAGCAGATCGACGTCGAGACCGAGGTCCCGCGGCTGGAGTACCCGGACGACGAGGTCGGGCAGGTCGGCAAGGCGCTCAACACCCTCCAGCGGGCCGTCGTCGAGGCCACCGTGCGGCAGAACAACCTGCGCAACGGCGTCTCCGAGGTCTTCGTCAACCTCGCCCGCCGCAGCCAGGTCCTGCTGCACCGCCAGCTCACGCTGCTGGACGCGATGGAGCGCCGCACCGACGACAGCGAGGAACTCGCCGACCTCTTCCGCCTCGACCACATGACCACCCGCATGCGCCGGCACGCCGAGGGCCTGGTCATCCTGTCCGGCGCCGCGCCCTCCCGGCAGTGGCGCAAGCCGGTGCAGCTCATGGACGTGGTGCGCGCCGCGATCGCCGAGGTCGAGGACTACGAGCGGATCGAGATGCGCCGGCTGCCGCGGCTGGCCGTCGCGGGCGCCGCCGTCGCCGACCTCACCCACCTGCTGGCCGAACTCATCGAGAACGCCGCCGTCTTCTCGCCGCCCAACACCACCGTCAAGCTGCACGGCGAGCCCGCCGCCAACGGCTTCGTGCTGGAGATCGACGACCGCGGTCTCGGCCTGACGCCCGACGCGCTGCTGGAAGCGAACCTGCGGCTCGCCGAGACACCCGAGTTCGAGCTGTCCGACACCGACCGGCTCGGCCTGTTCGTGGTCAGCCGGCTCGCCCAGCGGCACGGCGTGCGCGTCTCGCTGCGGCAGTCCCCGTACGGCGGCACCACCGCCGTGGTGATGATCCCCGACACGCTGCTCAGCGACACCGCCGAGGACACCGGTTCGACCCCCGTACCCGGTACGCCCCGGCTCGCCGGGCTGGACGCGGCCGGGGACACCGAGCACACCTTCCGCCAGTGGGGCCTGGAGGGCGTCGACGACATCGGCGGCGAGCACCGCAAGGAGCACGTGGCCCACCCGGACGAGCCGCTCTCCGCGGCCTTCGGCCGGGGCCTGGACGCCCTCGACGACCCGGCCGAACTCCCGCCGGGCAGCGCCGACCGGGCCCCGGACCCGCTGCCGCTGCCGCGGCGCCGCCCGCGCGGCACCGGCACCCCGGTGCTGATCTCCGACCGCGCCCGCCGCCCGCTCGGGAAGTCCCCCGACGACCCCTCCGATGACACCGCGGCGGACCAGGGCGCGGCGGACGACGCCGCCGAGTCCGCCGCCGCAGGGCACCCGGAGGAGGCCGCCGACGGCGCCGCGCAGCCGCGCCCCGTCGCGGCCGTGCCCCCGCCGTCCGCCGCCGAGCCCCCGCAGGAGCCGGGAGAGCCGGAGGCGGCCGCGGACGGCCCCGGCGGCGCCCTGCCCCGCAGGGTCCGGCAGGCCAGCCTCGCCCCGCAGTTGCGCGGCGGCGCCCCGCGCCCCGACGCCGGCACCGGCGACGCCGGGCGGGACGGCCCCCCCGAGCGCTCCGCCGACGAGGTCCGCGCCCGGATGGCGTCGATCCAGCGCGGCTGGCAGCGCGGCCGCCGGGCCGCCGAGGCCGCCCCGGCCGACGGACCGGCGCCCGACCCCGGGTCGGACCCGGACACCGCTCCCGACGAGCCCGCCGCGGGCGACCCGGCCGCACCTGCTTCTGCGACGAGAACGACCAGAACGACACCTGAGGGGAACGGTCGATGACCGCACCATCGAGCCCGACACGTGAGCTGAGCTGGCTGCTGGACGACCTGGTGACACGGGTCTCCAGCGTCCGCAAGGCGCTGGTGCTCTCCGGCGACGGCCTGGCCACCGGCGCCTCCGACGGGCTGTCCCGGGAGGACTCGGAGCACCTCGCGGCCGTCGCCTCCGGCTTCCACAGCCTCGCCAAGGGCGTCGGACGCCACTTCGCCGCCGGGCAGGTCCGGCAGACCATCGTCGAGCTCGACGAGGCCTTCCTGTTCGTCACCGCCGCGGGCGACGGCAGCTGCCTGGCCGTGCTCGCCGACGCCGACTCCGACGTCGGCCAGGTGGCGTACGAGATGGCGCTGCTGGTCAAGCGGGTCGGTGTGCACCTGGGCACCGCTCCGCGGCAGCAGGGCGGCGCGGTCGGCTGAACGGCCGGGCCGCACGAGGCGGGGAACGGCGGGCAGACGGAGGGACGTGGGAGAGGCGACCGGCGGGAGCGGGGTGACACGGTGACATGACGGCTGAATCGGACCGCTGGTACGACGACGCGGCAGGGCCGGTGGTACGGCCCTACGCGATGACCCGCGGGCGCACCAGCCACGCGGCCGAGGCGAAGCTGGACCTGATCGCCCTGGTCGTCGCGGCGTCCGGCGGGGCGTCCGGCGGCACGGACGACGACGGCCCCGGCCCCGCCGACCCGGAGGACGACGGCT
Source organism: Streptomyces sp. NPDC004031 (assembly GCF_053604375.1). Taxonomy (NCBI): domain Bacteria; kingdom Bacillati; phylum Actinomycetota; class Actinomycetes; order Kitasatosporales; family Streptomycetaceae; genus Streptomyces; species Streptomyces sp. NPDC004031. The sequence goes on along the minus strand of NZ_JBSGHL010000031.1, from coordinate 19,405 downwards.
CGCTGTCGCCCGAGCAGGTGGAGATCGTCCGGCTCTGCCACAGCCAGCCCGCCTCGATCGCGGAGCTGGCCGCCGAGGTCGACCTGCCGGTCGGCGTCGTCCGCGTGCTCGTCGGCGACCTGATGGACGCGGGCCACGTGACGGTGCGTCCGCCGGTGCCGCCCGCCGAACTGCCCGACGAGAGCATCCTGCGCGACGTCATCAACGGCCTGCGGGCACTCTGACCCCACCGCTCACAGACCGCTCCGACCCGTCCCGCGCCGGGCGGGTTTCCGCTACCGTTTCCGTCCCCGGTTCCCGCCGGCGGCACCACCGGCGCCCCACCGCCGTATCCCCCCGCTGCCCACCGCATCCCCCCGCAGGAAGAAGCAGACGAGATCCATGGCCATCGTCCACGCCGAGCGCCGACCGTCCGCCCCGGACCCGGTCGTCCTCAAACTGCTCGTCGCCGGCGGCTTCGGCGCCGGGAAGACCACGCTGGTCGGCGCGGTCAGCGAGATCAGGCCGCTGCGGACGGAGGAGCTGCTGACCGAGGCGGGCCGCCCGGTCGACGACCTCACCGGCGTGGAGGCCAAGCGCACCACCACCGTCGCGATGGACTTCGGCCGCATCACGCTGCGCGACGACCTGGTGCTCTACCTCTTCGGCACGCCCGGCCAGGACCGTTTCTGGTTCCTGTGGGACGAACTGGCGCAGGGCGCGCTGGGCGCGGTCGTGCTCGCCGACACCCGCCGGCTGCCGGACTGCTTCGCCGCCGTCGACTACTTCGAGACCCGCGACATCCCGTTCACGGTGGCCGTCAACTGCTTCGACGGGGTCCGGCTGCACAGCCCGGAGGCCGTCGTCGACGCGCTGGACCTCGGGCCGGGGGTGCCGGTGGTGCTGTGCGACGCGCGCGAGCGCGAGTCGGTCAAGCGGGTGCTGGTCAGCGTCGTGGAGCGCGCCGCGGCCCACGCCTCCGCCCGCCGGGCGCCCGCCGCCACCTGATGCCTCCGCCACCTGACCCCGCCGTTCCCTGACGCCGCCGGGCCCGCCCCGAGCGCTCAGCCGACCCGCGGGCGGCGCGGCCGCACCTCGGGTTCGTCGCCGTCCAGCCAGTCCAGGCTGCGCCGGACGGCCTTCTTCCAGCGCGCGTACTCCCGGGTCCGCTCCGGCCCGCCCATCGCGGGCTCCCACCGGGCGTCCTCCCGCCAGTGCGCCCGCAGTTCGTCCGGGCCGTCCCACACGCCCGTCGCCAGGCCTGCGGCGTAGGCGGCGCCCAGGCCGGTGGTCTCGCGGACCACGGGGCGGATGACCGGCACGCCCAGCACGTCGGCCTGGTGCTGCATCAGCAGCCCGTTGCCGGTCATCCCGCCGTCGGCGCGCAGCGCCGCGATCCGCACCCCGCTGTCGTGCTGCATCGCGTCGACCACCTCGCGGGTCTGCCAGCTGGTGGCCTCCAGCACGGCCCGCGCCAGGTGCGCGCGCGTCACGTACGCGGTCAGACCGGTGATCACCCCGCGTGCGTCGGAGCGCCAGTAGGGCGCGAAGAGGCCGGAGAAGGCGGGGACGACGTAGGCGCCGCCGTTGTCCGGGACGCTCGCGGCGAGCGGCTCGATCTCGTCGACGGAGCGGATCAGCCCGAGCCGGTCGCGCAGCCACTCCACGAGGGCGCCGGTGACCGCGATGGAGCCCTCCAGGCAGTACACCGGGCGCTCCCCGCCGAGCTGGTGGGCGACCGTGGTGAGCAGCCCGCTCGCCGACGGCACGGGCCGGTCGCCGGTGTTGAGCAGCAGGAAGCTGCCGGGGCCGTAGGTGTTCTTGGCCTCGCCGAGGTCGAAGCAGGTCTGCCCGAAGAGCGCGGCCTGCTGGTCGCCGAGCGCGGCGGCCACCGGGACCCCGGCGAGCCGCCCGGTGGCGGTGCCGTAGACCTCGGCGGAGGGGCGGATCCGCGGCAGGACGGCCTCGGGGATGTCCATCGCGGCCAGGATCGCCGGGTCCCAGTCCAGGGTGTTGAGGTCCATCAGGAGCGTGCGGGCGGCGTTGGTGACGTCGGTGACGTGGACCCCGCCGCGGGGGCCGCCGGTGAGGTTCCAGACGAGCCAGGAGTCGATGGTGCCGAAGGCGATCTCGCCGTGTTCCGCGCGGCGCCGCAGGCCCGGTACGCGCTCCAGCAGCCAGGCGATCTTGGGCCCGGAGAAGTAGGGGGCGAGCGGCAGTCCGGTGGTCTCGCGGAAGCGGTCCTGCCCGTAGGTGCCGCCGAGTTCGGCGCACAGTGCGGCGGTGCGGGTGTCCGTCCAGACCACCGCGTTGTGCACGGGGCGGCCGGTCGCGCGGTCCCACAGCACGACCGTCTCGCGCTGGTTGGCGATGCCGAGCGCGGTGAGCTGGTCGGGCCGCAGCCCCGCCCTGGCGAGCGCCCCCGCGGCGACGGCCTGCACCTTCGCCCAGATCTCGGTGGCGTCGTGCTCGACCCAGCCGGGCCGGGGCAGGATCTGCCGGTGTTCGCGCCGGTCGGCGGCGACCACCTGGCCGGCGGCGTCGAAGATCAGGCAGCGGGTGGAGGTGGTGCCCTGGTCGACCGCGGCCACGTAGGCCTCGGGCCGGGCCGCCCGGACGCGCCGACCGGCGGCGGGGCGCGGCGCCTGGCGCGGTGCCGGCGGGGTGGCTGCCTGGGTGGGGACGGTGCCGCTCATGTCGCGCTCCCTTGCCCGGTGGATGCCGGCCCGGCCGGCGGAGGGCGCGCGGATCCGCGGCGTGCGCGAACCCCCCCACGCCGTCCCGCGTCGCGCTGCCGGAAGTGTTGCCCGGCGGTGACGGAGCGTCAAGCGGTCGTACGGCGCGGAAATTCGGTACGGGAGTGCGGCCCGGCGGTCGGGGCGGAAACCGCGTGGACGGTGACGGCGCCGGGTGGTACGTTCTTCTCGGAGCGAGAAAGACTCACTCTGAGAACAACGCCGGACGGCGGCGGAAGGGGGCGGTGGCCATGGCGGAGACGGACGGCACGCAGTCCGAGCACGGCTTCCTCGCCGCGTACGACCCGCGCGCCTTCGACCCCATCGCGGTCACCGTGGACGTGGTGGCCCTGACCCTGCGCGCGGGCCGCCTGGAGGTGCTCGCCGTGCAGCGCGGCGAACCGCCCTTCGCGGGCCGCTGGGCGCTGCCCGGCGGTTTCGTCCGGGCCGGCCGCGAGTCGCTGGACGAGGCGGCGGCGCGCGAACTGGCCGAGGAGACCGGCCTGGACGCCTCGGCGCTCGGCCGCGTCCACCTCGAACAGCTCGGGTCGTACGGCAGCCCGTCGCGGGATCCGCGGATGCACGTCGTCTCGGTCGCCTACCTCGCCTTCGCCCCGGGCCTGCCGGACGCACGGCCCGGCGGCGACGCCGCGGGCGCGGGCTGGCTGCCGGTCGAGGCGATCGCGCAGGCAATCGCGGCCGCGGAGCAACCGGACACGGTGCGTGCGCGTCCCTTCGAGCAGGGTCGGCGGTCCGGAACCTACGGGGGTGGTACCGGCCGCCGACCCGTCCCGTCCGAGGAGGCCCCCCCGCCCGGCGCCGGGCTCGCCTTCGACCACGCGACGATCCTCGCCGACGGCCTGGAACGCGCCCGCGCCAAGATCGAGTACACCCCGCTGGCCACCGCGTTCCTCGGCGAGACGTTCACCGTCTCCGAGCTGCGCGCCGTCTACGAGACGGTGTGGGGCGCCCCGCTGCACGCCGGCAACTTCCACCGCAAGGTCCTGTCCGTCCCCGGCTTCGTCGAGCCCACCGGCGAGACCGCCGCCCGGCCCGGCAGCCGCGGCGGCCCCCGGGCCCGGCTCTACCGCGCCGGGGACGCCCGGCTGCTGCACCCGGCGCTGCTGCGCCCCGGCCCCGACACCGGGGGCACCCCGTGATGGGCCCGGACGCCGCCTCCGGCGCCGACTTCGACCTCGCCCCCGGCGCACCCGACGCCCTCGACCTCCTGCCCTCTGCCACCGGCCGCGCCCCGCGGCACACCTACACCCCCGGGCCGCTGCTGGCCGAGGGCGACCTCGCCACCCTGCGCACGGCCCGCTACGAGGACGGCGGCGAGCACCGCACCGCCGTCCTGAAGACCGCCCGGCACCCCCGTGACAACGACCTGCTGGCGCATGAGGCCGACGTACTGGCCCGGTTGCACCGGGTCGGCGAGGAACGCCACCGGGCCTACGCCCCCGCCCTGATCGAGAGCTTCGAGCAGCCCGGCGAGGACGCCGCCCCGCGCCGGGTCAACGCCCTCGCCCCGCTCGACGGCTTCCACACCCTCGCCGAGGTCGCCGCTGCGCACCCCGGCGGGCTCGACCCGCGGGACGCCGCCTGGATGTGGCGGCGGCTGCTGGCCGGACTCGGCTGGGCACACCGCGCCGGGCTGGTGCACGGCGCGGTCTTCCCCGAACACGTCCTGATCCACCCGGCCCGGCACGGCGTCGTGCTCGTCGACTGGTGCTACGCCACCGCGGCCGGCACCGACCTGCCCGTCCTGATCTTCCGGCACGCCGCCGGCTACCCGCCGGAGGCGTCCGCCCACCGGCCCGCGACCGCGGCCACCGACCTGCACCTCGCATCCGCCTGCGTCGCCGGCCTCATGGGCGACCGGGCCCCCGCACCGCTGCGCGCCTTCCTGCGCGGCTGCACCCTGCCCGAGCAGCACCGCCGCCCGCAGGACGCCTGGGCGCTGCTCGCCGAACTCGACGACCTGCTGGAACGCCTCTACGGCCCGCGCGCCTTCCGGCCGTTCACGATGCCGCCCGCACCGGCGGCCTGACCGTACGCCACGCACCGCGCGGGCACCACGCCCCTCCCGGCCACCGGGAGCGGGCCCCGTCACCGCACACCACACCACAGCACACCCAGGGGGAAAACCATGGGCAGCGGACGCTGGTCCACCGATGTCTACGACGCCGCCGAGCGCTACCGTGCCGCCTCCGGCACCGGCGCCTTCGCCTACAGCGACTCCGTGCGGCGCCGCTCGCCGCGCGACACCTGGCGCGCCCACCAGTCGCTCGACCCGCACGGCCTGACCGTGCGCGAGAGCCGCGACTCCGACGAGCACCCCACCTCGCTCGCCATCGCCGTCCTCTTCGACGTCACCGGCTCCATGGGCGGGGTGCCGCGCACCCTGCAGACCAAGCTCCCCGACCTCTTCGGGCTGCTGCTGCGCAAGGGCTACACCCCCGACCCGCAGATCCTCTTCGGCGCGGTCGGCGACGCCACCTGCGACCGGGTGCCGCTGCAGATCGGCCAGTTCGAGTCCGACAACCGGATGGACGACGACCTCGGCAACATCCTGCTGGAGGGCGGGGGCGGCGGCCAGATGACCGAGTCCTACGAGCTGGCCCTGTACGCCATGGCCCGGCACACCGCCCTGGACTGCCACGAGAAGCGCGGCCGCCGCGGCTACCTCTTCCTCATCGGCGACGAGATGCCCTACGGCAAGGTCAAGGCCCGTGAGGTCAAGGCGGTGCTCGGCGAGACGATCCCGCAGGACATCCCGGTCCAGGACGTGCTGGCCGAGCTGAAGCGGAAGTTCCACGTCTTCTACATTCTCCCCGCGGGCGCCTCGCACGCCGGCGACGCCGACGTACTGACCCTGTGGCGCCGCCTGCTCGGCCAGAACGTCATCGAGCTGGACGACCTGGACGCGGTGTGCGAGACCATCGCGCTGACCGTGGGACTCGGCGAGGAGGCCATCGACCTGGCCACCGGCCTCGCCGATCTCACCGAGCTGGGCTCGGACGCCGTCGACTCGGTCGCCCGCGCCCTGTCGGACCGGCGATGACCACCGCCCGCGTCCCCGGCGGACGCCCCCACACCCTCGTGGTGGACCTCGGCTTCGGGGACGCGGGCAAGGGCGCCACCGTCGACCGGCTCTGCCGCGGCGGCGGTGTCGCCGCCGTCGTCCGCTTCAACGGCGGCGCGCAGGCCGCCCACAACGTCGTCACCCCCGACGGCCGCCACCACACCTTCGCCCAGTTCGGCTCGGGCGCCCTGCACGGGGTGCCCACCCACCTGTCCCGCTTCACCGCCGTCGACCCGCTCGCGCTCGCCGCCGAGGCCGACCACCTGCGCGCACTCGGCCTGCCCGACCCGTACACGCTGCTGTCCGTCGACCGCGCCGCGCCCCTGGCCACGCCCTACCACGCCGCCGCGAACCGGCTGCGCGAGCAGGCCCGCGGCGCGGACCGGCACGGCTCGTGCGGCATGGGCGTGGGGGAGACCGCCCGTTACGCCCTCGCCCACCCCGGCGACGCGCCGACCGCGGGCGACTGCGCCTCCCGCCCCCGGCTGCTGCGCCGGCTGCGGCTGCTGCGCGACCGGCTCGCCGACGAGCTCGGCCCGCTGCCCGCACCACCCGTCGAGGCGTGCGCCGAGGCCTACGCGGCCTTCGCGCGCGCCGTCACCCTCACCGACAGCGGCGCGCTGGCCGGCCTGGCGCGGCGCGGGCCGCTGGTCTTCGAGGGCGCCCAGGGCGTCCTGCTCGACGAGTGGCACGGCTTCCACCCGTACACCACCTGGTCGACGACGACCTTCGGCAACGCCGAGACGCTGCTGGCCGAGGCCGGGGCGGCGGGGGAGGGGCTGCGGCTCGGCGTGGTGCGCACCTACACCACCCGGCACGGCCCCGGCCCGCTGGTCACCGAGGACCCCGAGCTGACGGGGCTGCTGCCCGAGCCGCACAACGGCGACGGCCGCTGGCAGGGCCCCTTCCGCAGCGGGCACTTCGACGCGGTCGCGCTGCGCTACGCCGTCGAGGTCTGCGGGGGCGTGGACGCGCTCGCCGTGACCCACCTGGACGCCCCCGCCCGCTTCCCGTCCCTGCGGATCTGCCGCGCCTACGGCATCGACGGCGAGCTGGTCGAGCGCCTGCCCGCCGGTCCCCCCGGCGACCTGGAGCGGCAGGCGGCGCTGACGGCGCGGCTGCTGCGCGCCGCGCCCGCGCTGTGGGACACCCCGGGCGGCGAACCGGCCCGCTGGAGCGCGGCGATCGGATCGCTGCTCGGGGCGCCCGTGGTGCTGGAGTCCTTCGGACCGAACCGTCAGGACGTCAGGGACCTGCGGTCGACGGGGAAGTCGAAGTACGTGTCGGGGAAGGGCTCGGAATTGAGCGTGTAGTGCCACCACTCCTCGGGCAGGTTGGTGAAGCCCTGCGCCTGCATCGCGTCCATCAGCAGCATCCGGTTGGCGTGCTGCACCCCGGTCACCCGCGGGTCGAGGGTGTGCGCGAGGGTGTCGAAGCAGTCGAAGCCGGTGCCCATGTCCAGCGAGTTGTCGGGGAAGCGCTCCGCCTTCGGCCCGTAGCAGGGCGTCAGCGGCTCACCGGGCCGGTAGGGGCGGGTCGGCAGCGCGGGCAGCGGCACCACCGTCAGGTCCATGGTGCTGCCGCGGCTGTGCCCGGATTTCGCGGCGATGTAACCGTCCGCGAACAGCCGGGTCTTGTCGACCTGCGGGTAGAACTCCGCCTTCATCTGCGTGGCGTCCAGGTCCGCCGCCCACGCCACGAAGTCGTCCACGGCCCGCTGCGGGCGGTAGCAGTCGTAGACCTTGAGCGAGTAGCCGCGCCGCAGCAGCCCCTGCTGCACCCGGTGCAGGCCCTCGGCGGCGGGCCGGGTGAGGATGCACATCGGCTTGCGGTAGCCGTCGACGGGGGCGCCGGTGAAGTTGTGCGGGGTGATGTACCGCATCTCCTGGATGATCGTCGGATCCACGTCCCGCAGCGCGACGAACTGCGCGGGCGCCTTGGGCTCCGGACGCGCCTGCACCGGGGCCGCGGAGGTGACGGTGACCGCGGCCAGTGTGGCGAGAGGCAGGACGAGTGCCCGCAGTAAAGTCGTGAGTTTCGGCATCCCCCTGGGATACCAGGGATGGCACCCGCCGCGACAGACGATCGGATACAGTCCCGGCGTGTCCGCGACCCCTGCCGCGCCTGCGGTGCGCAACTCCCACTGCTCCGCGTGCGGGGCGCCCTACCCCGCCGGGGCGGCCTGGCCGCGGCGCTGCCCGGTGTGCGGCACCGTCGCCTACCGCAACCCGCTGCCGGTCGCCGTCGCCCTGCTGCCCGTCCGCGACAGCGCCGGCACCGCCCTCGTCGTCATCCGCCGCACCATCGAGCCCCGGCGCGGCGAACTCGCCCTGCCTGGCGGCTTCATCGATCACGGCGAGAGCTGGCAGCACGCCGTCACCCGGGAACTGGCCGAGGAGACCGGCATCGCCGCCGACCCCGCCGACGTCCGGCTCGCCGACGCCCTCACCGACGCGCCCGGCGGCTACCTGCTGCTCTTCGGGCTGCTGCCGGAACGCCCCGCCGCCGACCTGCCGCCGTCCGCGCCCACCGACGAGACCGACGGCCACCAACTGCTGCGCGCTCCGCGGGAACTGGGCTTCCCGCTGCACACCCTGGCCGCCCGCCGCTGGTTCGACGGCGGCTACGACCCCGCGCCGCGCACCCGTACGGCGTAGCCGGGCTCCTCGCCGCCGTCCCGCTCCACCACCACGGCGCCGTCCGCCCACCGCGACACGAAGCGCTCCATGCGCGGCCGCCGCCAGCCGTCCGGGTCACCGGTGAAGAGCACCCCGCCGCCGGTGCGGTCCCGCCGCGGCGCCCACGCCTCCAGCTCCACGGCCCCGCCCTCGCCCGCGACCGGCAGCACCGCCCCGGCCCTGGCCAGCACCGGGATCCGGCCGGGCGGTGCCGCGAGCCGCACCCGGGTCCGCCCGCGGTGCGCCTCGCCGGTCGCGGTGTCGTACCACAGCCCGCGCGGCAGCCGTACCGAACGCATCGTCACCCCCGGCTCCAGCACCGGCGCCACCAGCAGCGAGTCGCCCAGCAGGAAGGCGTCACCGCAGTCCCGCAGCGCCCGGTCGCCCGGGGAGTTCCACCACAGCGGGCGCACGTACGGGGCACCCGTGCGGTGCGCGACGTGCGCGAGGGTGTCCAGGTACGGCAGCAGCCTGGTCCGCTCCGCCAGCGCGGCCCTGGCGTGCTCCAGCACCTCGGGCCCGAACTCCCACGGCTCGCGGCGCCCCGCGTCGATCGCCGAGTGGGTGCGGAAGAACGGCAGGTAGGCGCCCAGCTGGAACCACCGCAGGTACAGCTCGGGCGACGGGAAACCGGTGAAGCCCCCCACGTCGGGACCCGAGTACGGCACCCCGCACAGGCCCAGCCCCAGCACCAGCGCGAGCGAGGCGCGCAGCCCCTCCCAGCCCGTCGCCACGTCCCCCGACCAGGTGCCGCCGTAGCGCTGCATGCCCGCCCAGCCGGACCGCGAGAAGAGGAAGGGCCGCTGCTCCGGGCGCAGGTCGCGCAGGCCCTGGTAGCCCGCCGCGGCCATCGCCAGGCCGTACACGTTGTGCGCCTCGCGGTGGTCGCCGCCCGCGCCCTCCAGCGCGTGCCGGGCCGAGCGCGGCAGCGTCGGCTCGCCGAAGGCGGCGAAGGACACCGGTTCGTTCATGTCGTGCCAGACCCCGGCGAAGCCCTGCCCGAGCCGCTCGGCGTACAGCCCGCCCCACCACGCGCGCACCGCCAGGTCGGTGAAGTCGGGGAAGACCGCCTCGCCCGGCCACACCACGCCCCGCACCTCGCGCCCGCGCGCGTCGCGCACGAACGCGTCCACCGCGCGCCCGCCGTCGTACGCCTCCAGGCCGGGCTCGCGCTTGACCGCCGGGTCGACGATCGACACCAGCCGCACCCCCTGGCCGTCCAGGTCGCGGGCGAGGCCCGGCAGGTCGGGGAAGTTCGCGCGGTCCACGGTGAAGACCCGGTGGCCGTCGAGGTGGTCGATGTCCAGGTGCAGCGCCGACAGCGGCAGCCCGTGCTCGCGGTAGCCCGCCGCGACCCGGCGCACCTCCTGCTCGCTGCCGAAGCCCCAGCGGGCGTGCTGGTGTCCCAGCGCCCAGCGCGGCGGCAGCGCCGGCCGCCCGGTCAGCGCGGTCCATCCGGCCAGTACCCGGGTCGGCGTACCGGCGACGACCCAGTAGCGCAGCGGGCCGCCGTCCATCCGCAGCTCGCAGCCGCCGTGCCGGTCGTGCCCGGAGCCCGCGCCCTCCTCGCCGTCGCGCAGCGTGACCCGGCCGTCCCATGTGTTGTCGTGGAAGACCAGGTGGCAGCCCGCGTCGGAGACCAGCAGCTGCACGGGCATGGTGATGTACAGCGGGTCGTCGCCCGGCTCGAACGAGCCGCCCGGGTCGGTGTTCCACAGCCGGTAGGTGCCCGCCGGCAGCCGCGGCCCCGCGGCCCGGCCGCCCAGCCCGTACACCCGCGCGTCGGCCGGGGTCTCCGAGCGCTGCACCCAGCGCCCCCCGCTGGTGCCCTCCGCCGCGCCCGCCGGATCCCACCAGCGCGGCGGCAGTTCCCGCCGCAGCAGCCGTCCGCCGGGGGTGCGGAACTCCACCGCGCCGTGCGCGGACACCCGTACCGTCATCCGCTCCGACACCACCCGCCAGCCGTCCTGGTCGGGTTCCAGCAGCGCCCGCGGATCGGCCTCGGGGCAGCCGCCGTCCGTGAGGCCGGGCGCCGGGCCCCACTTGGTCGCGCCCGCGAGTGCGTACGACGGCTGGGGCGCCGCGCCGTCCCAGCCGCAGAAGACCGCGCCGCCCGCCGCGACACGCACCCGCAGCACGGACCGGGCGAAGTGCACGGTGCCGCCGCCCGGCATCGGCTCGGCCCGCACCACGGCCCCGGGCACCCGCGCCCGCTCGGCGCCGTACCGCGGCAGGTCCCTGGCGTCGGCGCGGTCCCGCCGCCACGCCGCGGCCACCGTGCGCCGTCCCTGGGCGGAACCCGCCATCCGTACCGACCGCAGCAGGTCCCGTGCATCCATGGCCCCAGCTTTTCACTGCCTTCGCACGACACGCCGCCCGTTCAGCCGGTGTTCACCTTCGGGTGCGGTGGCGGACGCCACACCGGGGGCCCGCACCCTGTGGGTGGCCGCCCTGGCGATCCGGCCGCCGGCATGGCATCGTCCTGACCAGCCGTGCTGTGCACCGTCCTGGAGCCGCCCATGACCAGCCCCGCCGAAGCCGACCGCGCCCCCGAGGCCCTCTGGACCCCGGGTCCCGAGCGCGTCGTCCGCGCGCAGGTGACCCGTTTCCAGAACTGGGCCCACGAGCGGCACGGCGCCCCCGCCGTACGCCCCGACGACCCGCAGGGCAGCTACGCCGCCCTGCACGCCTGGTCGGTGCGCGAGAGCCGGACCTTCTGGCAGGCCCTCACGGAGTGGTACGACGTGCGCTTCGGCTCCCCCTACGAGCAGGTGCTCGCCGACGACGCGATGCCCGGGGCCCGCTGGTTCCCCGGCGCGACCGTCAACTACGCCGAGCACGCGCTGCGTCCCGCCCTCGACGCCGCGCGCCGCGACCTGCCCGCCGTCGTGCACGTCGACGAGCGCATGGAGACCGGCATCCTCAGCTGGGCCGAGCTGTCCCAGCAGGTCGCCTCGCTCGCCGCGGCGCTGCGCCGGCTCGGCGTCCGCCCCGGCGACCGGGTCAGCGGCTACCTGCCCAACATCCCGCAGGCGGCCGTCGCGCTGCTGGCCACCGCCGCGGTCGGCGGCGTGTGGACCTCGTGCGCGCCGGACTTCGGCTCCCGCAGCGTCCTGGACCGCTTCCAGCAGGTCGAGCCGGTCGTGCTGTTCGCCGTCGACGGCTACCGCTACGGCGGCAAGGAGCACGACCGCACCGCCGTCGTCGCCGAGACCCGGCAGGGCCTGCCCACGCTGCGCGCGACCGTGCACATCCCGCTGCTGGGCACCCCGGCGCCCGAAGGCGCCCTGGAATGGCGCGACCTGGTCGCCGACGACCCCGCACCGGTCTACGAGCCGGTGCCGTTCGAGCACCCGCTGTGGGTGCTGTACAGCTCGGGCACCACGGGCCTGCCCAAGGCGATCGTCCAGTCCCAGGGCGGCATCCTGCTCGAACACCTCAAGCAGACCGGGCTGCACCTCGACCTCGGACCCGACGACCGCTTCTTCTGGTACACCTCCACCGGCTGGATGATGTGGAACTTCCTGGTGTCGGGCCTGCTGGCCGGAGCCACGGTCGTCCTCTACGACGGCAGCCCCGGGTATCCCTCGGTCGAGGCGCAGTGGCGCATCGCGGAGCAGACCGGGACCACCGTCTTCGGCACCTCCGCCGCCTACGTCGTCGCCTGCCGCAAGGCCGGTGTGCACCCCGGGCGCGACTTCGACCTGTCACGGGTGAGCTGCGTGGCCACCACCGGCTCGCCGCTGCCCCCCGACGGCTTCCGCTGGCTGCACGACGAGGTCGCCGAGGACCTGTGGATCGCCTCCGTCAGCGGCGGCACGGACGTGTGCAGCTGCTTCGCGGGCGGTGTGCCGACGCTGCCCGTCCACGTCGGCGAACTCCAGGCGCCGTGCCTGGCCACCGGCCTGGAGGCGTGGAACGCCGACGGCGAGCCGGTCGTCGACGAGGTCGGCGAACTGGTCGTCACCAACCCCCTGCCGTCCATGCCGGTCCGCTTCTGGAACGACCCCGACGGCAGCCGCTACCACGACAGCTACTTCGCGATGTACCCCGGCGTGTGGCGGCACGGCGACTGGATCACCCGCACCTCGCGTGGCACGGTCATCATCCACGGCCGCTCCGACTCCACACTCAACCGGCAGGGCGTACGGATGGGGTCGGCCGACATCTACGAGGTCGTCGAGCGGCTCCCGGAGATCGCCGAATCCCTGGTCATCGGCATCGAGGAACCGGACGGCGGCTACTGGATGCCGCTGTTCGTCCGGCTCGCCGACGGGGCGGAACTGGACGACGCGCTGCGCGACCGGATCGCCGGCGCGCTGCGCTCCCAGCTCTCCCCGCGCCATGTGCCGGACGAGGTCATCGAGGTGCCCGGCGTGCCGCACACCCTCACCGGCAAGCGCATCGAGGTGCCGGTCAAACGGCTGCTCCAGGGCACCCCGCTGGACCGCGCCGTCAACCCGGGCTCCGTCGACGACCTGTCGGTGCTGCGCTTCTTCGAGCGGCTCGGCGCCGAACGCGCCGCCGGACGGGGGGAGTAGGGCCCTTCGCCCCGTCCGGACATCAGTCCCCGTACGGGCCCGGCGTGTCCGTGAGCGCCGCCGCGAAGTCGGCGGCCAGCCGCAGCGCCTCGGCCGGTGCCAGCTCCGCGGTGGTGATCCGCACGCCGGGTGCCGCCGCGATCCGGAAGCGGGCACCGGCCGCCACCCACCAGCCGCGCGACCGCAGCCCGTTGACCACCGCCGACTCGTCGCGTACCGGCACCCAGACGTTCAGCCCGCTGCGCCCGTGCGCCTCGACGCCGTACGCGGCCAGCGCGCCGATCAGCGCCTCGCGCCGCTCGTCGTACGCCGCCGTCGCCGCGGCCATCAGCGCGTCCGTGGCCGGATCCGCCAGGAGCCGCAGCGCCGTCTCCTGGAGGACGTGGCTGATCCAGCCCGACGTCACCAGCAGCCGCGCGTCGTGCCGGGCGAGGGTGGTGGCGTCGCAGGCCATCGGCGTCCACCGCAGGTCCGGGCCCAGCGACTTGGAGACGGTCCGCACCTGCGCCCAGCGGGCCGGTCCCCGCTCGCCCGCCGTCGTCAGCGACCACAGCGGGCCGCCGGCCACCCGCGCCGTCCCGTCGTCCTCGACGACCAGCACCTCGGGGGCACCGGCGAGCACCTCCAGCAGCTCCTCGCGGCGCGCCCGCGACACCCGCGAACCGTAAGGGATCTGGGCCCGCGGGAAGGTCACCACGGCCCGCGCCCCGCCCCGCAGCGCGGCCCGCAGCCCCTCCGGCCGCATTCCCTCGTCGTCGACCGGCACCGCGAGGGTCCGCAGCCCCAGTGTCTGGACCAGGTCCAGCAGGTGGTGGAAGCCCGGGTCCTCCACCGCCACCGCGTCGCCCGGCCGCAGCTCCACCGACAGCAGCCGCGCGATGGCGTCGAGCGCGCCGTGCGCGAAGGTCACGTGCTCGTCCGGCACCCCGTCCCGGCGGAACCACGCGCGGGCCAGCTCCTCCAGCTCCGGCAACCGCGGCGAGCGGCGGTGCGACCGGGCGTAGGGCGTGAGCCGGCCCGGCGGCACCAGCTCCGGCAGGAAGGCCGGGTCGGGGTGCCCGCCCGCGAGGTTGCGCAGGCCCTCCGGCACCTGCGGCGGCCGCCGCGAGGGGGCGGCGGCCGCGGGCGCCACCACCGTGCCGCCGCGCCCCCGGGTCACGACGACGCCCCGGCCCCGCAGTTCCCGGTACGCCGTCGCCACCGTGCCGGGGCTCACCCCGAGCGTCGCCGCCAGCGCCCGCACCGGGGGCAGCGTCTCGCCGGGGCGCAACCGGCCCTCGGCGACGGCCCGTTCGGCGGACGCGGAAATCTCCCTGGCCGTACCGCCCTCGATCGCATATTGTGTTGCCACAAGCTGAAGTATGTACCAATACAAAAGAGTTGGCAAGGGCCGGGAACCGGTCCGCGCCACCGGGCGAAGGACGTGACGCCGTGCAGGGGGCACCGATCGTGCAGCGGGCAGCGAAGGCACTGAAGTTCCCGCAGATACCCGGCGGCCCCGACGGCCGCCGGATGCTGTGGATCAACCTCGTCGACAAGACCGGCTCCGGCCTCTGGTACTCCGTCACCGCGCTGTACTTCGTCGTCGTCGCGGGCCTCGACACCCGCAGCACCGGCCTGCTCCTCGGCCTCGGCGGCGTCGCGGGCATCGCCGGCGCCCCGCTCGCCGGACGCCTCGCCGACCGGCTCCCGCTCACCCGCGTCCTGCTCGCCGTCCAACTGCTGCGCGCCGCCTCCGGCCTGGCCATGCTGGTCGCCCACGGCTTCTGGCAGCTGCTGCCGCTCGTCGCGCTCGGCAGCTTCGGCGAACGCTCCGCCTCCGTCCTCACCAAGCTCTTCGCCGCCCGCGTCGCAGGCCAGGACCGCGCCCGCTACCAGGCCGTCCAGCGCACCGTCGTCAACGTCGGCTACACTGTCGGCGGCCTGGCCGCCTCCGCCGCCCTGGCCGTCGGCACCACCTTCGTCTACCGCCTGCTGCTCCTCGGCGACGCCCTCTCCTTCGTCGTCGTCGCCCTGCTCGTCGCCCGCTGCGCCGAACCGCCCTCCGCCACCAGGACCGTCACCTCCTCCGCGTCGGCGGGCCCCGCGGCCCCCACCGCCCCGCCCGCCGCCGCGAGCCCCTGGCGGGACGCGGGCTACCTCGGCTACGCCGTCCTGGACGCCGCGATGTTCCTGCACGGCGTGGCCCTCACCGTCGGCCTGCCGCTGTGGATCCTCACCCGCACCGACGCCCCGCACGGCCTGGCCGCCAGCGTCTTCGTCATCAACACCGTCATCGTCGTCCTCCTCCAGGTCCGGATGTCCCGCTTCGCGACCACCGCCCGCGTCGCCGCGGACTCACTGCGCCCGGTGGCCGCCTGGCTGCTGCTGTCCGGCCTGGTCACCGCCGCCGCCGTGGTGCACGACCGGTGGGCCGCGACCGCCGCCGTGCTGGCCTCCGCCGTCGCCTTCACCGTTGTGGAGATGGTCCAGTCCGCGGTCGGCTGGGAGCTGTCCGTCTGCCTCGCACCGGACGAGGCCCAGGGCGCCTACGTCGGCGTGTACGGCCTCGCGCAGTCCGCCGCCCGCTGCGTCGGGCCGCTGCTCGTCACCTCCGTGGTCATCGCGGGCGGACCCCTGGGCTGGATCGGCTTCGGCGCGGTCCTCGCGGCCGCCGCGCTCCTCCAGCGCCGCATCGTCCTGCGCCGCCTCGCCCGCGCCCCGCGGACACCGGAGACGGTCACGTTGTCAGTGGCCCCCGTTACAGTCGGTGAGCAGTAGAGATCACACCGATCCGCGCACAGGGGGAGCCGTGCAGAACACCGGCCACACGCAGGCCAGCACCCGGACCACCACCGCCGAAGCCGGCACGCGCCGCACCAGGGGCGGCGCCGACCACCGCCCACGCACCCGTAAAACGGTACGGAGCAGGGCACGGCGCCGCCCACCCGGCCGCACCGACCACCGCCGGGCCCTGCGCCGCGAAGCCCCCACCGTGGTCGGACTGCTCCTCGACGAGCACGACTTCACCACCATGACCGGCTACCGCACCTTCCCCTTCACCGACTACGGAACGTACCTGCGACAGGTCGACGCCCTGCTCCGCTCCCTGCACGCCCAGGGCACCAGCGTCACCGTCACGCTCTTCGACCCCGAGCGGTTCGCCGACCACTGCGCCGACACCCGCCGGCCACCGGACACCCCCGAAGCCCGCGTCCGCTACACCGCGGAGGTCGGCACCACCGGCCCCGCCGTCCCCTACACCCGCCAGCCACTGCGCCGGCTGCGCGCCCGCCTCGCCCGCACGGCAGACCTGCGCGCCACCCGCGACAGCGCCGCCGACCTGCTCGCCGCCGCCGGCCAGTGCCCCGACTGCGGCGAACTCTTCGCCCACTGCGCCTTCGACCTCGCCGCCCACACCGTGCTGCGCCTGCTCGCCGCCGCGGGCCCCGGCCAGCACCACCTCGTGGCCAGCCTGCCCCCCGACGCCGGACCGCCCCTGGTCGCCGCCGCCCAGGTCAGCACCGCGCCGGACGGCGCCATCGAACTGGACGACACCGAGACCACCACCCTGTGCACCGTCATGGCCGCCGCCCGCCGCACCACCCGCCCCGGCGGCCTCGTCCTGCGCACCACCGACAGCCGCGGCACCGACACCGTGCGCGGCTGGTCCCTGCACCGCGACGGACCCCACCCGCTCACCGAGGCCGAGGTCTTCGACGCCTACTGCACCGACCCCGAGACCGGCGACCTCCTCCCGCCCGAACCCGGAGTCCGCTACCGCGCGGGCCTCGACCTCCCACCCCCGCCGCCCGGCACCGCACCCCACCACGGCTGACCCCGCCCGCACACCCGCCGCACAGCAGGAAGGGCGCCCCACCCGAAGGTGAAGCGCCCTTCCACGGCCACCCCGCACGCCACCGCGCGGGGAGACCCCGGCTACTCGCCGGACAGCACCGCCTGTACGGCCCGGCGCGCCTCGTCGGCACTGTCGGTCGCCCGTGCCGCCGCTGCCGCACGCTCGCACTGCGCCAGCGTGTACTTCGCCAGCGTCGCCCGCACGTACGGAATCGACGCCGCACCCATCGAGAGGCTGGTGACACCCAGACCCGTCAGCACGCACGCCAGCAGCGGATCGGCCGCGGCCTCACCGCACACACCGCAGCTCTTCCCCTCGGCCTTGGCCGCCTCCGCGGCCAGCGCCACCAGGTCCAGCAGCGCCGGCTGCCACGGGTCCTGCAACCGCGCCACCGCGCCGACCTGCCGGTCCGCGGCGAAGGTGTACTGCGCCAGGTCGTTCGTCCCCAGCGACAGGAACTCCACCTCCTGCAGCACCGACCTGGCCCGCAGCGCGGCCGACGGGATCTCCACCATCGCACCGAACTTCGCCGCCAGCCCCGCCTCCCGGCACGCGTCCGCGAACGCCCTGGCGTCCTGGCGGTCAGCCACCATCGGCGCCATGACCTCCAGATACACCGGAAGCCCGGCCGCGGCCGTCGCCAGCGCCCGCAACTGCCCGCGCAGCACCTCCGGGTGGTCCAGCAGCGACCGCAGACCGCGCACGCCCAGCGCCGGGTTCGGCTCGTCCGCCGGCGTCAGGAAGTCCAGCGGCTTGTCGGCGCCCGCGTCCAGCACCCGCACCACGACCCGGCCGCCCGGGAACGCCTCCAGCACCTGCCGGTAGGCCTCGACCTGCTTCTCCTCCGACGGCGCCTGCGCCGAGTCGTCGAGGAAGAGGAACTCGGTACGGAAGAGCCCCACGCCCTCCGCACCCGCCGCCAGCGCCGCCGGCACATCGGCGGGCCCGCCCACGTTCGCCAGCAGCGGCACCTTGTGCCCGTCCGACGTGGCACCCGGACCGGACGCCGCCGCGAGCGCGGCCTTGCGCTCCTCCGCCGCGGCGGTCAGCGCGGCCACCTTCTCCGTGCTCGGCTCGACGAACACCTCACCGGTGCTGCCGTCCACCGCAATGACCGTTCCCTCGGCGAGCTCGCCCGCACCCGGCAGCGCCACGACCGCCGGCACACCCAGCGCCCGCGCCAGAATGGCACTGTGGCTGGTCGGCCCGCCCTCCTCGGTCACGAAACCCAGCACCAGCGCCGGGTCCAGCAGCGCGGTGTCCGCCGGTGCCAGGTCCCGCGCGATGAGCACGTACGGCTCGTCGCTGTCCGGCACACCCGGCATCGGCACACCCAGCAGCCGGGCCACGATCCGGTTGCGCACGTCGTCCAGGTCGGCGACCCGGCCCGCGAGGTACTCCCCGGCGTTCGCCAGCAGCGCCCGGTAGGAAGCAAAGGCGTCGTAGACGGCACGCTCGGCCGTACTGCCCACCGCGACCCGGCGCTCCACGTCCGCCAGCAGCTCGGGGTCGAGCGCCATCAGCGCCTGCGCCTCCAGCACCGCCTGCGCCTCACCGCCGGCCAGATTGCCGCGGGCCTTCAGATCCGCGGCGACCGCCTCGACGGCCTGCCGCGCCCGTCCCTGCTCACGCGCCGTTTCCCCGGACGCGATCTGCTTGGCCGGCGGCTCCAGCACCGCGGTGCCCATGTGCCGCACCTCGCCGATCGCCACACCGTGGCTGACGCCGACACCCTGAAGAGTCGTCTCCATCGGTCGTGTCCCCTACTTCCAGCTGAAAAGGGTGTCGCCCGCGGCCACGTCCGCGGCCTCGACCAGCCCGGCCAGCGCGTCCGCGGTGGCCTCCAGCGCGACCACCGGGCAGATCGGCGACTTGCCCGCCGCCTCCACACCCGCCGGGTCCCAGCGCACCACCGCGTCACCGCGGGCGACGGTGTCACCCTTGGCCACGAGCAGTTCAAAACCCTCACCGTTGAGCTGGACGGTGTCGATGCCAAGATGGGTCAGCACCCCGTGCCCCTCGTCGTCCACCACGACAAAGGCGTGCGGGTGCAGGGAGACGATCACGCCGTCCACCGGAGCCACCGCCTCACCGGGCTCGCGCACCGGGTCGATCGCCGTGCCCGGACCCACCATCGCTCCGGAGAACACGGGGTCCGGCACAGCCGCGAGCCCGATGGCCCGGCCGGCGAGGGGAGACGAAACGGTCGTCATGAGGAAGCCTCCTAGACGCGGAGTATCAAGAGCCGTCACTGCCTGTCACCGGACGGCCAGCCGCCACAGCAGCCTAAGTCATGCCAAGTGGTGATTCCGCCTGAGGCGTACCGTCCGCACGCCCGTCCGGATCCCTACCCCCGATTTGCTCCGTGCAGAGCCGTCCAGTAGGTTGGCACGACCGCTTCAACGAGAACCCACGGAAACGTGTGTGCTCGGAAAACGGGTGGTAATTCCGACGGAAAATCTTCTGATAGAGTCGGAACACAACGAAGGGAAAGCCCGGAGGGGCCGGTGAAACGGTCTCGAAGGAAGCTTCCGTTCCTTGAGAACTCA
>NZ_JBSGHL010000030.1:0-94889 GCF_053604375.1 Streptomyces sp. NPDC004031 | reverse complement strand
CTGAGCGGTGGCCGGACTGTTGATCTGCCGACGTATGCGTTCCAGCGGCAGCGGTACTGGCTCGAAGCCCCCGCGGTTGCCGGTGATGCCGCCGGTCTCGGTCTGGCTGTGGCCGGGCACGGGCTGCTGGGTGCGGCGGTGGATCTGGCGGATGAGGGTGGTGCGGTTCTCACGGGCAGGCTGTCTCTCGCGGCTCAGCCGTGGCTGGCGGATCACATGGTGCTGGGCAGTGTGCTGCTGCCGGGCACCGCGTTCGTCGACCTGGCCGTCGCAGCCGGCGACCGTGTCGGCGCCGGACACCTCGAAGACCTCACCCTGCACGCACCACTGGTGATCACCGAAGGCCAGGCCGTCCAGTTGCAGGCCACCCTCACCCCCGACGACGGCGGTTACACGCTGGCCGTGCACTCCCGGCCCGACGACGGGAACGGCCCCTGGTCCCGGCACGCCACCGGCCGCCTCACCACCCAGACCGCGGAAGTGGCCGAGCACGCGTCGGCATGGCCTCCCACCGACGCCCAACCCGTCGATGTGGACGGTCTCTACGAGCGTCTCGCCGCCCGGGGTTACGAGTACGGGCCGCTGTTCCAGGGCCTGCAAACGGCCTGGCGCCACCACAACGGGGACGTCTCCGCCGAGATCAACCTGCCCGCCGACGACACCGCCACCGACACCACCGGCGCGTTCGGTATCCACCCGGCCCTCCTCGACGCGGCTCTGCACGCCCTCCTGCTCACCGAGGAGGAGAACGCCGCCGCGCAGGGTGGGGCCAAGCCGTCCGTACTGCTGCCGTTCGCATGGAGCGGAGTCACCCTCCACGCCACCGGCGCGACCACCCTGCACGTCCACTGGACGACCACCGGCGAGAACACCCACGCCCTCACCGCCACCGACCCCACCGGCACCCCCGTCATCACCGCCGACGCCCTCACCGTCCGCGAGACGACCACCGCCCAGCTCGCCGCGCTCAGCCCCGCCGCCCACCCGCTGTACGCGGTGGACTGGGTGCCCGCGCGGGCGGACGGGGGCGCCGGGGCCGGCTTGTCGGCCGTCCTCGGGGAGGACCCGCTCGGCCTGGCTGCCGTGCTCGGCGCGGCGCCGGCCTTCGCGGACCTCGCCGAGCTGCGTGCGGCCGTGGCGGCGGGCGCACCCGCACCGGACACCGTGTTCGTCACCCGAGTCCCGCGCGGGCAGGGGCCGGAAGGCTTCGAGGGCGCCCGCCCGGCCGCGTACGAGATGCTGGCTCTGGTCCAGGAGTGGCTGGGCGAACCGGCGTTGACCGCCGCGCGGCTGGTCGTGGTGACCCGGAGGGCGATCGGCGTCGGTGCGGCGGAGGATGTGCCGGACCTCGCTCACGCGCCGCTGTGGGGCATGCTGCGGTCGGTGCAGTCCGAGCACCCCGACCGCGTCGTGCTGCTGGACGTGGACGGCGGCGCTGCGAGCCTGGAGGCCGTTCCGGCGGCCCTGGCGGTGGGGGAGTCGCAACTCGCGCTGCGCGAGGGGCTCGCGTACGTGCCGAGGCTGGCGGCCGTGGTGCCGGAGCAGGGCGCGGCGACGGCGCCGGCCGGCGCCGGACTCGATCCGGAGGGCACCGTGCTGGTGACCGGGGCGACCGGTGCGCTGGGCGCCCTGGTCGCCCGGCATCTGGCGGCCGAGCACGGCGTTCGCCGGCTGCTGCTGATCAGCCGCAGTGGGCCGAACGCCGCGGGCGCCGGACAGCTGCTGGAGGACCTGAGCGCGCTCGGCGCCTCGGCGGAACTCGTCGCGGGGGACGTGGCCGACCGCGACGTACTGGCGGGGATCGTCGCGTCCGTGCCGGCCGCGCACCCGCTGACCGCGGTGGTGCACGCGGCGGGTGTGCTGGACGACGGGGTGTTCGAGTCACTCACGCCGGACCGCTTCGAGACCGTGTGGCGCCCGAAGGCCGACGCGGCCCAGCACCTGCACGAGTTGACGGAGGGTCTGGACCTCGCCGCCTTTGTGCTGTTCTCCTCCTTCGCCGCGGTGAGCGGCAGCGCGGGCCAGGCGAACTACGCCGCGGCGAACGCCTTCCTGGAAGCGCTGGCCCGGCACCGGCGAGCCGGCGGGCTGGCCGGGACCGCGGTGGCCTGGGGACTGTGGGAGCAGGAGAGCGGGATGACGGGTCACCTGGACGCCGCGGACCTGGCCCGGGTGGAGCGCAGCGGTCTGCTGCCGCTGTCGGCGGAGGCGGGCCTGGAGCTGTTCGACCGCTCGCTGGACCGTACGGCGGGCGGGAACCGTGCGGCGCTGGTGGCGGTGGAGCTGAGCCGTCCGGCGCTGCACGCCCGGGGCGTCGAGGGAACGCTCCCGGCGCTGTTGAGCGGGCTGGTGCAGGCGCGCCGCAGGGGTGCCGCGGAGTCCTCGGCCCTGACGCCGGCGAGGCTGGCCGGGCTGGACGCGGCGGGCCAGACGGCGCTGGTGCTGGACCTGGTGCGGGGCCTGGTGGCCGCGGTGCTGGGACACGCGGAATCCGACGGCGTCGACGCGGACCGGGCGTTCAAGGAACTCGGCTTCGACTCGCTCACGGCGGTCGAGCTGCGCAACCGGCTGAACGCGGCGACCGGGCTGAAGCTGCCCGCGACACTGGTCTTCGACTACCCGACGCCGGCCGCGCTCGCCGCGTTCGTCCGGGACTCGGTCGCCCCGGAGCCGGTCGACCCGGCGGAGGCCGCGGTCGCGGCGGCGATGGCGGAGCTGGAGCGGCTGGAGGCGAGCCTGGCCGTGGTGGCGCCGTCGGAGCCGGACACCCGGCGGGCGATCACAGCGCGGCTTCAGAACGTCCTGCTGAAATGGAACGAGGCGCAGGGCCCGGCCGCGCCCGAGGAGGAGGACGCCGAGGCCCGGCTCCGGGACGCCTCGGCCGCCGAGATCTTCGACTTCATCGACATCCAGCTCGGCCGGGCCGGCAGCTGACCGGACCGCACGCAGACCGAACAGCAGACAGACCCGTCGAACGTCGCCCGGAGGGCTGTGCAGCATGGCAGAGAGCAACGAGGACAAGCTGGTCGAGTACCTCAAGTGGGTGACGGCCGATCTGCAGAAGACCCGTCAGCGGCTGGTCGAGCTGGAGGCCGGACGGCAGGAGCCGATCGCGGTCATCGGCATGGCCTGCCGCTTCCCGGGCGGGGTCGGCAGCCCGGAGGAGCTGTGGCGCCTGGTCGACGGCGGGGTCGACGCGGTCGGGGGCTTCCCGGCGGACCGCGGCTGGGACCTGGAGGCGCTGTACGACGCGGATCCGGATCGCGCCGGTACGTCGTACACCCGCCAGGGCGGGTTCCTGCACGACGCGGGCGATTTCGACCCGGCGTTCTTCGGGATCAGCCCGCGCGAGGCGATAGCGACCGACCCGCAGCAGCGGCTGCTGCTGGAGACGGCCTGGGAGGCGTTCGAGCGGGCCGGGGTCGATCCGGCGTCCCTGCGCGGCAGCCGGACGGGCGTCTTCGCGGGCGTGATGTACGACGACTACGCGGGCCGCTTCGGGCAGGCCCCGGAGGAGTACGAGGCGTTCCTCGGCAACGGCAGCGCCGGCAGTGTCGCGTCCGGCCGGGTGTCGTACACCTTCGGGCTGGAGGGGCCCGCGGTGACGCTGGACACCGCGTGCTCGTCCTCGCTGGTGGCGATGCACCTGGCGAGCCGGTCGCTGCGGCAGGGTGAGACGGACCTGGCACTGGCGGGCGGGGTGGCGGTGATGTCCACCCCGGGGCTGTTCGTGGAGTTCAGCCGGCAGCGCGGCCTCTCTCCGGACGGCCGCTGCCGGTCCTTCGCGGACTCCGCGGACGGCACCGGCTTCTCGGAGGGGGCCGGGCTGCTCCTGCTGGAGCGGCTGTCGGACGCGCAGCGCAACGGCCACCCGGTGCTCGCGGTGATCCGCGGGACGGCGGTGAACCAGGACGGCGCCTCCAACGGGCTGACCGCGCCGAACGGGC
The DNA here is from genome assembly GCF_053604375.1 of Streptomyces sp. NPDC004031. Classification (NCBI taxonomy): domain Bacteria; kingdom Bacillati; phylum Actinomycetota; class Actinomycetes; order Kitasatosporales; family Streptomycetaceae; genus Streptomyces; species Streptomyces sp. NPDC004031. Next base: position 90,942 of record NZ_JBSGHL010000030.1, on the reverse strand, counting down.
CGTCCCAGGTACGGGTGATCCGGCAGGCGCTGGCCGACGCGGGGCTGGAACCGGCCGATGTGGACGCCGTGGAGGCGCACGGCACCGGCACGACGCTCGGCGACCCGATCGAGGCGCAGGCCCTGCTGGCCACCTACGGGCAGGGGCGGCCGCAGGACAGGCCGCTGCGGCTGGGGTCGATCAAGTCGAACATCGGCCACACCCAGGCCGCGGCCGGTGTCGCGGGAGTCATCAAGATGGTGATGGCGATGCGCCACCGGACGCTGCCGAGGACCCTGCACGTCGACGCGCCCTCCGCGCAGGTCGACTGGACGGCAGGGGCGGTCGAGCTGCTCACCGAGCCGGCGCCGTGGGAGGACGCGGGGCGTCCGCGCCGGGCGGGGGTGTCCTCGTTCGGGATCAGCGGCACCAACGCCCATGTGATCGTCGAGGAGGCCCCGGCGGTCACCGACGACGGCGAGCGGGAAGGGACCGGCGCGGCTCCGGCCTGGCCGCTGTCGGCGCGTTCCGCGGCGGCCCTGCGCGAGCAGGCCGGGCGGCTGGCGGAGTACGTCGCAGGGCGGGAGGACGTCACCGAGGCCGAGGTGGCCCGAGTGCTCGCGGGCCGGGCGGAACTCGACCACCGCGCGGTCGTCGTGGCGGCCGACCGCGACCGGCGGCTGAGCGCGCTGCGGGCGCTGGCCCGGGACGGCGCCGGCCCCGGCGTCGTCGAAGGGCACGGCCACGGCCGCCCGGACGGCGCGACCGCCTTCCTGTTCACCGGGCAGGGCAGCCAGCGGCTCGGCATGGGGCGTCAACTGGCCGCGGAGGAGCCGGTCTTCGCCCGCGCGCTGAAGGCAGTGGCGGAGCGGCTGGACCGACACCTGGAACACCCGCTGTTCGACGTGCTGTTCGCAGCGCCGCGTTCGCCCGAGGCGGCACTGCTCGACCGGACCGACTACGCGCAGGCCGCGCTGTTCGCGGTCGAGACGGCGCTGTACCGGATGCTGGAGCACCGCGGCGTCACCGCGGACTATCTGCTCGGTCATTCGGTGGGCGAGGTGGCGGCGGCCCATGCCGCCGGGGTGCTTTCCCTCGACGACGCGGCCGAACTCGTTGCGGTCCGCGGCCGGTTGATGCAGTCCGCACGGGCCGACGGGGCGATGGTGGCGCTCCAGGCCACCGAGGAGGAGACGCTGGCGCTGCTGGCCGGCTCCGAGGGCGTGCTCGCGGTCGCCGCGGTCAACGGCCCCCAGGCGACGGTGGTGTCCGGTGACGCCGTGGCGGTGGCCGAGGTGGCCGCCCGGTGGCGGTCGTCGGGGCGGCGCACCAAGCGGCTGAAGGTCAGCCACGCTTTCCACTCGGCGCACATGGACGGCGTGCTGGAGGAGTTCCGGCAGACCGTCGCGCGGCTGGACTTCCGCGAGCCGTCGATCCCGGTGGTCTCCAACGTCACGGGTGTGGCGACGACCGTGGAGCAACTGCGCTCGCCGGAGTACTGGGCGCAGCAGATCCGCGGCACGGTGCGGTTCCTGGACGGCGTGCGCTTCCTGGCGGACCGCGGCGTGAACGCTTTCCTGGAGCTGGGGCCCGACGCGGTGCTCACCGCGATCGTCAGGGACGCCCTGGCAGCCGATCCGGCGCTGCTCGCACCACTGCTGCGCGGCGACCGCCCCGAGCCGGTGTCGGTGCAGAACGCGCTCGCCCAGGTGTGGGTGCGCGGCGGAGCCGTGGACTGGAGGGCCGGCTTGCCGGAGCCCGCGCGGGACCTGCGCGCGGAGCTGCCGACGTACGCGTTCCAGCGGCGGCGCTACTGGCTGGACGCGCCGCGCCGGCAGGCGGAGGCGGCGGAGTCGCAGGACGACGGCTTCTGGGGCCTGGTGGACGGCGGGGACACCGCGGGCCTGGCGGCGACCCTCGGGCTGGACGCGGCGGGCCGGGAGGCGCTGGAGCGGCTGCTCCCCGCCCTGTCCGGCCGGCGGCGCAGCGCCGGATGGCGCTACCGGCTCGGGTGGCAGCCGACGGTGGACAGCGGTACGGCGGGCCCCTCGGGCGACTGGCTGCTGGTCGTCCCGGAGGCGGCGGCCGGCCACCCCTGGGCGGCGGCCGCGGAGCGGGTGCTGGCCGCCGGCGGCGGCAAGGTGGTGCGGGTGGAGCTGGGGCGCGCCCACGACCAGCCCGCGGTGATGCTGGAACGGCTGGTGACCGCCGTCGAGGCGGAGCGGGTGCAGATCACCGGCGTGCTCTCGCTGCTCGCGCTGGACACCGCTGCCCACCCGTGGGAGCCGTCTCTGCCGGGCGGCCTGGTGACCTCCCTGATGCTGGAGCACCAGATGGGCGAGATGTCCCTCGACGTGCCCCTGTGGTGCGTCACCTCGGGCGCGGTGTCGGTGGCCGGCGAGACCCCGGACGTGGAGCAGGCCCTGGCACAGGGAGTGATGACGGCGGCCTTCACCGAGCCGCGGCTGCACGCGGGCGGCCAGATCGACGTGGCGGGTGCGCCGGACGAGGCGGCCGAGCGCCGGCTGGCCCGGGTGCTGGCCGGGGAGGCGCCGGGCATCGACCAGCTGGCGGTCCGCCCGGACGGCGTCTTCGCCCGGCGGCTGGTCCGGGCACCCGGGACGGAGGGATCCGCGGCGGCGGCGTGGCGGCCGGGCGGAACCGTGCTGGTGGCGGGCGAGGGGCCGGACCCGGTGGTGCGCTGGCTGGTGGGCCTCGGCGCCCGCAGGCTGTTGCTGACGTCCGCCCCCGGCGAGGCGCTGGCGGCGGAACTGGCCGCGGCGGGCGTGGCGGTGGCGACCGGATCGGGGGGCCCGGCGGAGCCGGGTGTGCTGGCCGCGCTGCTGGCCGCCGCTCCGCCGCAGGAGCCGGTGACCGCGGTGATCCACACCGGTGGCGGGCCGCGCGAAGCGGACCCGGGCAACCGCCAGGGCAGGCTGGTGCGTCTGAGCCGGCCCGTCGCCGGGCTGCGCGCGCTGGAGGAGGCGACGGCCGGGCTGGACCTGGACGTCTTCCTGCTGTTCGCGCGTACCGTCGGCGTGCTGGGCGAGCCGGGCACCGCAGGTGAGGCGGCCGGAGCCGCGTACGCGGAGGCAGCGGTGGCGCGACGCCGGGCCGCCGGGCTCCCCGGGACGGTGGTGGTCCGCGGCCCGTGGACGGGCGAGGAGGACTGGGTGCGTCCGGGGCTTCGGCAGACAGAAGCCGAACCGCTGCTGGGCCGGGTCGATCTGTCGGGCGTCGCCGTCCCGCAGGCGCTGCTGGACCTCGACTGGGCCGCGCTCGCCGAGGACGGGCCGGTCCCGCTGCTGGCGGCGCTGGCGGAGGCCGGGCCGGCGCCGGCGGCCGCGCCGGGGGAGCCCTCGGCCGGGGGAGCCGCGGCCCGGCTGCGGGAGCGGCTGGGCGCTCTGGACGAGGACGGCCGGCGGGAGGTGCTGGAGGATCTGGTGCGCGGCCTGGCCGCCGAGGTGCTGGGCCACGGCGACCCGGACGGTCTGGACTTCGGGCTGTCCTTCGTCGACAGCGGGTTCTCGTCGTTCACGGCCCTCGAACTGCGCAACCGGCTGTGCGAAGCCACCGCGCTGGAGCTGCCCCCGGTGGTGGTGCTGGAACACCCGACGCCCGCCGGGCTGGTCGCCCATCTGGGCAAGGAACTCGCCGCCGGCTGACCACCGGGGCGGAGCGAAGGTTACTCAGATCACACCGGTACGTAAGTAGTTTCGCAGATGTGGGACCACCGGGGTCCGAGAGAAGCTGAAGTCACAGGCGACGATGCCCTGCTGGGAATAGCAGGGCATTGTCATGTGCGCTACGAATTGAGGGAAAGTGGTGATGTACGCACCAGTGAGCGGTGCTGTCTTCCGACGGGTGCTCCGGCACCACGCCACTGGAGTAGCAGTGGTGACGACCAGTGGTGAGGCACCGGCCGGATTCACGGCCACATCGGTGGTGTCCCTGTCCGCGGATCCACCGCTGCTGTCCTTCGGGCTCGGCTGTACCGCCTCCTCCTGGCCCGCGTTCGCGACAGCCGACCACGTCGCGGTTCACCTGCTCACCGAGGAGCAGGGCGAAGTCGCCGCGACCTTTGCCCGGAGCGGCATCGACCGCTTCGCCGCGCCCACCGCGTGGCAGCCGGGGCCCTACGGCGTACCGGTGCTGTCGGACGTGCTCGCACTCCTGGTCTGCCGGGTGGTCGACCGGGTGTCCGCCGGTGATCACACGCTCGTGATCGCCGAGCCACGGCACACCGAGTACCGCGAGAACGGCCGTCCGTTGCTTTACCACGACGGGCAGTACCAGAGCCTCTCGCGCTGAAGGGCGTCCGGGAGGGCGCGTCCCGAAAGCTGGACGAAGAGACGGGGAATCTTCGATGCGCTACGAAATCATGGGAAGTCTGCGGGTGCGCGACGGGGAAGCAGTCTCCGCCGTGTCCGCACGCAAGATCGAGACATTACTGGCCGTCCTGCTGATCCGCGTCGACCAGGTGGTGACCGTGTCCCACCTCACCGCGGAGCTGTGGGGCGAGCAGGCCCCCAGGAGGGCGACCGCCGCTCTCCATGTGTACGTCTCGCAGCTGCGCAAGTTCCTCGACCGGCCCGACCGGCCCGAGAACCCGATCGCCACCCACTCGCCCGGCTATCTGCTGAGCCTCGGCGACGACACGCTGGACGTCCACGAGTTCCAGCAGCTGGTGGCCCGTGGCCGCACCGCGATGAAGCGGAACCGCCACGAGGAGGCCTCCGCGGTGCTGGGCCAGGCGCTGACGCTGTGGCGCGGCCCGGTGCTCAGCGAGCTGCGGCACGGCCAGACCGTCAACTCCTTCGCGGCCTGGGCCGAAGAGGCCAGGCTCGAGTGCATCGAGATGCGGACGGACGCCGACCTCGAACTCGGCTGCCATCGCGAACTGGTCGGCCAGCTCTACAGCCTGACGGCCGAGCACCCGCTGCGCGAGGCCTTCCACCGGCAGTTGATGCTGGCCCTGTACCGCTCGGAGCGGCAGAGCGACGCGCTGCGGGTCTACGCCAACGTCCGCAGCACCCTCAACTCCGAGCTGGGCATCGAGCCCGGCCGGGCGCTGCGCGACCTCCAGCGCTCGATCCTGCTGGACGACGGCCGACTGGACCTCCTGCGCGCGAGCTGACCCCTCCGTGCCCGCACCCGACACCCGCGCACGTCTGCCCCTCGTTCGCGCCCCCGTTCGCGCCTGGCCTGTTAAGGCCCGTTTTAGAGGCCGGGGACAGAGTGCCGCCACGAACCGCCGGCACCGTCGGGACGACCCTGCGGCGCTCTCATCCACCAGCCACGCGCACGAGGAGACGGAACCTTGCGCTATCCCCACACCCCGAGTCCCCACAGCCCGACCGTGCCCACCCGCGCGAGCACGCGCAGACATGGAGGCCGGCACGGCCGGCCGAGATACGCGGCCCTGCTCGCCTCGGCCGTCCTGCTCCTCGCCCCCGCGGCGGCGGCCTGCGGAGGGGGCAGCTCCGGATCGACCAGTTCGTCCGGGACCACCGCCGGCGGCACCCTCAAGTTCGCCCTCGAGACCGAGCCGTCCTGCCTGGATCCGCAGGTCACGCCGCTGGACGTGGCTGCACTGATCGACCGCAACGTCTTCGACTCGCTGGTCGACTTCACGTCCGACGGGACGGTCAAGCCCTGGCTGGCCCAGAGCTGGGAGATCTCCAAGGACCGCACCGCCTACACCTTCCACCTGCGCTCCGGGGTGGTCTTCCAGGACGGCACACCGCTGGACGCCGCCGCCGTCAAGGCGACCCTCGACCACGCCGTCGATCCCAGGACCAAGTCCCAGTACGCCGTCGGCCTGCTCGGCCCGTTCGCCGGCGCGGACGTCGTCGATCCGCACACCGTGCGGATACGCCTGTCCCGCCCGTACACCCCGATCCTCCAGGCCCTCAGCACCGCCTACCTGGGCATCCAGTCGCCCGCCTCGCTCAAGCGGGACGCCGGCGAGATATGCGCCCACCCGATCGGCTCGGGCCCGTTCAGCTTCGCGGACTGGACGAAGAAGCAGCGCGTGGACCTGACCAAGAACCCCGCGTACGCCTGGGGCCCGGCCTCCGCCCAGCACACCGGCGCGGCCCACCTCGACGGCATCAGCTTCCAGTTCATCCAGGAGGACTCCGTCCGCATCGGCGCGCTGACCAGCGGCCAGCTCGACGGCATCGCCGATCTGTCGCCCTCCCGCGCGGCGGGGGTGAGGGCCAACCCGAAGTACCAGGTCGTCAAGACGGACGCGCCCGGCGGCGTGTACACCCTGCACTTCAACAGCAACCGCGGCCCGCTCGCCGACGAGAAGGTCCGTACCGCGCTGCAGCGCTCGATCGACCTCGACCAGCTCGTCTCCAGCGTGTACTTCAAGCAGTACACCCGCGCCTGGAGCGTGCTCGGCCCCAGCACCGTCGGCTACGCCAAGGACCTGGAGAAGAGCTGGACCTACGACCCGGCCGTGGCCAACCAGCTGCTCGACGAGGCCGGCTGGAAGCAGAAGGACTCCGCCGGCTACCGGGTCAAGGACGGCAAGCGGCTCACCCTCGCATGGCCGTTCGCCACCCAACTGCTGCGCGAGCAGCGGGACATCCTCGGTCAGGGCATCGTCGCCGACGCCAAGAAGGTCGGCATCGAGATCGACCGCCAGGGCCTGGACACCGGCAGCTACACCACGCGCGTGATGTCCGCTGACGCCGACATCTGGGACTCCAGCACCATCCGGGCCGAGCCCGACATCCTGCGCACCCTGTTCGCATCGGACCAGGTCCCGACCAAGGGCGGCATGAACGTCCTCCAGGTCTCCGACCCGCAGCTGGACGGATGGCTGAGCAGCGCCGCCGGCGCACCGGCCGGTGAGGCCCGCAACGCCCTGTACGTCAAGGTCCAGGACTACGTGGTCCAGCACGCCCTGGTCATGCCGGTGTACGTCCCCAACTACCTCATCGGGCTCGCCAAGGACGTGACCGGGCTGCGCTCCGACGCCACCGGCTTCCCGCTCTTCTACGACGTGTCGAAGGGGAGGGGTCAGTGACGGGCACGCTGCGGTGGCTGGCCCGCCGGCTGGCGCTGTCCGTGCTGGTGCTGCTCGGCGCCGCCACCCTCGCGTTCGGCGCGCTGCAGCTGGCACCCGGCGACCCGGTCCAGATCGTCCTGGGAGGGACGGCCGCCACCCCGGCGTCCGTCGCCCAGGTCCGGTCCGACCTGGGCCTGGACGACCCGCTGATCGTCCGTTACGGCGACTTCCTCGGTCACCTCGTCCGCGGCGACCTCGGCCACTCCTTCCAGCTCAACGCCGATGTCAGCGATGTCATCCGCGACCAGCTCGGGCCCACCGTCCAGCTGGCCCTGGCCGGCTTCGTCCTCGCTCTCGGTCTCGCGCTGCTGCTGGCCCTGGCCACTGCCGGGCGCCGGCCGTGGCTGCGGGCGCTGTCCTCCACCGGCGAGCTGGTGCTCAGCTCCAGCCCGAGTTTCTGGGTCGGCATCCTGCTCCTGACGCTCTTCTCCTTCCGGTGGCACCTGTTCCCCGCCACCGGCGGGACGGGGCTGGACGGCCTGGTGCTGCCCGCCCTCACCCTGGCGGCCGGCATGGTCGGGCCGTTCGCCCAGGTACTGCGCGAGGGCATGGAGAACGTGCTGCGCGAGCCGTTCGCCCTCAGCGCCATGGCGCGGGGCACCAGCCGTTCGGCGCTGCTGACCCGGCACGCGCTGCGGCACGCGCTCATCCCGCTGGTGACGCTCTCCGGCTGGGCGGTCGGCACCCTGCTCAGCGGCGCGGTCGTGATCGAGACCGTGTTCACCCGGCAGGGCCTGGGCCGGGTCATGGCCACCGCCATCTCCGGCCGGGACCTGCCCATGGTCACCGGCGTGGTCGTCATCTCGGCCCTGGCCTTCGTGCTGATCAACCTCGTCGTCGACCTGCTCTACCGCGTCGTCGATCCCCGACTGAGAGAGGCGCAGCTGTGACAGCCCACATCCTCCACGCGGAGCTGGTGGTGCCCGACCCGGTGGACGAGGCCATCGCCGACGGGGCGGTGCTGGTGGCCGACGGGCGGATCGAGTCCGTGGGGACGTACCAGGAGATCCGCCGCCAGGCCCCGCCGCAGACGCCCGTCCACGACTTCCCCGGGGCGACCGTCCTCCCCGGGCTGATCGACTGCCATGTGCACCTCGCGCTGAGCGGGGAGAGCGACGCGGTGGCCCGGCTGGACGCCTCCGACGACCGCACCCTGCTGCTGGCGATGGCCGGACGCGCCCAGGAGCTGCTGGACAGCGGCGTCACCACGGTGCGCGACCTCGGCGACCGCGGCGGACTGGCGGTGGCGCTGCGCGACGCTGTCGCCCGCGGAGAGCTGCCCGGCCCGCGCGTGCTGGCCGCCTGCGCGCCGGTCACCGTGACCGGCGGGCACTGCTGGTACTTCGGCGGCCAGGCCGACGGGCCGGAGGAGATCCGGGCGGTGGTCCGGCGCAACGTGCAGGCCGGCGCCGACGTCATCAAGGTGATGGCAACAGGTGGCGGCCTCACCCCCGACGGACCCGCCCCGTGGACCGCCCAGTTCACCGAGTCCGAGGTGCGGGTGGCCGTGGCGGAGGCCCGCCGGTTCGGGCGCCAGGTCGCCGCCCACGTGCACGGCACGGCCGGGGTGAAGACCGCCCTCGCCGCCGGGGTCGACACACTGGAGCACTGCTCGTTCATGCCGCCGCCCGGCGCCGTCCGCGGGCCCGACGGGGCCGCCGCCGAGCTGATCAAGCAGATCGCCGCCGACGGCATCGCGGTCTGTCCGACGTTCAGCTCCGTACTCTCCGAGTCCGTCCGGCGCATCGGTGAGAGCGGCGTGCAGCCCTGGCTCGACCTGGTCACGCACCAGTACGAGCAGGGGGTGCGGCTGCTGGCCGGGACGGACGCCGGCATCCCCGGCGCCGGATTCGGCCGCTACGTCGACGGCCTGGAGTGGTTCGCGCGCGCCGGCCTCGACAACACCGCCGTCCTGGCCGCCGCTACCTCCTCCGCCGCCGACGCCCTGGGCATAGGCCACCGGACGGGACGGCTGCGGGCCGGTCTGGAAGCCGACCTGCTGGTCGTCGAGGGCGATCCCCGCACCGAACTCGCCGCGCTGCGCCGCGGCCTGCTGGTCCTGGCCCGGGGCCGCGCCCACCGTCCCCGCCCGCAGTTCGGAGGCCCGGCATGAGCGCCCTGACCGCAATCCGCACCCGCGGACAGGTCCGCAGCCGGGTCACCGGGCGCCGCCCGCCCGTCACCGTAATCGTCGCCTGGGCCGTACTGGCGCTGCTGGCGGTGGCCGTGCTCTGGCCCGGCCTGCTGGCCCACCAGGCCCCGGACGCCGTCCAGCCGCTGGACGCGCTGAAGGGCCCGAGCAAGGCGCATCTGCTCGGCACCGACGAACTGGGCCAGGATCTCTACAGCCGGATCGTCCACGGCGCCCGTCCCTCACTGGCCGTCGGCCTGGGCGCCACCGGCATCGCGGTCGTCGCCGGCACGCTGCTCGGGGTGCTGTCCGCCGCCGGCGGCCGGGTGGTGGACGAGATCGTGATGCGGGTGACCGACATCCTGCTGGCCTTCCCCGGCCTGCTCCTGGCACTGCTGGTGGTCGCCATGCTCGGCCCCGGCACCCGGAACGCCGTCCTGGCGATCGGCTGCTCCCTGACCCCCGGCTTCACCCGGCTCGCCCGCGGCCAGGCCCTGGTCATCCGGGACTCCGGATACGTCCAGGCAGCCACCGTGCTGGGCCGCCGCCGGGCCTGGATCTACCTGCGCCATCTGCTGCCCAACGCCGTTCCGCCGCTGCTGGTGTTCGCGACGGTCGGTGTCGGCACCGCCATCATCGCCGGATCGTCGCTGAGCTTCCTCGGACTCGGGCCGAAGCCGCCGAGTCCCGAGTGGGGCGCGATGCTCTCGCAGAACCGGGACCTCCTGGACATCGCCTGGGCCCCGGCGGTCCTGCCGGGCGTGGCCGTCACCGTCACGGTGCTCACCATCAACGTCGTCGGCCGGGATCTGCGCCGGCGCTTCGAAGGGCGGAGTCCCGGTGCCTGACACTGACACCCCCGTCCCGCTGGTCGCCGTCGAGGGGCTGCGGGTCACCTTCCCGGGACCGCACGGCCCGACCGTGGCCGTGCACGACCTCGGCTTCAGCCTGCACGCCGGCGAATGCCTCGCCATCGTCGGGGAGTCGGGCTCCGGGAAGAGCGTCACCGCACGGGCTCTGCTCGGCCTGGTCGGCCCGACCGCCACCGTCACCGCGGACCGGCTGGAGCTGGGCGACACCGACCTGCGGGCGCTGCCCGAGCGTGAGTGGCGGAGTGTGCGCGGCGGGCGGATCGGCTTGGTGCTGCAGGACGCGCTGGTCTCGCTCGACCCGCTGCGGCGGGTCGGCCACGAGGTCGCCGAGACGCTGCGCAACCACCGGCCGGCACCGCGGCGGCAGCTGTGGGACAGCGCGGTGGCGCTGCTGGAGGAGGTCGGGCTGCCCGAAGCGCCCCGCCGGGCCCGGCAGTACTCCCACCAGCTCTCCGGCGGCCAGCGCCAGCGTGCGCTGATCGCCTCCGCGCTGGCCGCCGGCCCGGAGGTGCTCATCGCCGACGAGCCGACCACCGCGCTGGACGTCACCGTCCAGGCCCGCATCCTGGACCTGCTGGCAGCCCGGAAGCGCGCCGGCACCGCGGTCCTGCTGATCAGCCACGACCTCGCGGTGGTCGCGCGGCTGGCGGACCGGGTGATGGTGGTGCACGCCGGCCGGGTGGTCGAGGAGGGCCCCACCGGCGAGGTGCTGCGCTCCCCGGCGCACCCGTACACCCGTCGGCTGCTCGCGGCGGTCCCCGCGGGCGACACCCGCGGCCACCGGCTGGCGGGACCCGCACGCACGGAGCCGGCGGCCCCGGACACCGCCGGACCGCGGGGCGCCGGGGGCTGCCACTACGCGCCGCTGTGCCCGCTGGCCACCGACCTCTGCCGTACCGAGCCGCCCGCACCGGTCGCGGCCGGACCCGGCCACACCGCCCGCTGCCTGCGCCTGGACGCGCCCTGGACACCGCCGCCGACCGTGCGCCGGGCCCCGGCGCAGGCAGCCGGCACACCGGTGCTGGAGGTGTCGGAGCTGGCGAAGTCCTTCCGGACGACCGGCCGCGGCCGCCACACCGCCGTACGGGACGTCTCGTTCGTCCTGCACGAGGGGGAGACCCTCGGCCTGGTCGGCGAGTCCGGCTCGGGGAAGACCAGCGTGGCGCGCATCGTCATGGGCCTGCTGGCCCCCGACCACGGCGAGGTACGGCTGCTCGGCGAGCCGTGGTCCGGCCGCCCGGAGGGGGCGCGCCGCGAGCGGCGGGGCCGGATCCAGCTCGTGCAGCAGGACCCGCTCGGTTCCTTCGACCCGCGCTGGACGGTGCGGCGGATCGTCGCCGAGGCGCTGCCGTCCCGGGACGGCGGCCAAGCCACCGGACTGCTCGAACTGGTCGGGCTCGACCCCCTCCTGATCGACCGCCGTCCGCTCGAACTCTCCGGCGGGCAGCGCCAGCGGGTCGCCATCGCCAGGGCCCTAGCCCCCGGGCCCAAGGTCCTGGTGTGCGACGAGCCGGTGTCGGCGCTCGACGTGTCCGTGCAGGCCCAGATCCTCGACCTGTTCGGGGACCTGCGAGAACGCCTCGGCCTGTCGCTGCTCTTCATCTCGCACGACCTCGGGGTGGTCAACCACCTCAGCGACCGCGTCCTGGTCATGCGCGACGGCGAGCTGGTGGAGAGCGGCCCGGTCGACGAGGTCTTCCACCGGCCGTCCCACGCGTACACCAAGGCGCTGCTCTCCGCCCTGCCCAGGGCGGAGGACGCCTGGAACCCCCTGCCGGCCCCCACTGCCGCCCCCGGTCCGGACGGCCGGCGGCCACCGCTGTCCCTGCCCGCGCAATGACCCACACCCAAGACCCGAACGAACGGAACCCGGCGTGCCTGACACCTCCTTCCTGCTCTCCGTCCTCGACATCGCCCCGGTGCCGTCCGGCTCGACGCCCGTGGACGCGATCCGCAACTCCCTCGACCTGGCCAAGCACACCGACCGCCTCGGCTACCACCGCTACTGGGTGGCCGAGCACCACAACAGCGCGGGGGAGGCGAGCTCGGCGCCCGCCGTCCTGGTCGGGCAGATAGCCTCCGCGACATCGTCGATCAGGGTCGGCGCCGGCGGCGTGATGCTGCCCAACCACTCCTCCCTGGTGGTCGCCGAGCAGTTCGGCCTGCTGGAAGCCCTGCACCCCGGGCGGATCGACCTCGGTATCGGCCGGGCCCCCGTCGACCCGCTGACCGCGCAGGCGCTGGAACGCCCCTCCGGCGCCCACAACGGAACGCTCTTCCCGCGCCAGCTGACCGACCTCATGTCCTACTTCGGCGGCCTCGACAGCGCCGGCCCGGTCAGCGCGGTGCCGGCCTCCGCCGACAACCACCCGCCGCTGTGGATCCTCGGCAGCAGCCCGTCCAGCGCCCAGCTCGCCGCCGCCCTCGGCCTGCCGTACGCGTTCGCCGCCCACCTCAACGGCGACGCGTGTATTCCCTCGCTGGAGCTGTACCGCGAACAGTTCCAGCCCTCCGCCGTGCTGGAGCGCCCGTACTCGCTCGTCACCTCGATGCTGGTGGCCGCGGACACCGATGCCGAGGCCGAGCGGCTGTGGTCCACCCTGGGGCTGGCCGCGATCACCATGCGCAAGGGCTACGTCGGCCCGTACGCCAGCCCGGAGGAGGCCGCCGGGTACCCGTACACCGACGCCGAGCGCGAGTTCCTGGCCTCCCGTCTGGCCCGCCACCTGGTGGGCGGCCCGGAGACCCTGCGCCGCAAGACCGAGGACTTCATGGCCCGGACCGGCGCCGACGAGCTGATGGCGTTCAGCCTCATCCACGACCACACCGCCCGCAAGCGCTCGTACGAGATCCTCGCCGGCGTCTTCGGCCTCACCGGCACCTTTCAGCCCCTGCTCTCGCAGGTGGGCTGACCCGCTGCCCCGGCCGGGCGCAGCAGCGACTGCTAAGCCCGGCTTTAGGGGTGGGGCCGACCGTGAGCGGGAGGGCGGACGACGGGGCGGATGCCCACGCGCCGCCGCACGCCCCGCACGGACAGAGCCACGACGCTCAGGAAGGAACGACAGTGGACGTCATCGCTCGTACGGCGGTCCCGAGGTGACGGGCGCCCAGGTCCCGCGGCAGCGGCGGCACACGCTGTACTTCCTGGAGGAGATCCGCCCCTTCTCGCCGGTGTTCCTCGACACCGAGGTGGACATGGGACGGGTGCTCGGTCACCGGGCGGAGGAGACCGGGCGGCGCCACTCGGTGATCGCCTACGTGCTGCACACCGCAGGCCGGGTGATGGTGCGCCACCCGCAGGCCAATGTCGCCGTCGGCGGCGGGGTGCTCCCGAAGGTCGCGGCCAGCCCCGGGGCGCACGGCAAGATCACCCTGGACAGGACCTGGAGCGGGCAGCGGGTCGTGCTCTCCGCGGTGCTGCCCGACCTCGACCGGTCGGATCTCGACGAGATCCAGGACAAACTGGAGCACTACCGCGACTCCGACCCCGAGCGGCTGCCCCAGTACGCGGGCCTGCCGCTGCTGCACAAGCTGCCCCGCCCGATCGCGCAGGCCGCCTTCCGGCGGGCGGTGCGCCCGCTGGGCAAGCGCGCCCAGCGGATGGGCACCTTCTCGGTGACCTCCCTCGGCCACCGGGCCGTGGACGGCTTCCACTCGGTGGGCGGCACCCCGGTCACCCTGGGCGTGGGCCGGATCGCCGACCGCCCGGTGGTGCGCGGCGGTGAGCTGGCCGTCGCACCGGTCATGCGGCTGAGCCTCGCCTTCGACCACCGCGTCATCGACGGCGCCGAGGCGGCCGACATCCTCACCGAGACCAAGGAGGACCTGGAGTCCTTCAAGGCCGCCCCCGGAGGCACCGCATGAACGACGTCACCGAGCTCAAGCAGTTCGTCGTGGTGCACGCCAAGGCGCAGAACATCCCCGCCGAGCGCTACGAGCGGGTCCTGGCGCAGATCACCTCCGACGGGGACGGCCCCGGCTCATGGGTCCACGAGTGGTCCCGCGACGGCGACGAGCTGGAACTCGAGGGCAAGCTGCCGGAGGCGATCCGCAGCTACGCGATGGCACGCTTCCCGTACGTCGACGGTCCGCCCCGGCAGCGCGCCCTCGACCGCTGCGCCGAGCTGTTCGAACGCTGGCGGCGCACCCAGCCGGGTATCGAGCGGGTCGACGTGCAACTGCCCGGCGGTGACGTCGGCGCCTGGGCCGCCGGTCTGTCCGACACCGAGCCGAGGCCGCTGCTGCTGGTCTGCGGAGGGATCGTCAGCATCAAGGAGCAGTGGGCCCCGCTGCTGGCGCTGGCCGACCGGCTCGGCATGGCGATGGTGGTCACCGAGGTCCCCGGCACGGGCACGAACACCCTTCGCTACGACGCCGAGAGCTGGCGGATGCTGCCCGCGCTGCTGGACGCCCTCGCCGGCCGCGCCAAGGTCGAGGAGACCTACGCGGTGGCGCTGAGCTTCAGCGGTCACCTCGCGCTGCGCGCCGCGGGACACGACCCGCGGCTGCGCGGGCTGGTGCTGGCGGGCGCGCCGGTCCAGGACTTCTTCACCGACGCCGACTGGCAGCGCGCGCTGCCCCGGATCACCGTCGACACCCTCGCGCACCTGACCGGGGTGCCCGCCGGGGAACTCGGGACCGAGCTGGCCGGCTGGGTGCTCAAGGACGAGGAACTCGCCGCGCTCGACGTCCCGGTGGCGTGCACGGTGAGCCTGCGCGACGAGATCATCCCGGCTGGCGACGTCGAGCGGCTGCGCGCCAACCTGCCCTCCCTGCGGCTGCACACCTACGACGACGTCCACGCCTCGCCCCGGCACGTGGCGGAGACCCGGCTGTGGAACGTGCGGGCGGTGCTGCGCATGCGCGGCGGCTACGGAGTGCCGCACGCGCTCCTGGACGTCCTGCTCACCCTCATGGGGGCCCGTCGCCGCCTCCTCGGCCCGCCCCGCTGAGGCCGCCCCGACACCGGACCGCCCCGACACCGGACCGTTCCGGCGCCGGTGGCCCGGAGCCGTCCGCGACCCGTCAGCGAACATCAGAGGAGTCCCACCATGAGTCGTACGGTCGTCATCGCCGGCGCAGGCCCCACCGGCCTGATGCTGGCCTGTGAGCTGCGCCTGCACGGGGTCGAGGTCGTCGTCCTCGACCGGCTCGCCGAGGCGCCGGAGTGGTCGCGAGCCCAGACGCTCCAGGCCCGTTCGCTGGAGACCTTCCGCCAGCGCGGCCTGGACTGGTTCGACGAGTACGGCCAGGCCCGTACCTACAACTTCGGCCTGCTGGAGCTGAAGGACATCATCGACCCGGCGCTGGTCGCCAAGCGCGTCCCGCAGCGGGACATCGAGGTGCGCCTGGAGCAGCACGCGCTCAAGCTCGGCGCGGACGTGCGGCGGGTCCACGAGGTGGTCGGCATGACCCAGGACGAGGACGGGGTCACCGTCGAGGTGCGCACCGAGGAGGACGCGTACCGGCTGCGGGGCGCGTACCTGGTCGGCGCCGACGGCGGCTCCAGCACGGTGCGCAAGCTCGCCGGCATCGGCTTCCCGGGCACCGGCTCCAGCGTCAACGGCATCACCGGCGACGTCCGGCTGATCGACCCGGACCGCAACGTCCACATGCCCGAACTCACCCAGGGCGGGCTGTTCGCGCAGATCCCGATGGAGCCGGGCGTGCACCGGCTCACCACGATGGAGTTCGACGTCGTCCCGCCCGGCCGCGACCTGCCGGTCGCGCCCGCGGAGTTCGAGGAGGCGGTCAAGCGTGTCATCGGCATCGACGTGCGGATCGGCGAGCGGCACCTGCTGTCGCGCTTCGGCAGTGCGACCCGGCTGGCCGACACCTACCGCGCCGGCCGGGTGTTCCTCGCCGGGGACTCGGCGCACATCCATCTGCCGTTCGGCGGGCAGGGGCTGAACACCGGCGTGCAGGACGCGGTCAACCTGGGGTGGAAGCTCGCGGCGGCCGTCCAGGGCTGGGCCCCGCCCGGCCTGCTGGACACCTACCACGCCGAGCGCCATCCGGTCGGCGCCCGGCTCACGCTCAACACCCAGGCCCAGGAGGCCCTGCTGCACCCGCTGGACGACGTCCTGCCGCTGCGGGAGCTGTTCACCGGCCTGCTGCAGTTCGAGGAGGTCCGGGAGTACCTGGTGGAGGTGCTGACGGCGCTGGGCATCCGCTACCCGGTGCCGGACGGCACGCCGCCGCACCCGCTGCTCGGGCGCCGGGTGCCGCACGTGGACCTGGAGACCCCGGACGGCCCCTCCACCGTCCCGCACACCCTGCAGGCGGCGCGCGGTGTGGTCCTGGACACCTCGGGCCGGGGCCTGGCGGGCGGCACCGCCGCGCCGTGGGCGGACCGGGTGGACGCGGTCGAGGCCCGGCCCGCCGACGGCCTGCCCGCGGGGGTGCTCCTGGTGCGGCCGGACGGGTACGCGGCCTTCGTCGACCCGGAGGGCACGGACGGCCCCGGACTGCGCGCCGCCCTCGGGTACTGGTTCGGCGAGGCTCGGCCGCGGCCGGCCGAGGACTGAGCCGCCCCGGCCGGTCCGCGGCGCCCGGTCAGCTCCTGACCAGCGGCATCAGCACGTCGTCGACCAGCGAGACGACGTACTCGTCGGGGATCGGCGCGCCGTCGGTGACGACCCGCCCGACGAGCATGGAGGGCCCGATGCCCACCATCGTCGCGGTGATCGCCCCGGGCCGGACCTCTCCCTGGGCGGCACCCCGGTCGAGCGCCTGCATCAGCATCTCGCGGCAGGGCTGGATGACGCAGTCGCGCACGGTGCGGGCGCACCCGCCCTCGACATCGGCCGCGGCGGCCGGCAGCACGGCGCCGTGGGCGGAGTTGAGGGCGGTCTGCATGCAGCGCAGCAGCATCAGGATGTCGTCGCGCACGTTGCTCTCGGTCGGCAGCTCGCCGGGGATCGGCAGCACGTTGCGCAGCGCGTCCAGGACGAGTGTCTCCTTGCTGTCCCAGCGGCGGTACAGGCCCGCCTTGCCGGTGCGCGCACGGCTGGCGACGCCGTCCATCGTCAGCCTGCCGTACCCGACGTTCCGTAGCTCCTCGAAGACCGCCTCGAAGATCGCCTTCTCCAGCACGGCGCCCCGGCGTCTGGTTCCGGCGTGCCCGGAGTCCTTCGCGGCACGCGCGAGTTGCGAATCCCGGTCGACCACTGCGCTCATCACGTCCTCCTGGTTCGGGGCGGGCCGGAATCTGTTGCGAAGGTATTCCGGCACCCCTATAGTGAACATCACTGTTCCTTAAATGGTCCACTGATGCTCTTGCATCATCACTCCGCGGAGACACCCATGTCGACTTCGTCGGCCCCCCAAGCCAAGACCTCCGGAACGCCACCCGTCCACGGCGACGAAGCCAGGAACACGGGCACGATCACCCTGCTGGTCATCCTGGCCTGTCAGCTGATGGTCATCGTCGACGCGACGATCGTGAACGTGGCCCTGCCCTCGCTCCAGAAGAGCCTCGACTTCTCCAGCACCAACCTTGCCTGGGTCATCAACGCCTACACCCTCGCCTTCGGCGGCCTGCTGCTGCTCGGCGGCCGGGCCGGCGACATCCTCGGGCGGCGCCGGGTCTTCATCGCCGGTATCATCCTGTTCACCGCGGCCTCGCTGGCCGCCGGTCTCGCGGGCAACGAGGCCGTCCTGATCACCGCGCGCGCCGTGCAGGGCGTCGGTGCCGCCGTCGCCGCCCCGAGCACGCTCGCCCTGATCGTCACCAATTTCCAGGACGCCGCGCGCACCAAGGCCATCAGCATCTACTCCACGGTCTCCGGCGCGGGCGCGGCCATCGGCCTCATCCTCGGCGGCGTGCTGACGGACCTGGCCTCCTGGCGCTGGGTGTTCTTCGTGAACGTCCCGGTCGGCATCGCGATCGTGGTGCTCGCCCCCCGCTTCATCAAGGAGCCTCCGCGCCACCCGGGCCGCTTCGACCTGCCCGGCGCGGCCACGTCGACCACGGGCCTGGTCTCGCTGGTCTACGCCTTCATCCGGGTCTCCACCGACGGCTGGAGCGACGGCACCGCACTCCTGTGCTTCGCCGCCGCGGTGCTGCTCCTGGCCTCGTTCGTCTTCATCGAGACGCGCGCCGAGCAGTCGCTGCTGCCCCTGAAACTGCTCAACGTCCGCAACCGGAGCGCGGGCTACAGCAACATGCTGCTGCTGTCGGCGGCCATGTTCGGGATGTTCTACTTCCTGACCCTGTTCCTCCAGGACGTGCTCGACCTCAACCCGATGGAGACCGGCTTCGCCTTCCTGCCGCTGGCGCTCGGCCTCTTCTTCACCGCCCGCTTCGTGCCGAAGCTGCTGCCGAAGTTCGGCCCCAAGATGCTGATGCTGACCGGCAACCTGCTGATCACCGGCGGTGTCATCTGGGGCTTCCAGATCGACGAGAACAGCTCCTACGCGGCCGGCGTGTTCGGACCGCTGCTGCTCTTCGGCATCGGCGCGGGCCTCAGCTTCGTGCCGCTGAACATCACCATCCTGGCCGGCGTACCGCCGCAGGACTCCGGTGCCGCGGCGGGTCTCCTCCAGTCGATGCAGCAGATCGGCGGTTCGCTCGGCATCGCGATCCTGATCACCAGGTTCGGGTCCGCCACCCGTGACGCCACCAGGGACGCCGGCGCCCAGGCCCTGGCGAAGGCCGACCACATCCTCTCCGAGGGCATCTCCAGCGCCCTCACGCTCGGCACGGTCTTCAGCGCGGCCGCCGCACTGGTCACCTTCCTGGTGATCCGGACGCCGAAGCCCGCACCGAAGGACACGGCTCCGAGCAAGGGCTGACCGCAGGTCGCCCACGCACCGCCGCATCCGAAGCCGGCCGGGCCTTCCCCTTCCCCGGGGGGAGGGCCCGGCCACCTCCGGTTGCGGCGGTCAGCGCTTAAGGGGTCGTTAAGCGCCCGAGACCAGGATCGACACGACGGTAGAAACCTGTGTCGAATCGAGGAAACGGTATGAGCCAGCCCGTCCTGATCGCCGGAGGCGGGCCGACCGGCCTGCTGCTCGCCGCCGAACTCGCGCTCGCCGGCGTCGAGTCGGTCGTCCTGGAGAAGCGCACCGAACGTATCGAGGCGTCCGCCGGCATGGCTCTCCACGGACGGTCGCTGGAGATCCTCGAACAGCGCGGCATCCGCGACCGCATCCCCGCCGACACCATCTTCACCTGGCCCCGCACCCCCTTCGCCTTCATCTGGCTGGACGTCGACGCCGTGGACCCCCGCGAGCACACCTTCGCCCACCCCCAGTGGCGCACCGAACTGCTGCTGGAGGAGCGGGCCCGCGAGCTGGGCGTCGACATCCGCACCGGCCACGAGGTCGTCGGCTTCACCCAGGACGCCGACGGCGTACGGGTACGGGTGAGCACCCCGCAGGGCGAGCAGGAGATCACCGGCTCCTACCTGATCGGCTGCGACGGCCCGTCCAGCACCGTGCGCGAGCTGGCCGGGATCGGCTTCTCCGGCGCGGGCAAGACCTACCGGGGCGTCCTCGGCGACGTGGAGCTGGCCTCCGACTCGCACGAGGCGTTCAGCGGCGGCCTGACCGACGAGGGAGTCTTCGGCGCCCTGCCACTGCGGCCGGGCGTGCTGCGGCTGATGACCATCGAGTTCGACGTCGAGCCGCCCGCCGACGACGTCCCGGTCACCGAGGACGAGCTGCGCGAGTCCGTCGAGCGCGTCACCGGCAAGGCCCCCGACATCCGGCGCACCGACTTCCTCGCCCGCTACGGCGGCCGCACCCGGCTGGCCGACACCTACCGCGACGGCCGTGTGCTGCTCGCCGGTGACGCCGCCCACGTGCTCTTCATCTCCGGCACCCAGGGCCTCAACGCCTCCCTGCACGACGCGGTCAATCTCGGCTGGAAGCTCGCCGCCGAGATCAACGGCTGGGCGCCCGCCGGACTGCTCGACAGCTACGAGGCCGAGCGCCGCCCGGTCGGCCAGCAGGTCGCCCAGCACGCCCGCGCCGCGATGGCGCTGATGCACCCGCTGCGCCTCGCCGCGCCGCTGCGCACCATGTTCGAGGAGATCACCGGCTTCACCGCGGTCAACGACTACCTGCTCAAGCTGCCCACCGCCACCGGCTACCCGATCCCCCGCCCGGACGGCGCCCCCGCCGCCCACCCGCTGCTCGGCCAGCCCGTCCCCAGCGCCGCCCTGACCGGGTCCGGCCACGCCACTCTCGCCGAGCCGCTGCGCAGCGGCCGCGGCGTCCTGCTGGACCTCTCGGGCGGCGCCGCGGACCTCTCGGCGGCCGCCGGCTGGTCGGCCCGGGTCGACGTGGTCACCGCCGAGGCGGCCGAGGGCATCGAGGTCCCGGCCCTGCTGATCCGCCCGGACGGCCATGTCGCGTGGGCCGACAGCGCCGAGGGCGACCCGGCCGGGCTGCGCCACGCCCTGGAGCTCTGGTTCGGCGCCGCGGCCTGAGCCGCCGCCCCCACCCCCTCCCCGCGCCCGGCAGCCGCCTGCCGGGCGCGGGGGTTTTCACACCACCGGGTCGGCTTTTCGCGCCGGTACGACGGCGGGGGCCGGGGTACGGCGGCGTGCGCCGGGCCTCGCGCGGGACGCGGCACGGCCGACGGCCTGCCAGAAGGACTCGGGCAGGAAGACCGCGTCGCCGGTGACGACCACCGCCGAGAACCACGGCAGGCCGAGCACCACCGCGATGCCCAAATGCATGGCCAGCAGGCCCGCCAGGAAGACGTACTTCAGCTTCCGGTGGAACACCGTGAACACGAAGCCGATCTGGACGAAGACGGTGAAGTAGGCGATCACGGCCATGGCGAGGCTGTGGCCCGCCATCCAGTCCGACAGCCCCGGCCAGGGCCGGAAGCCCTGGATGTGCAGCACGTAGTACATCGCCGTACCGTCCTGCCACGTCTTCCCCTGGACCTTGTACATGCCCGAAGCGCCGTAGAGCAGGCACATCTGGAAGCCGATGACGAGGACGGCGCAGTTGTGCACGAGGACGACGAGGCGTCGGCGGACCTCGGCCGGCTCGCCGGTCCGCGCCGGCGGGCACCGGTGCCCGCCGGGCCAGGACAGCAGGCGGGCCGGCCGGCTGACGGCGTGCCGGGCGGCGAGGAAGGCGTCGACGGACCAGAGCCGCCCGCACGCGGTGAAGACCAGGTAGACCGACAGCAGCATGAGCAGGACGTCGCTGGGGTCGACCACGAAGATGTTCCGCCCGTGGACGGCGGTCACCGTGACCATGAACAGCGCCGACGTCAGCCGGGTGCGGTAGCCCGCGGTGAAGGCGACCGTGACGAGGACGGCCAGCGCGTAGGAGATCTCGAACCAGGCGCTGTTCCCCGTCGCGGCCAGCGTGTACCAGTGCTTCGTCCAGCCCCACCAGGGCGTGGCGTCGGCGTAGCCGCGGTCGATCGAGGGCGACCACGCCGCGTGCGGGCCCCACAGGTGACGGCGGGCCGGCAGTTCGCGCAGCAGGAACGCCAGGTAGAGCAGTCCCAGGCCGATCCGCAGGGCGGCGGTGCCGTGCAGCGCGAACGGGCGGGTGGTCACAGCGGCGAACCAGCGCGCGGGAGCGTCCAGCGGCGTCATCGGGACACCTCCGTCCCGGCGGGAACGGTCCACCAGGGGAACGTCCTCGACGTGGCGGCGGGCTTCCTGCCACCGGGAGGTGTGTCGGGCTGTGTGGTGACCTGGATCTCGACCGCCGAGTACGGCCCAGGCACCCTCCCGGACAGCCGGCCGACCACCAGGTTGACCAGGTACTTCTGCAGCAGCTCTGTTTCGGCCGCGCCGCCGTTCGCGTTCCGCACCGTCGTCAGGTTCTGGGCGTACGCGAACCACGCGTAGCCGAGTTCGTACTGCCCCTCACGGGACGGCCACGGGTGGTGCAGCATCCCGGAGCCGTAGTCCTCCTTGCTCAGGTCGATCCACGGGCTGACCGTGCCGGAGGTGGTGCGGGCGCGGGCCTGGACGCGGACGTTGACCATGAGCGGGTCGGGTGCGAACAGCCGCCAGTTCTGCTGGAACCACGGCTGGCTCCAGCGCTGGAGCCCGGAGTCGAACCTCTTCGAGACGGTGTTGGGGGGCGCCGCCCCCAGGAACAGCACGGCCAGCTGGACGGCCGTGACGAGGCCC
This sequence comes from Streptomyces sp. NPDC004031, assembly GCF_053604375.1. Taxonomy (NCBI): domain Bacteria; kingdom Bacillati; phylum Actinomycetota; class Actinomycetes; order Kitasatosporales; family Streptomycetaceae; genus Streptomyces; species Streptomyces sp. NPDC004031. Next base: position 68,763 of record NZ_JBSGHL010000030.1, on the reverse strand, counting down.
ACGACCGACGCGCCGACCCCCAGGAGCACGGCCGCCCGGCGCGACAGGACCGGCGGACCGGCCGGCGGCGGATCGGAATCCGTACCACTGGAGCAGGTGTGCGCTGCGAGATCGTTGCTGAGACCGGACATGCGATGTCCCCCGTTCCTGCCGACTGATGCGTCAACGGACCACGCAACGGCGGGTGGACATCGCTGAAAGAAACGATGTCGCCGCGTCGGCCCGTCCGCCGGGGGGCCATGGTTCACGAGAGCGCTTAAGACGCGCTTGCCCGCGATTGAACTCCGCCGGGCCCGGCTTTAGGGCTCGGCAAGGCGACCGTTAGTCCCGAGGCCGAGCCTGATCAGGACATCTCGCCGACCACGGGTCGTCGGCCCACGGCAACGGCGAAGCACCGACCTTTGAGGGGTTTCGACAATGACGGTCGTCGAGGGCGCGGGCGGAGGCGCCGGGCAGGCACCCGCCACGGCGGAGGAACGTGCTCGCCACTGGAGCCTGTACCAGCCGTGGCTGCAGGACCCGGTCGAGTACTGGGACGAACTGCGGGAGCTCGGTCCGGTCATCCGCTCCGAGGAGAGCGGCGGGTTCTGGATACTCACCCGCTACGAGGACATCGAGTGGGCGGCCCGCAACCCGGAGATCTTCTCCAGCTCCGAGCTGGTCATCCCGCACCGCCAGCTGTTCCCGGTGAAGCAGATCCCGATCCAGCTCGACGGCGAGGAGCACCGCCAGTGGCGGCGCACCCTCTCCAACCTGTTCGACCCCCGGGTGGTGAACCACTTCACCCCGCAGCTGCGCCAGGCCGCCGCCGACGCCATCGAGCCGCTCGTCGCCGAGGGGCGCACCGAGTTCATCGAGGGCTTCGCCACCGTGCTGCCCGCCGAGGCGTTCCTGATCAACTTCGGCATCGGCCGCGAGCACCTCAAACCGCTGCTGGACCACAAGCACTGGCTGCGTCACGTGGGGATCCCCAACGCCCGCACCGACGAGGACCTGCGGCAGGCCAACCAGCCGCTGTGGCAGTTCTTCAGCGACGCCGTCGACCGCCGGCGGGCGGAGGGCAGCGAGGGCCGCGAGGACGTCATCAGCAAACTGCTGGAGGCCGAGTACGACGGCCGCCGGCCCACCCAGGACGAGATGGTCAACGCGCTGTTCGTGTCCATGCTCGCGAGCCTGGACACGACCACCTCGGCGCTCGGACTGATCTTCCTCTACCTGGCCGAGCACCCGGACGTCCAGGATGTCGTCCGCACCAGCCCCGAGCGCATCCCGACCATCGTCGAGGAACTGCTGCGCCGCTCCCCGGTCTCGTCGACCGGCCGGGTCGTCACGCAGGACGTCGAGCGGCACGGAGTGACGATGCGCAAGGGCGACCGGGTGCTCCTGTCCTGGGGCATGTCCGGGCTCGACCCGCAGGTCTTCAAATGCCCGCACCAGACCGACTTCGCACGCGACTCCACGCGCCAGCTGGCTTTCGGCATCGGCCCGCACCGCTGCCTGGGCATGCACGTGGCGCGCCGCATCCTGCAGATCGCCATCGAGGAGTGGCACAGCCGCATCCCGAGCTACCGGCTCACCCCGGGCAGCACGCCGGTGCACCACTACTCGCCGGCCCGCGGCGTCCACAACCTCGACCTCACGTTCGGGTGAACCGCCCGGCCGTCCCGGCACCTTGGGGAGTCAGCAGATGAGAGCCAGCGTCGACAGCAAACGCTGCCAGGGCCACTCGATGTGCATCGTCCTGGCACCCGACGTGTACGTCGTCACCGAGGAGGGCTTCAACGAGCAGGGCGACTTCGACGTCGTCCCGGAGCAGGAGGACCAGGCCCGGCGCGGCGCCGGCGCGTGCCCCGAACGTGCCATCACCCTCGCGTAGTCCGGGCCGGAGGATCCGACGGCGGCGGGGTGCACCCGGGCCGGCCCCGGATGCACCCCGCCGCCGTCGTGCGCCGCGGACCCCGGACGTCAGATCCTGCTCGCCACCAGGCGTACGAGCGCGCTGCGCGAGGTGATGTTGAGCTTGCGGTAGATGCGGTTCAGGTGCACGTCGACCGTACGGGGGCTCAGGTGCAGCCGCTCCGCGACCTCGCGGCTGCGCAGGCCGGTCCCCGCCAGTGTCGCGACCTCGCGTTCCCGGTCGGTCAGGACCGACATGAGCACCTGGTCCTGGGCCGCCGGGTACTCCGGCGCCGGAGCGTGCGGCCGGACCGGCGGGGTCACCGGTAAGCGGGGTACGCCGGCGGTGGCCGGGTCGACCGCGCGGCCGGTGATCGCCTCGGCGGTCGCCCGAAGCCTCTCGGCCCGCCAGGGTGCGTCCGAACTCTCCAGACAGGCCGCCGCGTTGGTCAGCGCCCAGGCACGGGCCCAGATCGCCTCACCGGACTCCAGCAGCCGGGCCGCCTCCTCGTAGAGGACCGCCGCCCGCTCGCTGCTGCCGTTCTGCCGGGCCCGGTGGGCCTCGGCGGTCAGCGCGAACGCTTTGGTCTGCGCCAGCCCCGAGACGGTCGTGTCGGCCGCCTGCATGGCCCACACGGAGGCCGGGCGGCCGCTGAAGGCCGAGGCGCCCGCGAGCAGTTCGAGGGCGCGCGGACGTACCGACGGCGGCAGTTGCGGCAGTGTCGGGTCCGCCGCGAGCAGGCCGAGCAGGTCCAGCCCGAGGTTGTGGTCCCCCGCGAGCTGCGCCGCCTCGGCGAGCCACAGCCGGGCCAGCGGGCTCCAGTGCCCGCCCTGCTCGAAGCGCGGGGCGCGGGTGGCGAGGTGCTCGCCGGCCAGGCCGGCCAGCACCTCGCTGACCGAGACCACGATTCTGGCCAGCCCGCCCTCCAGGCCCGCCGCGGCGGCTGCGGACTCGGCGGCGGCCGCGCTCGCGCGGGCTTCGTCGAGCCGGGCCAGCGCGATCTGGCTGAACGCCAGCCCGAGCAGGAAGACCGGCCGCAGGTAGCCCTGGCCGGTGGCGCGCAACGCGGCCTCACCGCGCGTCAGATGCCGTTCGGCCGAGGCCGGGCGGCCGACGATCAGCTGGCTCCAGCCGAGCGCGGCCAGCTGTTCGGGGTGGCTCATCCGGCTGGTGACCAGTGGTCCGACGGCCGTCGAGGCAAGTTCGGTCGCCGCGGCGGCCCGCTCCTGGCCGGCGGTCAGCGCCGCGTGCAGGGCGTCCATGGCGTAAGCCGCCGCCACGTCGGCGGGGTCGGCCGTCCGGGAGGCCAGCCGCAGCGCCTCGTCGACCGCCTCGCGGGCCGGCGGACGCCCGGCCAGCAGGTCGATGAACCCCTGGAGCAGCAGGACGGAGACGCCGCCGTCGGCCGGCGCGTGCCGCCGGCCGGCCGACCCGCCGCTGTCGAGTATCGACCGTGCCTCCACGTAGTGGCCGAGCGCCGCCCCGATGCGGGCGCCCAGGTCGACGGCGGCGCCGAGCACGCCGGTCGGGCTGACCCGCTCCACGTCGAACAGATCGCGCAGGACGTCGTGGCTCTCGTTGAGAGCGCCCGTCGACGCCAGCGCGGCGGCCAGAGCCAGCAGGGCCTCGCCGCGCTCGTGGCCGGGCGGCAGACCCTGGAGCGCGAGCCGCAGCCAGCGCACGGCGGCCGCCGGCTCGGCTGCGAGCACCTGCTGCGCGCCGCGCAGCAGGACCGCGGCCTCCTCCGGCAGCGGCTGGGTGCCGAAGTGCTCGATGTCCCTGGCCACCTCGTGGTCCGGGGCGCCGATACGCATCCGGGCCTCGGCGGACCGCCGGTGCGCCTTGGTCCGCGAGCAGGGGGCCAGCTCCTCGTACACCGCGCGCTGGAGCAGCGGATGACGGAACGTCAGGCCCGCCGCGTCCACCGCTGCACGCAGCAGGTCCCGTGCGTCGAGCGTGTCGAGGATCTGGCAGACCCGCAGGTCGTCCAGGCCGGCCACCTGTGCCACCACCCGGCTGTCGACGGGACTGCCGACGACCGCGGCGCTCTGGAGGACGAGCAGTTCCTCCGGGGTGAGCGGACCGGTCTCGGCGAGCAGCCGGGTGGCGAGTTCGTCGGGTACGGCCCGCATGGGGATCGGTTCGGTGCCTCCGGACCCCGCGGTCAGGCCGGACCGGGCCGCGGCGCGGGCGAGCGGGTTGAGGTAGAGGGGGACACCGTGGCTCTCGCGGTGCAGCCGGCGCAGCAGCGGTGCGTCGGGCGCCATGCCGACCATCGCGGCCGACTCCCGCAGGGTCAGCGGTGCGAGCTCGATTCGCCGGACCGTGCGGTGTTCCACGCCCTGGGCGAGCGCGCCGCGCAGCCGCTGGGCGGCCTGCCGGGGGCGCTGGGCGATCACCAGGTAGAGCGGGATGGTGATGCGCTGGCGCAGGAGGTAGTCGACGACCTCCAGCGTCTCCGGGTCGGCCCAGTGCACGTCGTCCATGATCAGCAGCAGGCCGTCGTCCTGGGACCAGTCGCGCAGCAGGGCGTTCATGGCCCGCAGGAACGCGCAGCGCTGGTCGGTGCCGGTGCCGGTGGCCTCCGTGCCGCTAAAGGGGCCGGAGGCCAGGATGCGCACGAGGGCCGCCGGGTCGACGGCCGAGGGCGTCCCGGAACCGCCCAGCGGGTTGGTGAGGGCGTCGGCGATGCCCTGGTACGGCGTCGCCGACTGGTACTCGGCTCCACAGGTCCTGAGCACTCTGATGCCCCGTCGCTGCGCCTCCTCGGCGAGGGCGGTCAGGAGCCAGGTCTTCCCGGAGCCGGGGTCGCCCCGGAGCTCTGCGATGGTTCCCGCACCGGTGGCGATGACGTCGAGGCCGGCGAGGAGTGCCTGGAGGGTGGGGGGGCGGACTTCGGATGGCTGCCGCGCGAAGTCCGCAGAACGCACATGTGCCGACACGACTTCCGATTCTCCTCTGAAACGGCGGATATGTCCGGAATTGCAATAGTCGGGGCGGGCGGGATCGACGGATGGTTCTTATCTTATTAGTCCACTTACGCGGGTCACCTCGGTTTGCCGCGGGTGGTTACGCGGAATTAATTATTCCGCTTGTGTTCGACATGCTGGGGAGGGTGGTGCTGTATAATGTTCGGCCGAAGCAGGTAACCCTTCTTTCCGGCCTTTCTCACGGCGTATTCGTGAGCTCGCCACGTCTTCGCAGCCTGAACCCGAATTCTCCGCGCCCGGCCCCGTGCGGCCGGGCCCGCGCGGGGCGTTACCGGGCAGGTCCGGTCCAGGGCCGGGGCCCCGGGCATGTCCGGAACGGGTACGGCCCGTGGGCGCCTAATGCGGGCTTAAGGTCCACGCGCCATCGTTCCGGGACCACCACGGAGCGAGGTTCCGGACTCGGAGGAAGAGTGATTCGCGGAACGTTCTGGCCGGGCAGCGGAAGAAAAATCTTCCCGCCGCTCAAGCCCTATTCGCAGAAGATCCCCGAGGGCCCGTCGCCGGCATGTCCGGAACGGCTCGACCCGCACGTCCGCCCGGAGGCCGAGGAGCGCGGGCCGTGGCCGCGGCCGGCCTGACGCCCGCTCCGGGAGCCGGTGCGCACCGGAGCGGCAAGGGCGGCGCCATGCGCCGGATCGTGGTCGTCGGCGCCTCGATCGCCGGGCTCACCGCCGCGGAGAGCCTGCGTGCCGAGGGCTTCGACGGTTCGCTCGTGCTGCTGGGCGAGGAGGCCCACCGGCCCTACTCCCGGGTGCCGCTGTCGAAGGAACTGCACCTGGGCGGGGCCCTGCGGGACGCGGTGCTGCTGCCGGAGCCCGGTGACGGCATCGAACTGCGTACCGGGAGCCGGGCGGTGGGGCTCGACACCGCGCGCCGGGTGGTGGCCCTCGCGGGCGGTGAGGAGGTCCCGTACGACGGGCTGGTCGTGGCCACCGGTGCCCGCGCCCGCCGGCTCGGCGACGAGGACCTGGTCCTGCGCACCCTCGACGACGCGCAGGAGCTGACAGGGCGTCTGGCGGGGGCACGCGGGGTCGTCGTCGTCGGCGCCGGCTTCCTCGGCATGGAGCTGGCCTCGGCCTGCCGGGCGATCGGCCTCGACGTCACGGTCGTCGACCGCGAACCGCCGCTCGCCCGGTTCCTCGGCGACTGGCTCGCCGGCTTCACGGTCGCCGCCGCCCGGGACCGCGGGGTGGTCTTCCGGCTCGCCCCGGAGGGCGCCGTCCCGCTCGGCCCGCACGCCGTGCGCCTCGGCGGGGAGGTGCTGGAGGCGGACGTGGTCGTCACCGCTGTCGGCGACCTGCCCAACACCGACTGGCTCGCCGGTTCCGGCCTGCCGCTGGACGGCGGCCTGGTGGCCGACGGGCGCTGCCGGGTGGCGCCGGGGATCGTCGCCGCGGGGGACGTCGCGGCTCTGCGCACCCCTGACGGCCGCACCCGGCGGACCCCGCACTGGACCAACGCGGTCGACCAGGGCCGGGCCGCCGCGGCCACACTGCTGCACGGCGACGCCGCGCCGGTCCGCAGGCCGGCCCCGTACTTCTGGACGGAGCAGTTCGGCCTCGACGTCAAGATCAGCGGCGAACTCCCCCCGGCCGGACCGCCCGAGGTGCTCGCCGGCTCGCCCGGCGACCGCAGCGCCCTGCTGCGATGGCGTCACCCCCGCGGCGCCACGGCCGTCGCCGTCAACCACCGGATGCCCGTTCCCCGGCTCCATCTCCTCGGCGCCCACGCCGAGAGCGGCAGCGGCTGACGAGCCGTCGTGAGCCGTACGGGAACCCGTCCGGGCGCCGTGGCGAGCGCCTCGGCGCCCGGACGACGAGCAGGGGCGAAAGGGCCCGCCGCCCGTGCGGACCGTTCCGTAGCCGGTGACGACGACAGGTGACAGGCGTCACCGCCCGCCACCCCCCCCGCTGCCGGCCGTCGGCAGCGGGAAGTGACCGGGCGTCAGCCGCCGGACCTGCGCTCCCACCGCTCGGTCCGCGCGACCAGCCGCGCGAGACCGGTGTGGTCGCAGCCCGCCTTGACGTATATCTCCGACAGCATCCGCGTCACCGCGGGCTCCGTGGAGCCCAGGGCCTCCGCGATCCGGGTGTTGCTCCAGCCCGTGGAGGCCCACTCGGCGACCCTGCGCTCCTGGAGGGTCAGCGACGCGGCCTCCGCGCTGCGCGGCTGCAGCGGCCACAGCCCGGTCGCGTCCAGCTCCTCCCTGGCCCGTGCCGCGAGCGCCTCCGCCCCGCACTGCACCGCGCCCTCCAGGGCCCGGTGCAGCTGCTCGGCGGCCTCCTGCGGCTGACCGGTCCGCCGCAGCGCCACGCCGTGGTCGAACAGCGCCCGCGCCAGGTCGAAACCGGACGGCGAACGCTCCAGGTGGGCGACCGCCTCGGCCAGCACCGCGGCCCGCCGCTGCGGCGGGGTGACGACGGCCTGCGCGTGCAGCGCCTGCCCGATCGCCGACTGCGTGCCGAACCGCCGGGCCCGGCTCAGCCCTTCCTCGGCCACGGCCGCCGCCCGTACCGGGTCCGACGGTTCGAGCGCCCGAGCCAGGTCCAGCTGCCACGGGCACCACGCCGGGTTGCGCATCCCGCGGGCGTCCAGCCGCTCCCCGGCCCGGGTGAGCTGCCACTCGGCGTCCCGGTTGCGGCCCAGCGCGAGCAGCAGCTCGCCGTACACGGTCTGCGAGTCGGGGTAGACCACCGCGCTCGGCGTGATCTCGCCGTAGCGGTAGGAGGCGGCCAGCTCCTGCGCCTCGGCGGTCCGGCCGCGGGCCAGCAGGATCTCGATGAGGATGCCCACCGCGAAGTACTGCGCGGGCACCTGGTGGCCGACCCGGTCGGCGATCCGCAGCCCGTCACGGACCATGGACTCCGCGGTGCTCAGCCGGCCGCGCCGGTAGCGGATGTAGCCCAGCAGCGTGCAGCCGAACGACAGGTGCGCACCGCGCCAGCCGCGGTCCTGGCACTCCACGATGCCCTGGCTGAACAGCTCCTCGGCGCGCCCCGGCTGGTCGCAGTACATGAAGGTGAGCGCCACCAGCACCGGGACCTCGAAGCCCCAGCGCTCGTCCGTCCACGACAGTCCCTCGCCGAGCGCCTGCTCGGCCCAGTACAGCGCGGTCGGCGCGGGCTCGCCGCGCACCATCGCGTTCCACGCGCGCAGCCCCAGGATGTAGCGCTCGGCCAGGCCGCGGCCGGTGAGGTGGTCGGCGAGCCGGGTGAGCTTGCGGGAGCGGGCGGCGGAGTCCCGCTCGTCGGCCCGGAAGGCGTTCCACATGAACTGCTCGGCCTGCATGTGCAGCCGGGTCTTCGCGTCGGTCGCCCAGCGCGCGGCCTCCGCGACCGTCTCGGCCGCCTCCGCCATCCGGTCGCAGTGCCCGAGCGCCTGCGCCAGCCGGTAGACGATCGCCTCCTTCAGACCGGGCGACAGCACCGGCTCGTCGAGCGCGGCCCGCAGGTGGTTGACGGTGATCGCGGGTTCGGTCAGCAGCGCGGAACAGCCCAGGTCGTACAGCACCTGCGCGCGGTCCTCCATCGCGGGCGGCTCGCGCAGCGCCCGCGCCAGACAGCGCCGCGCGGCGTCCGGGGCACCGGCCCTGCGGTACTCGCGGGCCGCCTCCGACAGCTGCTGCACCACCCACGGGTCGCTCTCCGGATGGGTCTCCAGCAGATGCCGGGCGGTCGCGGTGACGCCCAGGCCCGCCTGCGACACGACCGCCGCGGCCTGGCCGTGCATCGCGACCCGGAAGGCCGCCGGGATCGCCCGGTAGACGGCCGTCGCGACCAGCGGGTGGAAGAACTCCAGCCGGCCGCCCTCCGCGTCGTGCCCCTCACGGGCCGGGTCGGCGAGGATACGGGCCTCGCGCAGCCTGGCGACCGCGTCCGCGGACTCCGCCTCACCGAGCCCGCCGACGCTCGCGGCCCGGCCGCGGGACGCGTCGGCGCCCAGCACCGCCGCGCTCCACGCGAAGCGGACGACCGAGGTGCCCATCCGCTCCAGCCGCTCGACGAGCCCGCCGCCCTTGACGGCGGAGGCCATCTCGCGCAGCTCCGGCATGTGCACCGACTGCGGCTTGAGCCCGCGGTCGGCGACCCGGGCGGCCAGCTCCACCGCCTCGAAGGGGTTGCCGCCGGTCACCGCCCAGGTCTCCCGGCAGAAGGCCTCGTCGGCGTCCTCGCCCAGGGTGTCCCTGACGATGCGTCCGACGGCGCCCGGCGTCAGCGGCGCCAGGTCCAGGGTGCGCGATCCGTGCCGCTCGGCCAGCCGGCCGAACGCGGCCGCGTCGTGCGGGAGTTCGTCGGGCCGGTAGGCCACCACCAGAAGCATCGGCAGCTCGGTGACCCGCGGCGCGAAACCCGTCAGCCAGGCCAGCGACTCGGCGTCGGCCCAGTGCGCGTCGTCCAGCATCAGCACCAACGGGGCGTGCTGGACGGCGAAGCGGGTGACGATCCAGTCGAGCCCGTCGCGTACGCCCTGCGGGTCGGGCGCGCTGTCGCTCGCCCCGGCCACCAGGCCCACGGCCGGGGCGACGATGTCGTACCAACTGCCCAGCGTCCGGCGGTGCTCGGCCTCCGTCGAGGTCGCCAGCAGCGGTTGCAGCAGATGCCGTACGACCTGGAAGGCCACGCCCTGCTCGTGCTCGCCGCCGCGTGCGGACAGCACCGTGCAGCCGCGTGCCGCGGCCCGCCTGCGCACCTCGCCCAGCAGTGTCGTCTTGCCGAGCCCGGCCGGCCCGGCGAAGGCCAGTAAGCCCCCGGTGCCGGCTGCCTCGGCACCCTGTGCGGCGCCGGTCAGGTCGGACAGCAGGCTCTCCAGCGCGGCGGTCTCCGCCTCGCGTTCGAGCAGCAGCCGCCGCGACCGTCCCGGCCGGTCCCCTCGGAATGCCATGTCGTTTCCCCTGAACGTGCGTTGGCTCCGTCACGCGTCCTCGGAAGGCCCAGCGTACGCACCCGGTCACGCGGTGACGCCCCCCTCGGGAGTTCTTGCACCGGCTTGGCGCCACCTGCCGCGCGGCCGGGCAGGAAACGGTACCCTCCCACCCCCGTTCGGGGGGAGCGCCGGCCGCACGCGCCGCGCGGGGGCGCGGGGCGCCCGCTTCGGCGGAGGGTGCTGCCCCCGACGCCGGCCCCGCGCCGCGCGGGGGCGCGTGGCGCCCGCCCCGAGGCGGTCTGGTCTCCCGGCGGCCGCTGCCCCTACGCTCGAATCCCCGCACGCGCCCCGCACGCAGATCCGTAGGCCGATCGCACCCGCGCCCGCCCGCGCAGCCGGGCGCGCCGGGCACTCAGGAGGGCGATATGTCACCCGAGCCCGTCGCCGCACCGCCCCAGCCCGTCGCCGCACCCGCCGCAGCCGCCGAATCCGCCGGTCCCGCCCGCCCCGGCCCGGCCGACCCCACCCGGCGCACCGCCGCCGTCCGCATCCCCTTCCCGGCCCGGCTGAACCCGCACGCGGAGCGGGCCAGACAGCACACCCTGCAATGGGCACAGGGCATGGGCCTGCTGACCGGCGACACCGCGACGGCGGAGTACGACGCGCTGCGCCTGGAACGGCTGATGGCCTACTTCTACCCCGACGCCGGAGCCACCGACCTGGAGCTGTCGGCGGACTTCAACGCCTGGTTCTTCATCTTCGACGACCAGTTCGACGGGCTGCTCGGCGCCCAGCCCGAGCGGATCCGCGGGCTGGTCGCCGACCTGGCCGCCACCATGGCACCGGGGCCGCGGGCACCCGCAGCCGGGACGGAACCGGACGGCCCGCTGGTGCGCTCCTTCCGCGACATCTGGGAGCGCTCGACCGACGGCACCGCGCGGCACTGGCAGATCCGCTTCCGCGACCACTGGGCCGCCTACCTCGCCGCGCACGAGGGCGAGGCCCACCACCGCACCGCCGAGCGGCTGCCGGGCCTGGCGGACTTCCTCACCGTCCGGCGCGACACCATAGGCGTACGGCCCTGCCTGGACTTCACCGAGCGCTGCGGCGGCTACAGCCTGCCCGACGACGTCTACCGCACCCCGGCGCTGCGCGAGATGCGCGAGATCACCTGCGACGTGGTGATCTTCGTCAACGACATCGTGTCGCTGGTCAAGGAGCTGGCCGCGGGCGACGTCAACAACAGCGTCGTGGTCCACCGCACCGAGCAGGGGTGCGGCGTCGAGGAGGCGGTCGCGCACATCGCGCGGCTCGCCAACACCCGCACCGCCCGCTTCGTACGCCTGGCCGCGGACCTGCCGCGGGCGCTGGCCGGGCTGCGCCTGGACCGCACCGCCCGCGCGCACGTCGACCACTACGTCGAGGGCATGCGGCACCTCATGGCCGGCAACCTGACGTGGTCGCTCGCCACCGCCCGTTACGACGAGGCGGGCGTCGCCGCCGTCAGCGACGGGCGCCGCCGACCGTGGAGCCTGCTCGTCCCGCCCGGCCGGGCGGAATCGTGCGGCCCCCCGGCACGTTGACATCCTTGCGGGAGGAACCCGGGAAACCGGGAAACGGCAGTCCAGACGCGAGGAGAGGACGGAGATGGCGACGCAGACACAGCGGGCGGTTCTGGCGGGCGGGTGCTTCTGGGGGATGCAGGACCTGATCCGCAAGCTCCCCGGGGTCACCGCGACCCGGGTCGGCTACACCGGCGGTGACGTGCCGAACGCGACGTACCGCGACCACGGCACGCACGCCGAGGGCATCGAGATCCTCTTCGACTCGGAGCGGACCGACTACCGTGCGCTTCTGGAGTTCTTCTTCCAGATCCACGACCCGACCACGAAGAACCGCCAGGGCAACGACATCGGCCTGGCCTACCGCTCGGCGATCTACTACACCGACGACGAGCAGAAGCGCGTCGCCGAGGACACCATCGCCGACGTGGAGGCCTCCGGCCTGTGGCCCGGCAAGGTCGTCACCGAGGTCGAGCCGGTCGGCCCGTTCTGGGAGGCCGAGCCCGAGCACCAGGACTACCTGGAGCGCTACCCGGACGGCTACACCTGTCACTATCCGCGGCCGAACTGGCGGCTGCCCGCACGCAGCGGGAACTGACCGCCCCGGCCGGACGGCGGGCGCCGCTCCCCGCACTGCGGGACGGCGCCCGCCGTGCTGTACTGGCCGGTATGGAGCGCAAGCATCCGGCGATGCCGTCGCTGCGCCCCGGGCACGGCGGCCACGGCGGCCGGCCCGGCGCGGCGGGCCGCGCCGCACGGGAGGCCGACCGGCAGCGCGAGCGGGTCCGGCTGATGATCCAGATCACCGCCCGCGCCGGGGAGTACCGCCGAGGGCTGCTGCACGCGGTCTCCCGGCTCAGCCCCGAGGAGGCGCAGATCCTCTCCGACCTGGAGGAGCACGGCCTCCAGGTGCCCCAGCTGCACGACGTGCTGTGCGGCGGCCACGTCCTGGTGGACGACCCCGCGCTGTACGACCGCTGGCGGGAGGGCAAGGGCAGCCACCCGCGGATCTCCAGCCACCACCGCGACATCGACAAGAAGCGCTACCCGGACATCGGCATGCGCGGCCACGTGGTGCGCGAGAAGCTGCACGGCCGCACCGCGACCGGCACCTGGGTGCAGCTGGAGAAGACGCCCGCGGCCTTCGGCGGCAGCAAGATGCCCAGCCTGGACGACCTGCGGCATCTCATGGACTACGTCGTCTACCGCTGCACCGGCAGCAACGTCGGGCCCTGGGGCCTGTCCCGGATGACCGAGCGGCGCCCGATGTACCTCTCGCCGCTGGTCGCGGTGCCCACCGCGCTGACCGCTCCGGTGGCCGGGGCGCTGACCACGACGCTGCGCCGGATCGAGGAGTCGGACGACATCACCGCCGTCTCCCGCGAACTGGCCGGCCGCTTCCCGCCCCCCGAGCGGGAAGATCCGGCCGCCGAGCTGGGACGGGCGCTGCCGGGGCGCGGCGGGCGCGGACTGTTCGGCAGCTCCGAGGTCTGGGTCACCCAGACGCCCTCGCGGATCGCCGCCCGGGTGCTGCGCGAGCGGCGCGAGGAGGCCGTGGCCTTCCCGGGCCCGGCCCGCCCCGAGGGAGGCCCGCGGTGACCGCGCAGCCGTCCGGCGCGGCGGACCAGCCGGGCGCGGCGGCGGTACCCGAGGGACTGGTCACCGCCGTGGTGAACATGGTGCACACCGGCCCGGTGCTGCTCGGGGCCTACACCATCGCCGAGCTGACGGCCGTGGACGCGATCGTGGACTTCCTGGAGGCCCGTCCCTCCGACGACGAGCTGACCGAGGCCGTACGGTCGCTGGCCGCCCGGCAGCTGCTGCTGGCCGGCAGCGGCGGTGAGCAGGTGCAGGTGCGCGGCGACCTGGGCATCGCGGTGGCCTTCCAGCAGCGCGCCCGGATGGTGCTGGACGCCCGTGTCACCGGCACGGAGCCCGGCGAGCCCTGGCGCGTACTGCTGCTGCCGCAGCCCGAGCACATCTGCCTCATGGTGCGCATCGACGCGCTCGGCGTCCACCAGATCAGCCTGCACACCTTCGACGAGTCGCTGCGGATGCTCACCGAGTGGCTGCCGCGCGGCGGCGCCGCCGACCGCGACCGCACCCCGGACACCGACACGCTGCTCGCCGGGGCGGAGCGCTCCGCGCTGGTCACCGTCACCCACTACACCGCCGAGGGCTCGGCGGAGACCGCCGGCGAGAGCACCGACCTGGTGCTGGCCCGGTGCGACGGGCGGCTGCACGTGCTGGCCCGCGACCCCGAACGGCCGGACGAGCTGGTCCCCGAACGGGTGGAGGGCAAGGAGGGCGTGCGCGATCGCGTCGCCGGCCTGCTGACCGGCTGAACCGCCCCCCTCACCTCCGGTCGCGCCGCTACGCCTCCGCCGGCAGCGCGACCGCGCCCGCCAGCGGAAGGACCATCAGGACCCGGTCCGAGCCCGCCCCGAAGTAGTCGCTGCGCCGGTCCACCCGGGAGAAGCCGAGCGACCGGTACAGGTCGAGGGCGGCCGCGTTGGCCGGCTCGACGGTGAGCCACACCTCCCGCACCCCCCGCAGGCACAGGCCGCGCAGCGACTCGGTCATGAGCAGCCGGCCGAGACCGCGGTGGCGGCACTCCCGGTCGATCGCCAGGCCGAGTATCCAGCAGCGGGCCGGGTCGGAGGTGACGCCCGCCAGCACGTAGCCGAGCAGGGTGCCGCCGTCGTCGACCACCAGGAGGTCGTCGCGGTAGAGGTCGTAGAACTGCCGCAGGACGAAGTAGGGGTAGGCGTGCTGCTGGAAGACCTCCTGGTCCAGACGGTGCAGTTCGGGCAGGTCGGCGTCGTTCACCGCGCGCACGCGCGGCGGCAGGGCGCCGTCGGCCGGGACGAGTGCGGGCGCGCAGGCCGGCAGCAGCGGCGTCAGCCGCGGGCTGCCGGCGTCGGGCAGATGGGTCGTCATGCCACTCCTCGGGGGCTGGGGACGGGGACGGGGACGGGCCGGAACCCGGTCCGCCGGACTACGGAGGTCGACGCCGCGTTCCCCCATTCGGCTGACATGGGCTCGCGCGCGTGCGTAAGGTGGGGCCGGCGCCGTGTTCACCGGTTCTGACCAGGATCAGCCGCGTTTACCCGCTGTTCAAGGTGGGATACGGATGAAATGCGCGTATGCTGCCACGCGCCCTCCGTGCGCCCTGCGCTAATCCAGCCGTCCGTACGGTGGGCGTCGGTGGCCAAGTTCGCCGCTATTATGGGGAGATGGATCTCGGAACGCCCCCAACGGCGAACGACTCTGCGCGCATGGCTGCGCCACGGCTGAATTCGGACGCCCCGTGGGACGCGTTCGACTCGCGGGCCTACGTTGATCACAATTATGGTCACCTGCGCTCCGATGATGCGAAGATCCTCGAAGTCGTACGCAAGCATTTCGCCGACCACTTCCGGGACACCCCCGACTCCGCGGGCGCCCGGCTGCGCGGAATCGACGTCGGCCCTGGGGCAAATTTGTACCCGTCGATGTCCATGCTCCCGTGGTGCGGGACCATCACGCTCTACGAGCGCTCCGCCGCCAATGTCGGCTATCTGCGCGGCCAGCAGAAGTCCTACGACGCCCACTGGGACCAGTTCTGGGACGCGCTGTGCGAGCAGGAGGTCTACGCCCGGCGGGTGCCCGACCCGCGGACCGCGTTCGCCCGCGCCGCACGGGTCGAGCAGGGCAACCTGTTCGACCTCGACGGCCTCGACGAGCGCGGCGAGGGCTGGCAGATCGGCACGATGTTCTTCGTCGCCGAGTCGCTGTCCACCTCCGAGACCGAGTTCCTGCTCGCGGTCGAGCGCTTCATGCGGGTCCTGGAACCCGGCGCTCCCTTTGCGGCTGCTTTCATGGAGGGCTCACTGGGGTACAGGGTCGGTGACACCCTTTTTCCCGCGTGCAGTGTCACGGCGGCCGATGTGCGCAGGAGCCTCAGCCCGTTCGCCGAGGGCGAGGAAGTCGCGATCACCCCGGTCGGAATGCCGGGCGGCGCACTGCGCGAGGGATACGAGGGAATGATCGTGGCCTGCGGGCGGCGCGGGCACGCGTGACGAGTACGGAGTAATCCGACCGGGGTGCGTCCGGACACCGTACGAAGTGCAACGGTGCACCTGGTGGAGGGGTGGGGAATGCAGATCAAGCCGCGGCAGCACCTGCTGGACATCTGGCAGGCCATTTCACGCCATTCGTTTGCCGACGGCAGCTGGGAGTGGGGTGAGACGGGTGGATTGAGCAGTGTCGCCGACGCCGAGCGGCTGCTCTGCCTGATGTATCCCGCCACCGAAATCCCGGCTTTCCGGCTGGACGACCCGGACACCACCGAGCGCGATGTGCAGAACGCGCTCAAGAACGCCGGCGGGCGCGTGGAGATCCCGGCGAAACTCGTCAGCGTCCTCGCCGACTTCATGCGCAACCACACCACCGACGACAAGCGCCCCAGCTTCTCCGGCGGCCACTACTTCGTCTCCGCGGACCCGGATCTGGAACTGTCCGAGGAACAGCGGTCCATCGGCGTGGTCGACTCCTTCTCGATGTCGATCACCCTGTGCCTGGCCACCCTCGGCTTCCTCAAGGTCTACGAGTCCAAGACCCGCCGCTCCGACGTACGCGCGCAGATCGACGAACTGCGCGGCGCCACCGAGACCCGGCTGACCGCCGCCATGGTGAGCCTGCTGCGCTCCTTCACCGTGAACGTCTTCGACCCCGACGAGCCACAGGGCCGCACACTGTGCGGGGTGCTCGGGCAGGGCCGGCTGTCCGAACGCGTCGTCGTCGAACGCTTCCAGCGCCGCTTCGAGGCCCTGCGCGCCACGATCGGCGAGAGCCTCACCCTCGGTGTCGACATCGCCGACCGCCTCAAGGACGAGAACCAGCTCTTCGAGTGCGGCTGGGCCTGGACGCTGGTCAAGGAGGCCCCGCCGGTCGACACCAGCGAGCCCATCGGCCCGCAGCCGGGCGGCGCCGCCCGGCCGATCCCCTACCTGTACTTCACCGTCGTCGCCCTCGACGGCATCCAGGACCTCTTCAGCGACCGCACCCTCACCCTGGGCCTGCTCACCGCCGAACAGCAGCGCCTGGCCGAGGCGTTGCGACTGCGCTGGGAGATCACCCAGCAGTACTGGTCCGGCATCGCCCGCTTCAACGAGACGACCTGGCCGCTGGAGGACATCCCCTGGCGGACCACCGGGCAGCGGCTGGAGTCGGAGTACTTCTCGCTCTGCGTCGCCTCCATCCTCGTCCACGACCTGGTCCGCCGCCGCGCCACCGACGACGACCTGACCCGTACCGTCGCTGTCATGGAACGGCTCGCCGAACGCGGCCGGATCAGCAGCCGGCTGATGGTCGGTGACAAGGCCATCGGCCTGCACAGCCCCGGGATCCGGCTGCCGCTCCAGGGCAGCAGCGAGACCGGCAACCCCATGCAGTGGACCATGGGCGATTTCTCCGCGATGCTCCTCAAGCGGAGCATCCAGCTGTGCACCCTGTCCCGCAACATCACCTCGCACGACCGGCTGCTGCGGCTCGCCGAGAAGATCTTCGACCACATGTGGAAGCGCCGCATCACCGCCGGTGTGGGCGCCGGGCTGTGGGACAGCGTCGGTACGGTCTTCCCCGACGCCACCTCCAGCCCTCCGGCGGAACTGACCTGGGGCGTGACCGAGCGCGTCATCGAGTGCATGGTCGCCGGGCGGCAGCTGTACGTGCAGGCCCCGATTCGCAGCATCGACCTCGTCAACTACGCCTCCTGGCTGCTCAGCGAGGCCACCCACCTGCTGGGCAACGAGCAGCTGGAGCCCACCTCGGCCCTCGACGCCTCCCGCGGCCTGGCCCTCAAGGGCGTCGAGGTCAAGCTCAACCGCGCCCGGGACCTCGCCGAACGGCAGCCGGGCACCGCGGTGGCGCTCACGATGGAGATTCTCGGCGAACTCGACGGACTGGCCCTGGCCAGACAGACCGCTTCGCGGGGAGTGTGACCGGTGCTCGTCTTCGCAGCCTCCGACAAGGGCGGCACCGGCCGTTCCGTCACCAGCGCCAACCTCGCCTTCCGCCGCGCCCTGGGCGGGGACGACGTGTGCTACCTGGACTTCGACTTCGGCTCGCCGACCGCCGCCGCCGTCTTCGACGTGCCCAAGGCGATGGGCGGGATCGAGCAGGGCGGTCTGCACTCCTACCTCCAGGGCAAGGCGATCGAACCGGCCCGGCTGGACGTCTGGGCCGAGACCGAGCACCAGCTGCTACGCGACCGCCCGGCCAACTCCGGCAACCTGGTGCTCCTGCCCGGCGACCGCAGCGGCGGCGAGTTCGCCGTCGCCAAGGACACCGTGCAGCGCTGCATCGACCTCTTCCTGCGGCTCGACAGCGAGTTCGAGGTCGTGATCGTCGATCTCAGCGCCGGGCGCAGCTACGCCATGGACATGGCCCTCGACGTGACCGCCCGCCCCGAGATGCGCGGCGTGCGGTCCCGCTGGCTGGTCTACCACCGCTGGACGCGGCAGCACGTCATCGCCGCCTCCGGACTGGTCTTCGGCCAGCGCGGCATCCTGGCCGGCGGTGTCGCCCGCGGCCACGACAAGGAGGAGCTGCGCTCGGCCATCCGGTTCGTGCGGGCCGCGGTGCCCGACCCGGAGGCACCCCCGTGGTCGCTGGTGCCGGCCGCGCAGTCGTCCTGGATGCGCAAGTGCGACCAGGACCTCGACCGGCTCGCCGCCGACCGGGACGTCGGCTTCAGCGCCGCCATCGGCACGGTGCCGCTGGAGCCCGTCCTCCAGTGGCGCGAGCAGCTGATCACCGACGAGGACGTGCTCTCCAGCCGGATCGCCAACCTGGAGACGCTCACGGCACTCCAGGACCTCGCCGACAAGCTCACCGACGACGAGGCGTGGGGGCCGGTATGACGGACACCGGGACCGCCGCCACGGCGGCCGCGACCACCGTGCCCGTCAGCGGCCACGGGAACGGCCCCGGCCGCGTCTTCCGGGAGACGGCGGCCGAGGCGCGCGTGCAGTCGGTGCCGCTCGCCCAGCTGTCGCTGGAGCTCGGCCACCTCTACATGGAGGACTTCGAAGCCGGACCGGAACGGCTGCGCACCCACTTCACCCAGGTCAAGCCGTGGGCCGACGCCGCCAGGGTGCTCGCCGCGGCGGGCGGCGGGCGGGCCCGGGTGAGCACCTGCTTCCTGGTGGACGACTACTTCACCCGCTTCTCCACCCCGGCCGAACTGCTCCCCATGGTGATCGCCGAGGCCGAGCGCGCGGGCCTGACGATCGACTACCTGGCCCGCGAGTCCGGCTGCGCCGTCGCCGGCGGTACCCCGGTGGCCGAGGAGGTGCAGGCCCGCCTCGTCGAGTCGCCGGTCCCCGGCACCGACGGCACCCGCCCGCCCGCGGTGCAGACCGGCTGGCTCGCCAACGGCCGGCGCAGCCCCGCCGGGGACCTGCCCGAGGCGATGGCCCCCGGCGAGCCCTGGCACCCGCCCGCCGAGACGGCCGCGCGCCGGCACTCCGTCTTCGTCGACGTCGAGTTGTGGGACGAGGTGGACGGCCGCCGCTGGTGGTCCTGCCCGTTCCTGGCCGCCGTCTGGCAGCTCGCCCGGCTCGGCCTGCTGCGGCACGCCGGGGACCCGGTGCTGCAACCCGTGCCCTGGACCGGCACGGAATTCCCGCGCGACTGGGACGAGCTGCCGCCGGTCGTCCGGCTCAACCCCGCCGCGGCGCCCTTCTCGGCGTACCGCACCTGCTCGGTCCTGCCCGCCCGCTTCATGGGCGTCGAGCACGCCGTGCGGGTCGTCCTCGACCAGGTCGACATCGACGCCGAGGCGCTCGCACAGGTCGCCCGGCGCTCGCTGGGCGAGGGCATGCCGGTGCCCGAGGAGATCACCGACCGCATCTCCTACGTCATGTACGCGGGCGGGTGACGTGATCCCGGGCGGGGGGACGGCGGCGATCGCCCAGCCGGTGCTCGCCTGCGGCGAGGTGCGCACCTGCCTGTTGCAGAACTCCCAGGCGCTCGCGTCGCCGGCCGCGGCCGGACTGCTGCGGCTGCGCGCCGGGCGGCAGGTGCTGCAGTCCGAGCGGCCGGGGGCGTACGCGCTCTCGCCCGAACTGCTGACCGGCGTCGACTGCCAGTTGCCCACGGCCTCCGGCGCCCGGGTCCGCGCGGTGGGCACGGTCGCCTCGCGCGCCGCCCTCACCGGCGGCCGGCTGCTGCAGACCGACGCCTTCTGCACGGCGACGGCCGACGGCCCGGACCGCCGCCGCCCGTGGGGCCACTACCTGGCCCGGCCCGGCGTCGTCGAACCGTTCGGCAAACTGCCCGACCGGGACGTGGCCGCGGGCTGCCTGAGCGGCCCGGCCCGGCCCGGCGAGCTGGACCTGGGCGCGATAGCCGAGCACCTGCTGCGCAACGTTCTGCGCAATCCGGTGCTGGACCGGGCGGCGCCCTTCCGGGCCCAGGTGACGCGGCTGCGCTGGGTCGCGCTGCGGGCCCCGGACGGCGCGGAGCCGTCCCTGGAGAACTTCACCCTCGCGCAGGACGGTCTGCGCACGGTGGAGCTGCGGCTGGCGGGGAGCACGGGAACGGCCGCGGCGGCGAGGCTCTGCGAGGACCTCGCCCTGCACGACTGGCTGCTGACGACCCTGGTGCGGATGGTCGAGCGCAGCCGGCTCGGTTCGGTCGACGGGCGTGTCGCGGTGGCCTCGCTGCGCCCGGCCGTCGACCATCTGCTGCACCTGTGGATGCCCACCGCACGGGTGGACCGCCTGCTGCACCCGCTGTGGGAGGTGCTGGAGCGGGAACCGGGGTTCAGCCGGCAGTGGCAGATCCTGGTGCAGCGGATCAGGGACCAGCTCGCGCTGCTGGCCGTCTCCGCGCATGTGCAGCAGCCATGACCTGCCCGCCCGCGGGCTCGTAGGAGCACGAACCCATCAGGGGGAGATGACGACATGGCCGGAACGCTGGGGACCGGGTCGGGGGCGCAGACCGCGCCGTCCCGCATGGTGCCGCCCGTACTGTTCAAGACACTGCTGACCGCGCTCGTCGGCGGTGCCACCTATCTGCTGACGGACGCCACCAACCAGCCCGAGGTGTGGAAGCTGACCTCTTCCATCTTCCTGGGCGGGGCGGCCCTGATCATCCAGTACATGACCGACTTCGAACGCCGGCTCACCTCCGTCGAGCACACCATCGCCACCCACAACGCGGAGATGAGGGAGCTCGTCGCCAACGGCTTCGCCCGGATAAACGAGGCCACCGAGCTGTTCGGCCTGGTGGACCGGTCGGCGCTGCCGCCCGACGGCGTCTCCCGGCTGATCCGCAGCGCCAGCAAGGTCGGCACCGGGTCGCCGGCCATCATGCAGGCCTTCGCCCGCGCCGAGGTCAGCCAGCTCACCAGTCTGATGGAGAACCTCAACGCCAAACTCGTCGACTACGAGGGCGAGGACCACGACTGGATCGTCACCCTCACCGGCTGCGCGGTGGACACCATCGACGCCACCAGCACCGCCGTGGACCGCGACTTCTGGCCGAGCGAGCTGGGCCAGCGCTATCTGCGGGCGCAGCGCGACGCCATCGACGCGCACGGGGTGCGCATCCGGCGGCTGTTCATCATCGAGAAGCCCGAGGACAACACGATCGACCTGGGCCAGCTGTGCGACGACCAGCAGAGCCTGGGCATCGAGGTCAAGGTGCTCGCGCTGTCCGACCTGTCGCCGATCGCCAGGATGGACGAGACCAACGACTTCATCGTCTTCGACGAGTCGCTGTCCTACGAGATCGGCTCCGACCTGCGGGGCGTCAACACCAAGACGCTCATGGACCTGCGGGCGGACCGGGTGGCCAAGCGGGTGCAGCGCTTCCAGACGCTGTGGGAGGCGGGCCGCTGACGTGCCGGTGCCCCCGCGGGTCGCGCGGGGGCACCGGCCGTGCACGGCGGGGGAGCGGTGATCAGGAGCAGGTGATCCGCGCGTCCGCCCAGTCGGCGTGGTCGCTGTCGTTGCCGTCGCCGCCGTCGGTGACGACCAGGTGCACGACCTGGGCGCCGGTGACGTCGGCCGACAGCGGGTGGCCGCCGGTGGTGCTGGTGACGACGCCGCTGTCGGCGACCTGCTTGCCGTCGGCGAGCACCAGGAACTCCACCGAGCCCTTGCTGTTCTTCTTCTCGTCGTCGATGCCGACGGTCGCGGTCAGCGAGGTGCACGTCCCGGCGGTGTAGAAGGCGACGTCACTGGGCGCGTGGACGCCCAGGCCCTTGGCGAAGACGGTGCCGCCGAGGGTGATCGGGTGGCCGTCGCCGGCCCCCGTCTCACCGTTGCTGCTGTCACGTTCGACCGGGCCCCAGCCGTTGCTCGCCGACTCCCACTGGAGGTCGCTGAGGGAGGAGGTGCCGGCCGGCGGCGGCACGGCGACGGAGATCTGGCCGGTCAGCGGGACGCTGACGGCCGACTTCCCGCCGACACCGCGGTAGGTGACGGTGCCGGAGAGGGCGTAGGTGCCGGTCGCCGTCCCCGCGGGAACCTCGACGTGCCAGGTCGTGTTCAGCGTGCGGCCGCCGGGGAGCGCCGGGGTGCCGGTGCTGCCCTTGGGGCGGATCGACCAGCCGTCGGGGGCGTTGAGCTTCACCTTGACCGCGAGCGCCGGCAGGGTGCCGAGGTCGCTGGCGTACGCCATGACGTCGGCGCCCTGGCCGGGCTGGATGTGCACGGACGTGCCGCTGACGCCCGCGTCGACCAGGGCCGGGTCCAGCAGGGCGCGCACATCCCGGGAGACGCGCAGGAGCACGGTGCCGTGCGCCGGGACGGTGGCGGCCAGGGTGCCGGAGGACTGGTAGTCGCGGTGCTGCCACAGGTCGCGCACCTTGTAGCCGGTGGCGGAGGCGGGCAGCCCGGCCGCCTTGGCGGTCGTGGTGATGTGCTGCGGCTGGTCGGACTCGTTGTACAGCGCGACCGCGCGGTCGCCGTTCGCGAGCTGCTTCACGACGACCTTGGTGCCGCTGTCGGTGGAGGCGAGCACGCTCGCCTGCTTGCCCAGCGGGTCCTGGTCGAGGGCGATGACCTCCTTGTTGAGCAGGATGTCCATCGTGGCCGGGGTGGCCTTGCGCAGGTCGGTGCCGATGAGCAGGGGGGAGTTCATCATCGACCACAGCGAGAAGTGCGTGCGGTACTCGGTGTCGGTCATCCCGCCGTTGCCGACCTCCAGCATGTCGGGGTCGTTCCAGGCACCGGCCCGCGCGTAGGAGGACAGCGGCAGGTTGGCGTCCGTGATGGACTTCAGGCTGCCCCAGTTGTCGCTGATGTCACCGGTGGTGCGCCACAGGTTGCCGATGTCGCCGGCCCACTTCCAGGGTTCCAGCTGGCCCCACTCGCAGATCGAGTAGACGATCGGGCGGCCGGTGGCCTTGAGCGCGTCTCCCATGGCGGTGTAGCGGTTCAGGAAGTCCGCCATGGTGCCGTCGCTCTTGTTGTTGCAGTTGTCGTACTTGAGGTAGTCCACGCCCCAGTCGGCGAACGACTGGGCGTCGGCGGCCTCGTGGCCGAGACTGCCGGGGTAGCCGGCGCAGGTGGCGGTGCCCGCGTCCTCGTAGATGCCGAGCTTGAGGCCCTTGCTGTGGACGTAGTCGGCGGTGCCCTTGATGCCGTCGGGGAACTTGGCCGGGTCGGGGACCAGCCGGCCGTCGGCGTCGCGGGTGTGGGTCATCCAGCAGTCGTCGATGTTGACGTAGGTGTAGCCCGCGTCCTTCAGACCGGAGCTGACGAAGTAGTCGGCGGTGTCCTTGATCAGCTGCTCGCTGACGTTGCAGCCGAAGGAGTTCCAGTCGTTGAAGCCCATCGGCGGGGTGAGGGCGAGGCCGTTGTCGACGGCCGCCGCGGACGGCGCCGTGGCGACTCCGGCGGCGACGGCGGCCACGCCGAGTCCGCCTGCCCACAACGCCCCTGCGGTGACGCAGGACAGGATCCTGCGGGTGATCGGCATACGAGTCCCATCGTAGGTTCCGGAGAGAGCACCGGTGCGGTAGCCGACAGGGTCGGCACAGAATCCGACGCAACTCAACAGTTGGCGACATGACAGACCCGCTGTGCGGTGGCTGTCAAGGGATCTGACGAGAACTCATCGGTGCGTATACCCGCCACTCCTTGCTCATTTCGGCAAATGAGCGGGTGTTATGCAGGAGTATGTACCTTTACACAAGCAGAAGACAGCGACCTTCGTCCGATCTCTTGTGCCACCCCGTCCGCCCTCCTATTGTGCGACTTCGATGGAATCTGTTTGGAGTTGACATCCTCGGCACGCCTGGAGGGCGCAGTGCGACGTAACCCCGACGGTTCGGCGGTCGGCAGAGCCGGCCGGCACAGAAAGTGGTGGGCGGCGGCCGCGGCGGCCGTGGCGCTCACCCTGACGGCGGTGCCCGCGCTGCCCGCCGTCGCCGCATCGCAGGCGCAGCCGGCCACCGCGCAGGCCAAGCCCGCGGGCACGGCGCACAAGGTGACATTCGACGGCTACTCGTTCATGGTCGACGGCGACCGCACCTACCTGTGGTCCGGCGAGTTCCACTACTTCCGGCTGCCGAGCCCCGACCTGTGGCTGGACATCTTCCAGAAGATGAAGGCGGCCGGCTTCAACTCCACCTCCCTCTACTTCGACTGGGACTACCACTCGCCCGCGCCAGGCGTGTACGACTTCACCGGCGTGCGCGACGTGGACAAGCTGCTGGACATGGCGCAGCAGGCGGGCCTGTACGTCATCGCCCGCCCCGCCCCGTACATCAACGCCGAGGTCGACAGCGGCGGACTGCCCGGGTGGCTCACCACCAAGAAGGAGCAGAAC
This sequence comes from Streptomyces sp. NPDC004031, assembly GCF_053604375.1. Lineage (NCBI taxonomy): Bacteria > Bacillati > Actinomycetota > Actinomycetes > Kitasatosporales > Streptomycetaceae > Streptomyces > Streptomyces sp. NPDC004031. The sequence goes on along the minus strand of NZ_JBSGHL010000030.1, from coordinate 44,623 downwards.
CGCACCGACGACCCGGCGTTCCTGAAGTACTCCGACGAGTGGCTCACCCAGATCGACCGCATCATCGCCCGCCACCAGCTCACCAACGGCACCGGCACGGTCATCGCCTACCAGGTGGAGAACGAGTTCTACAACGGCTCGGCGAGCGCCCGCGCGTACATGCAGCACCTGGAGGACAAGGCCCGCGCCGACGGCATCACCGTGCCGCTCACCGGCAACAACAACGGCACCTTCAACTCCGGTGACGGCGCCCTGGACGTCGACGGACCCGACTCCTACCCGCAAGGGTTCAACTGCTCCAATCCGTCGAAGTGGAACGGCGTCCCGAACCTCAGCTACGACCACCCGGCCGGAAAGCCGCTCTACACCCCGGAGTTCCAGGGCGGCGCCTTCGACCCGTGGGGCGGTCCGGGCTACGACAAGTGCGCCGAGCTGATCAACGACCAGTTCGCGAACGTCTTCTACAAGCAGAACATCGCGGTGGGCGCGACCGCCCAGAGCTTCTACATGACCTACGGCGGCACCAACTGGGGCTGGCTGGGCGAACCGCAGAACTACACCTCGTACGACTACGGCGCCGCGATCCGGGAGACCCGCGAGCTGGACCCGAAGTTCGACGAGGACAAGCTCATCGGCTACTTCACCCAGTCGGTGGCCCCGCTCACCAAGACCGACCAGATCAGGTCGACCCCGCCGGACAACGCCAAGGTCGTCGACACCGCGCGGATGAACCCGGACACCAGGACGCAGTTCCACGTCCTGCGGCACGGCGACTCCACCGCGACCACGACCGACACCACCCACATCGCGCTGGACTTCAACGCCCAGCCGTCCGCCGACACCACGTACACCCACGACGACACCGACGCCGCGCTCGACTACACCGGCACCTGGTCGCACGTGGCGAACCAGAGCTACACCGGCGGCGACTACCAGAAGACCGAGTCCTTCTCCAACACCGCGGGCGACTCCGTCACCGTCCCCTTCGACGGCACCGCGGTGCGCTGGATCGGCCCGAAGACGAACAACCACGGCTACGCCGACGTCTACGTCGACGGCACCAAGGAAGCCACCGTCGACGACTCCGGCAGCGAGGACCAGGCGGTCGTCTTCCAGAAGAGCGGCCTGTCCGACGGCCCGCACACCCTGAAGATCGTCGTCACGGGCAGCCACGCGTCGGGCTCCACCGACAACTTCGTCTCCATCGACGCGATCGACGTGCCGAAGGGCGGCGCCACCGAGGCGACCTACCCCGTCGTCCCGCAGCAGCCCGGCACCGCGATCACCCTCGACGGCCGCGACTCGCACATCGTCGTCGCGAACTACAAGCTCGGCGGCACCCAGCTGCAATATTCCACCTCCGAGATCATGACCACCGCCGCGATCGGCGACCGGGACGTCTCGGTGCTCTACGGCGACAAGGGCAGCGACGGCGAGACCGTGCTGCGCTACACCTCGAAGCCGACCGTGACCAGCAGCGGCGGCGACGTCACCACCACCTGGGACCCGGCCACCGGCGACCTGCGGCTCAACTACACGCACAACGGCCTGATCCGCATCGCGATCAGCGGCGGCGGCTCCCGCCCGGCGCTGCTGATGGTCGGCGACAAGCCCACCGCCGAGACGTTCTGGCGGCAGGACACCGCGTCCGGCCCGGTGCTGGTGCGCGGCAGCCACCTGCTGCGCACCGCGACCAGCCGGGACGGCGGCGCGACCCTCGCCCTCACCGGCGACAACGCCGACGTCAAGGACATCGAGGTCTTCAGCTCGGCCCGCCAGGTCACCTGGAACGGCAGGGCCGTGCACACCGGCTCCACCACGACCGGCAGCCGCACCGGACAGATCCCCACCGCCCAGGCCGTGCGGCTGCCCGCGCTGACGCACTGGAAGCACACCGAGGAATCCCCCGAGGCCGCGCCCGGCTTCGATGACTCCGGCTGGCAGGTGGCCGACAAGACCACCACCAACAGCTCCTCCGGCGTCAACTCGCTGCCCGTGCTCTACGCCGACGACTACGGCTTCCACACCGGCAACACCTGGTACCGCGGCCGCTTCCGCACCTCCGGTTCCGAGACCGGCATCCACCTGGTGTCCGACTCCGGCGGCAAGGCGCAGGCCTTCTCCGCCTGGCTCAACGGCACCTTCCTCGGCAGCTCCACCACCGGCAGCGCCGACTTCACCTTCCCGGCGGGCGCCCTCAAGTCCTCCGCGGACGGCGCCGACAACGTCCTGTCGGTCCTGACCGTCAACATGGGCCACGAGGAGGACTACAACTCCTCCAACGGCAACAAGACCGCCCGCGGCCTGACCAGTGCCGCGCTGCTGGGCGCCCCGCTCACCCCGGTCACCTGGCGCGTCCAGGGCGTCCGCGGCGGCGAGGACCTGCTCGACACCGCCCGCGGACCGCTCAACAACGGCGGCCTGTACGGCGAGCGGGCGGGCTGGTCGCTGCCCGGCTACCCGGACGGGTCGTGGAGCAACGTCTCGCTGCCCGCCACCGACACCCGCGCGGGCGTCTCCTGGTACCGCACGGACGTCGCCCTCGACCTGCCGCACGGCCAGGACACCTCGGTCGGCCTGACGTTCACCGACGACCCGAAGCGGCAGTACCGCGTAACGATCTTCGTGAACGGCTGGCAGGTCGGCAACTACGTCAACTACCTCGGCCCGCAGCACTCCTTCCCGATTCCCAACGGCATCCTCGATCCCGACGGGAACAACAGCATCGCCCTCGCGGTGTGGAACCTCGACGGCAGCACCGGCGGCCTCGGCACGGTGGCCCTGACGAACTACGGCAGCTACACCTCGCCGCTGAAGGTCGCGCAGAACCCCGCGCCGCGCTACAGCCACGCCGTCTACGCGATGCCGGCCGCGCCCGGCACCGACGTCACGCTGGACGTGCCCGGCACGGTGCAGGCGGGCAAGGCGTTCACGGCGACGGCCACCGTGGCCGTACCGGCGAACCAGCCGCCGGCCAGTTCGGTGTCGGCCGCGCTGAAGCTGCCCGCCGGGTGGACGGCGAGCGCCCCGCAGCCCGCGTCCGTCGCGCGGGTGCTGCCCGGCAGGTCCGCCGCGATCCGCTGGACGGTCACCCCGCCCGCCGGAACCCTGCCGGACGCCTCCGCGCTGAGCACGACCGCGCGGTACGTCCAGCGCGGCAGACCCGCCACGGCCGGGGACGAGCGCATCGTCAAGGCCATCCCGCCGCTGCCGCCGGCCGGGCAGAACGCCGTGAGCGACCTGCCCTTCCTGTCGTCGAGCAACGGCTGGGGCCCCGTCGAGCGCGACACCAGCGTCGGCGAGCAGGCGGCGGGCGACGGCAAGCCCCTCACCGTCGCCGGCACGACCTACGCCAAGGGGCTCGGCACCAACTCCGTGAGCGACGTGCAGCTCTACCTCGCCGGCACCTGCACCCGGCTGACCGCGCAGGTGGGCGTCGACGACGAGACGGGCGGCGGCGGCACCGTCACCTTCTCCGTGATCGCCGACGGCAAGGTGCTCACCACCACCGGGACGATCCGCGGCAAGCAGGCGGCCGTGCCGCTCGACGTCGACATCACCGGCGCCCAGGTCCTCGACCTCAAGGTCGGCGACGCGGGCGACGGCAACGGCAACGACCACGGCGACTGGGGGGCGCCCACGCTGACCTGCGGCTAGCCGCCGCGGGAAGGACGGCGGCGCGGGCCGGCCGGGGAACGCTCCCCGGCCGGCCCGCGCCGTGTCGCGCGGCTCAGGACAGGCTCAGGACAGGAAGGCGTCGGCCGCCTTCACGAAGGCCTCGGCGTCGTCGAACCACGGATAGTGGGCCGCGTCCGGCTGCACGGCGAACGACGAGTCGGGGAAGACGTCGGCGACCGCGACGGCGGCCTGCGGAGGGCTGCTGACGTCGTGCTCGCCGGTCAGCACCAGCACGGGGGAGCGGAAGGCGGCCAGCGCCGCGCGGGTCGCCTCCGGGGTGAAGGCGCCCGGCGCGCCGAAGAAGTGCGCCGCCTCCTCGTCGGCTGCCTGCCCGGCCCGGTGGTGGGCGCGGGCCGCGGCGTCCCAGCGGCCGTAGAGGAAAGGCGCGACCGCCGCCCCGTCCTCCTCGGTCGCGAAGCCGCCGGTCAGCGCCTCCAGGCCCGCGTAGGCCCAGGCGAACCACGGCTCGCCGCTGCGCTGCCGGGCCACCTCGCGCCGGACCCGGCCGTCCACCGCGACGCCGACCGCGCGGGTGCTCGGGGCGACCAGCACCAGCCGCCGCACCCGCACCGGGTGCCGGGCCGCGTACTGCACGGCGACGTCGGCCCCGCCGGCGTGCGCCAGCAGGTCGAAGCGCTCCAGCCGCAGATGCGCGCGCAGCGCCTCCACGTCCGCCACCTGGCGGTCGCAGCGGTACGACGACGCGTCCGCGGGCCGTTCGGAGCCGCCGGTGCCGCGCGGGTCGGCGAGGACGAGCCGCCGGTACGCCGCCAGGCCGCCCAGATCGCCGAGGTGGCCGCAGCCGGCGGGCCCGCCCGGCAGACAGACCAGCGGTGCGCCGCCGCCGGTCACGCGGTGGGCGAGACGGGTGCCGTCCGGCGCGGTGAAGGTGGGCATGCCCCGCAGTGTCGCAGGGCCCCGCGGCCGCCGGCCGATCCCGAGGTGAACGCGAGGGTACGCCCGGCGGGCGCGGGCGGGGCGCCGCACGGGGTGACCGTACGGCGCCCGCCCCCTGGCCGGGGTCCGCTACCGGCTCAGCCGCACAGCGCCTCGCGCACGGTGCCGCCGACCACCGCGCACCAGGTGCTCAGGTCGACCTTGCCGTTCGGGTGCAGCCCGTGCAGGCGCTGCATGGACTGCACGGCCTTCATGGTGGCGTGGTCGTACGCGCCGCTCGCGGTCACGTCCGCGTAGCCCTTGCGGGCGAGCATGAACTGCAGGGCCGTGACCGGCAGGCCGGTCGCGTGCTTGTCCAGCGGCGGGGCCAGCGCCTCCCACGTGGCGGTGTCGAAGGTGGCGTCGGGGGTGACCGGGATGCCGTGGGTGGTCTGGAAGTCGGCGAGCGCGTCGTTCATGTCGTAGCCGAAGACACCGTCGGCGGTCAGGGTGTAGCCCGCCGCGTCCAGCAGGTACTGGCCGACCTGCACGACGGGGCTGTCCACGAAGCGCCAGATGTCCGGCCAGCGCCGCGCGGGCGCCGCCGACGCCGGGACGCCCAGCTCGTGCAGCACCCGGGTGCGGATCATCGGGAACTGCGCGTAGAAGGCGATGCCGGGGCAGTCGGTCTCCCGGAAGTCCCAGTGGCCGAAGATGTCCCACGCGTTCAGCCGGAACTGGCGGCACACCGCGGTGCACAGCTGGACGAGGGAGTCCAGCAGCGCCTCGGGCGGCGTCTCGGTGATGTACGTGCCCTCGTTCTCGATGCCGATCGCGTTGCCGTTCTCACCGGGGCAGTGCGCCGCGGTGACCTGGTGCTCACCGGCGTCCAGGGTCTCCAGGCTGCGGTGCCGCCCCTCCAGGACGTACCCGCCGCGGCTCACCGTGAAGTGCTGGCCGGTGTCCGCCCAGCCGTTGGTGTCCATGTGCAGGTCCTGGCAGTCCCGGGCCAGCTGGAGCGCGTGGTCGCGCGAGTAGTCGGTGACGTTGGGGAACGCCATGTGGTGGAGGATGATCTTGTTCGTGGTGTTGCCGGTGATCTGGATCGGGCTGGACGGCGGCCGCGCGCCCCAGCTGTCGCAGTCGATGATCCAGGGGAACTCGCCGGACGGCGCCGCCTGCGCGGCGCCGGGAAGCGCGAGTTCCGTGCCGACGACCGCGGCGACCGCGGTGCCCAGGCCGACTCTGAACAGCGTCCGGCGTTCTACCTCGTGCTCGTGTCGGGTCATGCACACTCCGCAACGGAGAGGGGACGGCAGCCGGATCGCGGCTGCCGATGACCTCCGGAGAATACGGAGCAAGCTGACGCGCAGCCAGGACTTCCGCGCAACGGGCCGCGCTTGACGTGGAAGATCCCCTTTGCGCCCGGTGGGGTTCACCCGTGCGGCAGCGGGTAGCCGAGGTGCGGAGCCAGGAACCACCACCACGGAGGCCACCATGGCGGTCACCCACGCACCACAGCCCGTGAACCCGCACCTGCCCGACGAGGGCCTGGGCGTGCCCGGGGACTCGGCCCCGGCCGCCGGGCACTCCGCGCCCGCCGAGTCCGGGGTCTCGTCCCTCGACGCGCCCGAGCGCGTGGCGCTGAGCCGCGGCTGGGCGGCCGGGCCGGTCGTCTGGATCCTGCTCGTCGTCGCCGTCTTCGCCGCGGGCGTGCTGGGAATGGCGGTCGAACTGATGCGGTGACGTGGCCGTCGTCACGTCGCAGGGGGGAATGCACGCCCGTGTCCGGAAGCTGACCCATGAGGGCGGGCCACGAACCCCTGGGGCCCTTTCGGACAAGGAAGTTGATAAATGTACAAGAACATCCTCGCCGCCGTCGACGGTACCCCGCACGGCACCGGGGTACTGGACACCGTCGCGTCGCTGGCCAAGCTCACCGGTGCCGCGGTCCACGTCATCCACGTCCGGCCCTCCCACGTGGTGACCGACGGGATGTCCGGCAGCGTCTACACCTCGGAGGAGCCCGCCGAGGGGCGCCAGGTCGTCGAGGACGCGCTCGCCCGGCTGCGGGCGGACGGCGTCACCGCGGACGGCGAGGTCGACGAGGGCCTGAGCGAGGACCTGGCGGCCATCCTGGTCGAGCGCGCGTCCGCGCTCAGCAGCGACCTCATAGCGGTCGGCCCCGGCCACTACAGCGGCATCTCCGCGCTGCTCCACAACAGCGTGAGCCGCGGCGTGGCGAAGTCCGCGCCCGTGTCCGTCCTCCTGGTGCGCGCCGAGGCCTGATCCCCCCGGGGACCCTCGGAACGCCGGTCCCGACGCCCGACGCCCGACGCCCGGCCCCGGTGCCCTGACGGATATCAGGGGACCGTGGCCCGGTGCGGGTGCGAGGATCGGGACATGGTCGAGATCGAAGTGGTACAGGGCGACATCACGCAGCTGCCGGTGGACGCCATCGTCAACGCGGCGAACGAGTCGCTCGGGGGCGGTGGCGGGGTGGACGGCGCGATCCACTACGCCGCGGGCCCCCGGCTCGCCGCCGCGGGCCGGGCCCTGGCACCGTGCCCGCGGGGCGAGGCGCGCACCACACCCGCCTTCGACCTCGACCCGCCGGTACGGCACGTCATCCACACCGTCGGGCCCTCCTGGCACGGCGGTGTGCGCGGTGAGGCCGCGACGCTGGCCTCCTGCTACCGCGCGTGCCTGGCCGAGGCCGACGCGGTGGGGGCGCGCACGGTCGCCTTCCCCGCCGTCTCCACCGGGATCTTCGGCTACCCGGCGGACAAGGCGGCCCGTATCGCCGTGACCACCCTGCGGTCCTGCCCCACCGCGGTGGAACGCGTCCTGCTGGTCGCCTTCGACAAGGCGGCCCGCAAGGTGCTAGAGGCCGCGCTGGCGGAGAGCCCGGCGGGGGAGGGCTGAGCGGCTTCCCGGGGCGGGCGCGGCCGCCCCGGGGCCGGTCAGCCGCCGCGCCAGATGTTGTCGAAAGCCGCCTGCTCGATCCTGCGCCGCTGGCGTACCGCGTCCAGCTCCACGACCGCGTCGCCGACCGTCGCGAGGACGGCCTCCACGGAGTCGCTGCTGATCGCGGGCGGCTCGGCGGCCGGCCCCGGGTGGATACCGAGGGCGCCCGCCAGGACCGTCAGCACCGGGTCGCCGGAACGCCAGCGCTCGGCGGCCCGGCGGCGCGCCGGGGTGTCGGTGGCCGTCGCGGGCCCGGGGCGGCCCGGCAGTATCCGGCGGTGCCTGCGGGTGAGCTGCCCGGCCTCCTCCATGACGACCAGATAGACCGCCGCCAGGCCCTCACCGCGGCGCCACAGCCAGTCCTGCGCCGATTCGTACGGCGGCCGCCGCACCAGCGCGCTCGCCGCGTCGACCAGCAGCCGGTCGGCAGGCGTACGGGCCAGGCCGGGCACGATCAGCTCCCCGTCCAGCGTGACGGAGCCGTCGCCGAGCAGGTCGATCAGCTCCGCCCCGGCGAGCACGAGCGAGAGATCGCCGGACTCCACGGGCCGGCTGGACGGCACGTCCAGGCTCGTGATCAGCACGTCCTGCGGTGTGGTCATGCGGGCACTCCCGGCTCGGCCGTCGACGCCGTCCCCGTCCCCGCCCGTCACCCGGGCGGCGGCCCGGTGACCGCGCTTCCGCTACACCCCCGACGGTAGCGCCCCGTCACCCCGCCCGACACCAGGACACTCCTGACGGCGCCCCCGGCATGGGCGGGGCGGACGGTCCGGGTCCGCCCCGCGCATGCCGGGCGATCCGCACGGGGCGCCTGTAGCGTGAGCAGGAGCATTCCCGGCGAACGCGCACGAAAGGGTCCGCATGGCATCGGATGCGTCGGCCGACCGTGGCCCCCGGCTGGCCTCCGTGGTCGTGTTCGTCCGCGACCTCGACCAGTCGGTGGACTTCTACCGGGAACTCCTCCTGATGACCGAAACCGTCCGCACCGCGACCGCGGCGCTGCTCGTCGGAGCGGGGGACGCGCAGCTCTACCTGCGCGTCATGGGCGGGGGAGGCGAGCACCCGCTCGGGGCGATCGGCGTCCAGTACGTGATCTGGACGGCGGACGGCCCGCAGGACCTCGACCGCTGCGAGCGCATCCTCAAGCAGCGCGCCGCGCACGTGTCGTCGCGCGACAGCGAGGACGGCGTCCGGATGATCGAGGGCCGCGACCCGGACGGTCTCCCCGTCGTCATCTCCCACCCCGGCCCCCAGGGCGCCTCCCGCCACGACATCATGGCCCGCATCTACGCGTGGTAGCCGCGGCGGGGGAGGTCAGGAGGCCTTGGCGGTGAGCCATTCCGCGAGGACCGCGGCCTGACTGTGCGCCAGGTCCTTCGTGGCCGTCACAAGGGTCAGCCGCTCGTGCCCGGCGAGATCCCGCAGATGGGCCACCGCCTCCTGGTGCCCCGCGTCCCGCAGCTCCGCCCGGTAGCGGCGGCGGAACTCGGGGAAGCGATCGGGGTCGTGCCCGTACCATGTGCGCAGCTCGGACGAGGGGGCGGCGTCGCGCAGCCACTCGTCGAAACGCGCGTCGTCCTTGCGCATGCCGCGCGGCCAGACGCGGTCGACGAGCACCCGGTGGCCGTCCCCGGGCGCGTTCTCCTCGTAGACTCGGCGGTAGCCGATCGGCTCGGTCATGGGCGACACCTCTCGCCGGCGCGGAGCCCCTCACGGGGCACGGGCGCCGCTGTCGGGCGGCATGTTCATTTTACCGGCGCGGCCCCGGCGCGCGCGGGGTCACCCACCGAGAGGCGGACCAGGGCATGGCGCCGAGCGCACCGCGGGACGACGGCGCCGAAGGCCCCGGGCCTGGCCCCGACGACCCCGGATTCCCCGCCGCGGCGGCCGCCTCCGCCGCCGACGTGGCCGCGCTCGACGCACGGCTCAGCGGCTGCCGGGCCTGCCCCCGGCTGGTGGCGTGGCGCGAGGAGGCCGGGCGGGTCAAGCGCCGCGCGTACCTCGACTGGACGTACTGGGCCAGGCCCGTTCCCGGCTTCGGCCCGCCGGACGCGGCCCTCGCGGTCGTCGGCCTCGCTCCCGCCGCGCACGGCGGCAACCGCACCGGGCGGATGTTCACCGGCGACCCGTCCGGTGACGTCCTCTACGCGGCCCTGCACACGGTGGGCCTCGCGTCGCAGCCCACCGCCGTCGCACCGGGCGACGGACTCGCCCTGCGCGGCGTGCGCATCACCGCGCCCGTGCACTGCGCGCCGCCCGACAACAGACCCACCACCGCCGAGCGCGACACCTGCCGCCCCTGGCTGGCCCACGAGATGAGGATGCTGCGGCCGACCCTGCGCGCCGCCGTCGTGCTCGGCGGCTTCGGCTGGCAGGCCCTGCTGCCCGTCCTCGCCGACGCCGGCTGGCAGCTGCCCCGCCCCCGTCCCGCCTTCGGCCACGCCGCCCGGGTCCGGCTGCGCGCGTCGGACGGCGGCGCCGAGCTGGTGCTCATCGGCTGCTACCACCCGAGCCGGCGGAACATCTCGACCCGTACGGTGACCCCCGCGATGATCCGCGACGTCCTGCGGACGGCCGCGCAGGAGGCCGGCCTGCCCACCCGCGCCGGGTGAACCCCGCCGGGACCCGCCGCCGAGGGCTCGTCGCGGGCCACGCTCTCCGGCGCCGCCGTCGGGGCCCCGGACCGGGCGGACCACCGGCCGCCCGGCGGGCGGTTCAGGACGTGGCCGCCGCCACGCCCAGGGCGACGAGGAGGGCCACCTTCGCGATCTCGAAGGCCACATAGGCGAGATGGCCGCGGGAGCGCGGGAGGGTCTCGCCGGCCAGCACCCGGTCGGAGCGGCGGGTGAGGCGGCGGCGGACCACACCCACCTGGACGGCGAGCAGGACGGCGACCGTCGCCGCCAGCGCGGTGGGGACGGCGGGGGCGCCGCCCGCGGCCAGCGCGGTGAGCACCGCCGCCGCGAGCACCGCCTCGACGGTGTTGAGCGCGCGGAAGACGAGGCGGCCGATGCCCAGCCCGATCGGGATCGTCACGCCCGGGGCGCGGAATTTCAGCGGGGCCTCCAGGAACGAGACGGCCAGCACCATCCCGAGCCAGACGAAGACGAACGCGCTTGCCGTCGCGGCGGATCCGGAGGTCACCGGAGCGCTCCTTCCGGGCGGGGCCCCGCGGGGGCCAGACGGGCGAGACAGGAGTCGGGCGCGGCGAAGGGTTCGAGGCGCCCGGCGGTCACCGGGGCGCCCATCGCGGCGAGCGCTCCGCGCATCAGGCCGAGGTGGACCGAGCAGACCACCTCGCCGTGCTCCTCGGCGAGTTCGAGGAAGGGGCAGTGCCGCAGCCGGATCGCGCCCGGCTCGACGGCGGGCTCGAACCCGAGGTCGGCCAGCAGCGCGGTGAGCCGTTCGGCGGCGGTGCCGGCGGTGGCGGCCGGAGGCTGCGCCGGATCGACGAGGAAGCCGCCCCACGCGCGCCCGGCTTCCTCCGCGTCCCCGCGCCCCCGCCCGTCCTTCGCGGCGAGCCCGCCGACCAGCACCTGCGCGAGCAGCCGGTAGCCGCGGGCGCCGCCGCGGTCCATGCCGGGGGCGCCGGTGTAGACGGTGCGCGGCCGGCCCCGCCCGGCGGGCCGCTGCGTGCGGCGGCTGACGGCGCCTTCGGCGACCAGCGCGTCCAGGTGGAAGCGGACGGTGTTGGCGTGCACGCCGAGTTCACCGGCCAGGTCGGCGACCCCTTGCGGCTCGCCCGCGGCACGCACCGCGTCCAGCACGGCCCGCCGCCGTACGCCCCGTGAGCGCTCCTGCGGTTCTGCCACCGCGACCTCCGTCCCTAGGGCCACCACGCGCCACGCACCGGGCGCGGCCCCGAGCCGTACCGCCCGCCGTGCCGGGGTCTGCGGCGGAGTTCCGCGGAAGGCCCCGTACCGCTTTTTCACGAATGCTACATGTAATAATTCGGGGACTGTCAGCGGGCCCAGGGAGGCACACATGGCGCCACCGTCCGAAGCGGAGTCCGAGCGGGTGCGGGTGGTGGGCGAGGCACGGGCGGCGGCCGGTGACGCCGGCGAGGCCGCGGGCGTGCTGTGGAAGCTCAGCGAGCCGGGGCGGCAGCTCGACGCCAACGTGGTCCGGCTGGGGCCGGGTGCGCGGGTCGCCCCGCACGTCGAGTCCGACCTCGACGTGCTCGTGCTGGTCCTCGGCGGCACCGGGGAGCTCGCGGGCGGCGAGGCCCCCGAGCAGCTCGCCGAGGGGTCCCTAGCCTGGCTGCCGCACGGCGCCCGGCGTTCGCTCACCGCGGGCGGCGCGGGGCTGACGTATCTGACCGTCCACCGCCGCCGCCCCGGCATGACCGTCGGCCGCCGCCCGTCCGGCTGAGACCGGGCCCGGCGACGTAGGCTGAGGCCCGTGCACATCTGCTTCGTCTGTACGGGAAACATCTGCCGCTCGCCCTCCGCCGAGCTGGTGTTCCGGGAGAAGCTGCGCGAGGCGGGGCTCGCGGGTCAGGTGCGGGTCAGCAGCGCCGGGATCGGCGACTGGCACGAGGGCGAGAGCATCGACGAGCGGGCGGGGGAGGCGCTCGTCCGGCACGGCTACCCCGTCGTGCACGTCGCCGCCCAGGTCGGCGCCGGGCATCTGCGCGCGGATCTGCTGGTCGCGATGGACCGCGGGCACGAGAAGGCGCTGCGCGCGCTCGTCGACGACCCGTCACGCGTACGGCTGCTGCGCTCGTTCGACCCGGACGCCGACGGCACCGACGTGCCGGACCCGTACTACGGCGGTCCGGCCGGTTTCGACGCGGTGCTGGCCATGATCGAGGACGCCTCTGCCGGCCTGCTGGACTGGGTGCGTGAGCACCTGGACGGATGAGCGGCGGCGCGGCCGCCGCGGTCGCGCGGCTCACCGGGCTGCGGGTCACCGGGGAGCGCCGGGTGTCCGGCGCGCTCGCGGAGGTCGAACTCGACGGCGGGCACGTCGTGATGGCCAAGCACGCGACCGCCCCCGGCGCGGTCGCCGCCGAGGCGGCGGGGCTGGAGTGGCTCGCGGCGGCCCGCGCGGTGCGGATCCCCGCGGTGCGCGGGCGCGACGGGCAGTGGCTGGTGACCGACCGGGTCGCGGAGGGCCCGGCGACCCCCGCCGGGGCCGAGCGCTTCGGCCGCGCGCTCGCGGCCCTGCACGCGTCCGGCGCCCCGGCGTTCGGCGCCGCGCCGCCGGGCGGACCGGCGCAGGCGTACATCGGCGCCGCCCCGATGCGGAACGTGCCCGGCTCCGACTGGCCGGGCTGGTACGCCGGGCAGCGCGTCCTGCCGTACCTGCGGACGGCGGTCGACGCGGGCGGCCTCGGCGCCGCGGACGCCGCCGCGGTGGAGCGGGTGTGCGCGCGGCTGCCGGAGCTCGCCGGGCCCGCGGAACCGCCCGCCCGGCTGCACGGCGACCTGTGGAGCGGGAACGTGCTGTGGGGCGCGGACGGCGAGGTGCGGCTGATCGACCCGGCCGCGCACGGCGGCCACCGCGAGACGGACCTCGCGATGCTGCGGCTGTTCGGCTGCCCGCACCTGGACCGGGTCCTGGCCGCCTACGCCGAGGCGGCCCCGCTCGCCCCCGGCGCCGGTGCGCGCGTCCCGCTGCACCAGCTCTTCCCGCTGCTGGTGCACACCGTGCTGTTCGGCGCGGGCTACGGGCGGCAGGCGGGCGCCGCGGCCCGCGCGGCACTCGCCGCCTGACGCGGCGATGGCTCCCGCCGCCTGGAACGTAGGCTTTCGGCCATGGACTATGTGAAGCTCGGGACGACCGGACTCGACGTCTCCCGTATCTGCCTCGGCTGCATGAGCTACGGGAGCGCGGACCGCGGCAACCACAGCTGGACCCTCGACGAGGAGGCGAGCCGGCCGTTCATCCGGCAGGCCGTCGAGGCGGGGATCAACTTCTTCGACACCGCGAACGTCTACTCCGACGGCACCAGCGAGGAGATCGTCGGCCGGGCGCTGCGCGACTTCGCCTCCCGCGACGAGATCGTGCTCGCCACCAAGGTGCACGGCCGGATGCGGCCCGGTCCCAACGGCGGCGGCCTGTCCCGCAAGGCGATCATGGCCGAGATCGACCACAGTCTGCGCCGCCTCGGCACCGACCACGTCGACCTCTACCAGATCCACCGCTTCGACCGGCACACCCCGGTCGAGGAGACGATGGAGGCGCTGCACGACGTGGTGAAGGCGGGCAAGGCCCGCTACATCGGGGCGAGTTCGATGTACGCCTGGCAGTTCGCCAAGATGCAGCACACCGCCGAGCGGCACGGCTGGACGCGTTTCGTCAGCATGCAGGACCACTACAACCTGCTCTACCGCGAGGAGGAGCGGGAGATGCTGCCGCTGTGCGCGGACCAGGGCGTCGGCGTCATCCCGTGGAGCCCGCTGGCGCGCGGCCGGCTGACCCGGCCGTGGGACGCGACGAGCGCCCGCAGCGAGACCGACGAGTTCGGCAAGACGCTCTACCAGGACGGCGACCGGCACATCGTCGAGGCGGTCGCGGCGGTCGCCGCCGAACACGGTGTCTCTCCCGCGCAGATCGCGCTCGCCTGGCTGCTGCGGCAGCCCGGGGTGACGGCGCCGATCGTCGGTGCGACCAAGGAGCAGCACCTCGCCGACGCGGTCGCGTCGGTCGCGGTGGAGCTGAGCGACGACGACTGCCGCCGCCTGGAGGAGCACTACAGCCCGCGCGGCATCGCCGGGCACGCGTAAGTCCCCGCCGAACGCGTGACGCGGGGGCGGTCCGGCCGGACCGCCCCCGCGTCGTGTGCGCACCTCCCGGTGTCGGTGTGTCAGGTCACCGTGACCGCCACGGCGGCCGGAGCGGCGGGGGTGCCGGTCGGGTCGGTGGCGGTCGCCTCCAGGGTGTGCGGGCCCGCGGCGAGCGGTGCGTCCGCGGTGCACGTCCAGGTGCCGTCGGCGGCGACGGACGCGGTGCACAGCGCCGCCCCGTCCGCCGTCACGGCGACCCGGGCGCCCGGCTCCGCGGTTCCGGCGACGGCCGGGGTGGCGCCGACGGCCGCGCCCGCCGCGGGGGAGGAGACGGTCACCGGCGGGGCGAACAGCGTGCGGTCCGGCACCCCGTCGCCGCTGATCTTCACCGCGACGCTGTGCACCGTCACCTGCCCGCCGCCGTTGCGCAGCCGGAAGTCGGCGGCGGAGTGCTGCTGCCCGCCGAAGTAGGCGTCGGTGGCGGTCACGGTGGCGGTCTTCCAGGTGCCGGTGCCGGTCAGCGCGATGCCCGCGGTCGACTTGTACGGGTCGGAGGTGCCGTTGTCGTACTGCACGGAGAACGAGCCCGTGCCCTGGTCGTAGTAGGAGACGGTGAAGGAGGCCGAGTAGTACCCGGCGTGGGCGATCGAGTCGTCGATGTCGAAGTAGATGTTGCTCTGGGTGCTGGTGCGCGCGGACAGGCCGTCGATCACCGAGGCGGTCGTCGGGCCGTCGAAGCCGCCCGAGGGCCGCTCGTCCTGGCTCAGGCCGTAGGCCGCGTTGTCCTCGCCGACGACCGCGCCGACCACGGCGGTGCCCGGCGGCAGGTCGGAGGCGTCGAAGGCGACCCCGGCCGAGGCGTCGCTGACCGGGCCGGAGGGGTCGGTCACGGTGGCCGTGGCGGTCTGCCGCCCCGGGGTGAAGCCGCCGTCGGGGGCGCAGCTCCACGCCCCGGCGTCGTCCGCGGTCGCGGTGCACAGCGGTCCGGACGCCTCGCGCACCGTCACGGTGCCGTTCGGGACGGTCGTGCCGGAGACCGCGGAGTCCAGCTTGACGGTCGCTCCGGTGCGCGGGGTGGTGATCGCCGGGGCGGGCGGGAAGGCGTGCCGGTCGGGCACCCAGGCGCCGGTGACGGTCAGGGCCGCGCTGTGCACGCTGAACGGCCCGGCGGCCGAGTGCAGCCGCAGGTCGCCGCCGCCCGTCTGGAGGCCGCCGAACCAGGCCCCGTCCAGGGTGACGCTCGCGGACTTCCAGGTGTTGCTGCCGGTCAGCGCGATGGTGCCGGCCTCGTGGTAGCGGTCCTTCGCGCCCGCGTCGTACTGCACCGACAACGAGCCGGTGCCCGCGTCGTAGTACGAGACGTCCAGCTTCGCGCCGTAGGAGCCGGTGGCGGCGACGTCGCCGGCGACGTCGAACGACAGGTCGCTGTCCGCGGTGCGGGCGGTGAGCCCGCCGACGTCGCCCGGGGACGACGCGGTGGCCGCGGTCAGGGACAGGCCGAAGTCCCGGTCGGTGCCGCCCAGCACGGTGCCGACGGTGGCGCTGCCGGAGCGCAGCCCCGCGTCGAGGCCGAGCTGCACACCGCCCAGGTGCCGGGCCGCCTTCGGGGCGGTGCCGGTGACGGGCGCGAAGGGCAGGTCCGCGGTCGGCGCCGCGGCCTGCTGCACCACGTAGGTCCTGCCCTTCTTGACCGGTACGGTCAGCAGGTCCGCGCTGCTCGCCCGGACGACGGCCTTGCCGTTCTTGCCGTCCACGACCTCGGTCGCCTTGCCCGGCCACGGGTTCTTGACCGTCAGGGTGCCGGTGCCGCCCGCCTCGATCGCGGCGGTCGTGAGCTGACCGTCCTGCACCTGCACGTCGGCCTTCGTGCCGCCCTGGAGGTAGACGCTGCCCGCGCCGTTCCAGTCGGCGGGCCAGGCCGGGGCGAAGCGCACGATGCCGTCGTAGCTCTGCGCCAGCGCCTCGGCGACGGCGGTCGCGGCACCGGACTCCTGCTCGATGTAGGGCTGGAAGCCCACGGAGTTGCCCAGGTCGGCGAAGCCGTTGGGGTAGACCTGGTGCCCCTCGGTGATCGAGATCAGCGCGGCGCGCACCTCGGCCGGGTCTTGCAGCCGGGCGGCGTCGATGGCGTCCATCGACCAGTCGTTGCCGCCCTTGTTGGGCCGGTGGTCGTAGGAGCGCTGCTCCAGCGCGAAGAGGTTCGGGTCCTGGTCGCTGACGGTGTTCCACGGCCACAGCGGTTCCAGCTCGATGTTCTCGCCGTTGCGGCGCTCGGCGGCCGGTTCGTACGAGATCGCGATCATGTCCGTGCCGGTCGCGTCGGCCACCGCCGTCTCCGCCTCGGTGTAGCCGGGGTTGAGCAGCTTGCTGCGGGTGGCCTGGTCGGTGCGCGGGTAGGGCGGGATCCGGGTCAGCGCGGTGCCGACCCGGGAGACCAAATCCTTGTCGGCGCCCTTGGCGGTGCCCAGGACGCCGGCGATCTGCCCGATCAGCGGGAAGACGGCCCGGTCGACGGCGATGTCGGTCGTCGGGTCCTGCACCGCCCACTGTGTCTCGTGCGCGTTGGCGTTGGCGTGCAGCAGCCCGTCGGCGCCCGGCTTCTGGTAGGCGAGCTGGAATTCGGTGACGGACTTGATGAACGGCCAGTAGCGCTTGAGCTGGGCCTTGTCGCCGGTGCCCTGGTACTGCTCCCACATGTAGAGGGCGATCTCCGGGCCCGAGGAGATGTCGAGGGCGTTCCAGTTGGGGCTGCCGGGCTCGCTGCACGAGCCGTTCTCACCGGCGCCGGGGGAGATGCCGTTGCCGTTGAAGCGCATGGTCTCCGGCACACAGGCGCCGGGGCGGCCGCCCATCTGCTGCTTCGTCCACGCCTCGATGGCCGGCAGGTCCTTGGCGTACATGTCGAAGATCGGGGTGTTGAGCCGGTAGTTGCCGCTGCTCATGTTGGCGGCGATCTGGGTGCGCAGGTTCCACAGCCAGTACGCGGACGGGGTCCAGGTCTGGGCGTCCTTGTTCCAGGCGAACATGTCGGCCTCGCCGGCCTGGCTGCCCGGCAGGATGCCCTCCTTCATCGACGCCGCCTCTTCGTAGAGGTAGAGCGTGCGGAGGTTCTCGATGTAGTCGGCGCTGCCGTCGGCCGAGGTCATCGAGATCAGGCCGGTGTGCGACCAGAAGTCGTCCCACCAGCGGTCCTGGCTCTTGAGCAGCTTCCTGACGGACGCGGTGGCGTCGCCGTCGATGGTCCTGGACGCGGCCTTGGCGGCGGCCTTCGGGGTGCCGCCGGTCCAGCCCGGGGAGGCGACGACGACCCGGAAGCTGCCGTCGGCGTGCGGGGTGAAGCCCACCGTCACCTCGGTGGGGCTCGCCACCGAGGTGCTCACCTGGCGGCCGCCCGCGGTGATCGCGGCGAGCGACCCGAAGGTCGCGCCGGTGCCGATCGGCGGGGCCTGGTCCGTCCAGGTCTCGGCGAGGGTGCCGACCGTGCCGGAGACGGCGGCGGTGGGCTTGCGGGGCGACCACAGGCTGATGCTCGCGGTCTGCGGGACGGCCGGGTCGGCGCCGGTCACGTCCACGACCAGCTCGTCCTTGTCCGCCGAGACCCACGCGCTGAGCGACATGCCGCCGCCGGACTCGTGCAGCACCCCGTCGGTGAGGTCGAGTTCGCCGTGGAAGTCGGCGGCGTGCGAGATGACCGACAGGCCGGGGATGGTGAGCCGGCCCGGCGACTTGCGGTCGGGCATGGTGTCGGAGCGGTTGAGCTGGGCGGTGAAGCCGTTCTCCGCCCACGCGGCCACCCCCAGCGAACCGTTGCCGAGCGGCATCGACGCGGTGGGGTCGAGGTTGGGGGCGCCGAGAACGAGGTCGGAGCGGCTGACCACGCCGGACGGGTCGAGGGCGAACTGCCCGTGCCGCCAGGCGGTGGTGGGCCCGGTGGCCGCGGCGGCGGAGCCCGCGTCCAGCAAGGCCGCGCCCGCGAGGGCGGTGAGCGCGGCCGTGCAGAGCGCGACGGCCCGTCTGTACGGAACCCGCCGGGGGCGGCGGGGAGATATCTGCACGAGGCCCTCCAGGGCGTCGATACGGCTCTCGGTCTACGGCAGTGCCGTAGTTGTCCGATGAATGCGCCTGCTTCCTGACGGGTTCTCTGCGCGGCATGGCAGCCGCGTGCCCAAACGGGGTGCGCGGCTGCCATAACATCGGATGACTGTCGTTCTAGACCATCGACGGGGACGCCGTAAAGACCCCTGACGCAAGCAAAGTGCCGGCCCGCGGCATCAGCCGCGGGCCGGCACGTCGGACGTCCGGAACCGTGTCCGTGGAGGCGGAGGTGAGCCGGTGTCAGCTCCCGGCGGGAGCCGGCATCCCGAGGTCGACCGGGCCGCCGCCGCGCCCGGCGGACTTGCACATGTCGTGGCAGTCCCGCTCCAGGCTGCAGCACAGCGAGCACACCGCCCCGGCGTGGAAGGGGCAGCCGGCGACGTCCGGGCGCTCGAAGTCCTCCGCGCACACCGAGCAGGTCAGCGTCGCCCCCGACAGCAGTCCGTCCTCGGCGAACAGCGGCTCGGGCTGGTCGTCGATCCGGGCGATGTAGTAGCGGCCCTTCGTGGCCACCGCCAGCAGCGGCGACAGCACCATGGCGACCAGCAGCGCGATGAAGGGCGAGAAGGCCTTGGCGTACTCGCCGAAGGCGTGGAAGTAGGCGGCGATGGAGACGGCGGAGGCCACCAGCATCGAACCGAAGCCCACCGGGTTGAAGTTGTACAGGTGTGCGCGCTTGAACTCGATGTAGGACGGGCTGAAGCCGAGCGGCTTGTTGATCACCAGGTCGGCGACGACCGCGCCGATCCACGCGATGGCCACGTTGGAGTAGAAGCCCAGCACGGTGTTGAGGAAGCCAAAGACACCGCCCTCCATCAGGGCGAGCGCGATCCCGACGTTGAGGAAGATGTAGACGACCCGGCCGGGGTGGCGGTGCGTCAGCCGGGAGAAGAAGTTGGACCACGACAGCGAGCCGGAGTACGCGTTGGTCGTGTTGATCTTGATCTGGGACAGGATCACGAAGAACGTCGCCAGCCCCAGCGCGACCGGCGCGGCGAACGTGTGGATGCCCGAGACGAACTGCTGGATCGGCTCGTTGGCCTTGCTCAGCCCGACGTGCCCGGCGATGTAGAAGGCGAGGAAGGCACCGCCGATCTGCTTGGCCGCGCCCAGCACCACCCAGCCGGGACCCGCCGCCAGCACCGCGCTCCACCAGCGGCGGGAGTTGGCGGGCGTCTTGTCCGGCATGAAGCGCAGATAGTCGACCTGCTCGCCGATCTGCGCGATGAGCGACAGCGCCACCCCGGCGCCCGCGCCCACCCCGAGCAGGCTGACCGACGAGCCGGTCGGGGAGTTGCCGGCGAAGTGCGTGAACCGCGAGAAGGCGTGCGGGTCCTGGATCGCGATCGAGACGAAGGGCGCCACCATGAGCACCAGCCAGACCGGCTGCGTCCACACCTGCATCTTCGACAGCGCCGTCATCCCGTAGAAGACCAGCGGCAGGATGATCAGCGCGCAGATCAGATATCCGGCGGCCAGCGGGATGTGCAGGCCCAGGTCGAGTGCCTGGGCCATGATCGAGCCTTCGAGGGCGAAGAAGATGAAGGTGAAGCTGGCGTAGATGATCGACGTCAGCGTGGAGCCGAGGTATCCGAATCCCGCGCCCCGCGTCAGCAGGTCCATGTCGATCGAGTAGCGGGCGGAGTAGTACGAGATCGGAATTCCGGTGAGGAAGATGGTGACCGCGGCGGCGAGAATCGCCAGCAGTGCGCTGCCGAATCCGTGCGAGATCGCGATGGAGCCGCCGATCGCGAAGTCGGCGAGGTAGGCGATGCCGCCGAGCGCCGTGGTGGCCACCACGTAAGGGCTCCAGCGGCGGAAGGACTTCGGCGCGTAGCGCAGCGAGTAGTCCTCCAGGGTGGTGTTCCTCGCCCAGTTGCCGTACCGGCGGGTCCTGGTGCCGGTGGCGCCGCCGGGGGGCGCGGAGGTGTCGACCGTGTCCGTCACGAGAACTCCCTTTTCACGTCCGCGGGTCGTGGTTCCGCCGCGCGGGGCGGGGCCCGTCGCGGCGTTGGAAGAGTCCCGCTCGCGTGTTTCCCGGCGATGTCCGGCTCTTTAAAAGGGGCGACCGGGAAAGAATGCGGGTGACGCGCGTAGAAAGAAAGGCGGAAGGAAATAGGGAGAGGTATTTCCGGGCGCACCGAGAAGTGCGCTGGCAATTCCGCCGCGGGTCCGGGGGCGCGGGCCGCCGGTGGTACGGGCGGGCTGCCGTACGGCGGCCCGCCGGGCGCCGTCACAGGTGCGGCCGCCGGGCAGATGCTTCCCCCAGAAAATATTTCCTGCGGAAGGTACTGTCAATGCCCAGGCCGTGCGCGGCCGCCCGGCACCCGGTCGGCAGGGGAGGAGCGAGCTCACAGTTGCGCGAGCACGGCGAAGTCGAAGGCGTCCGCACGGGCCAGGTAGACGGGCTGGTCCAGATGGCTGCCGCGCAGCCGCAGGGCGCCGCGCGGGCCCTCGTACCCGACCGACTGCCGTACCGCGTGCATCGCCCGGACGTCGCAGCCGCCCGCCAGTTCGGCGAGCGCGCCCAGCAGCCGCAGCCCCTCGTAGCAGGACTCGCCGAGGCTGCCCACGACCGGGGCGTCGAGCCCGAAGCGGCCGGTCAGCCGCCCGGCGAAGTCCAGCGACTGCGCGGTGGCCAGGGACGCGAAGTAGCCCGCTGCCGCCCACAGCCCCGCGGTGCCCTCGGCGCCGCTGGCCAGCAGGATGTTCTCGTCCATGTGGGTGCTCAGCCGCTGGCAGCGGTCCGGCAGCCCGCGCGCGGCGAACGCCCGGTTGAAGCCCGCCGCGTCCGCCCCGACCAGCAGCATCAGCACCGCGTCCGCCTCGGCGCGCTCGATCCGCCGCAGCACCGGGCCGAAGTCGGCGGTGCCCAGCGGCAGCAGCGCCTCGCCCACGGTGCGCCCGCCGCAGTCGTGCGCGTACCGCCGGGCCGCGGCCGCCGTGACGCGCGGCCACACGTAGTCGTTGCCGACCGTGAACCAGCGCCGTACCCCGGTCGCCTCCGCCAGCATCCGCATCGCCGGGCGCAGTTGACGGCGGTCGGTCTCACCGGTGAGGAACACGCCCGGGGTGCGCTCGCCGCCCTCGTACTGCGCGGTGTAGACGTACGGCACCAGGTGCGCGACGCGCGGGGCCAGCTCCCGGCGCACCGCCGAGATGTGCCAGCCGACCACCGCGTCCACCGCCCCCAGCCGCACCAGCGCCTCGACCTCGGCGGCCACCTGACGTGGCGGCCCCGCCCCGTCCACCGGGACCAGCCGCACCGGGCGGCCCGCCACCCCGCCCCCGGCGTTCAGCTCCTCCGCGGCGAGCTGCGCGGCCAGCTCGCAGGACGGTCCGAGGATGCCGCCGGGCCCGTGCAGCGGCACCACCAGGGCCACCGCCAGCGGCCGGTCGGCGCCGGTGGCGGGCCTGCCGGGCGGGGCGGTGCGGAGGCTGCGGGCCGGCGGGAGCATGCGGCCACCTCCGGAGGGGGCGAGGGTACGGGGGCGGCGCGCGGCACGGCGCGGCGCACGGCGGGGGAACGGCGGACCCGGTCCCGGCACCCTTGCGGAGACCTCCTAGTGTGGCCGAACAGTAGTCCCGGGAAAGGACACCGGCAAACATGCCCTCGCAGCCGTCGCGGCACCCCGGGCGCGACCTCGCGCTCGTCCTCAGCCGGGCCGAACGCCTCGTCGTGGCACGGCAGTCGGAGCTGCTGGCGGCCGAGGGCTGCTCGGTCGAGCAGTGGCGGGTGCTCAGCGCGGTCGCCGGTGCGGGCGGGCTGCCCATGTCGGAGATCGCCGACTACGCGCTGATGCCCGCGCCGAGCCTGACCAAGCTGGTCGACCGGATGGTCGCCGACAACCTGGTCCACCGCCGGGCCGACCCCGGCGACCGGCGCCGGGTGCTGCTGCACCTGGCCCCGCGCGGCCGGGCACTGCACCAGCGGGCTGCCGCGCGGGTCGCCGCCGACCACACCGGGCTGCTGGCCGCCCTCGAAGCGGCGGCCGGGACGCGGGCCGCGGGCGGCGCCGGGGAACTGGCCGCCGCCCTGACCCTGCTCGCGGACCTCGCGGCGGAGCCTGGCGCCGCCGCGGGCCGGGCCCGGGTGCCGCGCTGACCGGGCCCGCGGGACGCCGGGCGGTCAGCCCTGCCAGTGCCACTCCGCGACCTCGGGCAGGTCGGTGCCGTGCTCGCGGATCCAGGTGTGGTGGCGCAGCCGGACCTCTTCCATGCGCTGGCGCACCCCTGCGGCGGTGACGGCGAGGCCGGGGACGCGGTCGATGACGTCCATGACGAGGCGGTAGCGGTCGAGGTCGTTGCGCAGCACCATGTCGAAGGGGGTGGTGGTGGTGCCGATCTCCTTGTAGCCGCGCACGTGCAGGTGGTCGTGGCCGCGGCGGCGGTAGGCGAGGCGGTGGATGAGCCAGGGGTAGCCGTGGTAGGCGAAGATCACCGGCTTGTCGGGGGTGAACAGGGCGTCGTACTCCGCGTCGGACATGCCGTGCGGGTGCTCCTCCTTGGGCAGCAGCCGGGCGAGGTCCACGACGTTGACGACCCGTACGGCCAGCTGCGGCAGGTGGTGGCGGAGCAGCTGGGCGGCGGCCAGCACCTCCAGGGTGGGGACGTCGCCCGCGCAGGCGAGGACCACGTCGGGCCCGCGCCGCACGTCCTCGCTGCCGGCCCACTCCCACAGGCCCGCGCCGCGCGCGCAGTGCGCGATCGCCGCGTCCATCGGCAGCCAGTCGAAGGACGGCTGCTTGCCGGCGACGACGACGTTGACGTAGTCGCGTGAGGCGAGCACATGGTCGGCGACGGAGAGCAGGGTGTTGGTGTCCGGCGGGAGGTAGACGCGGACGACCTCGGGTGCCTTGTTGAGCACGTGGTCGATGAAGCCCGGGTCCTGGTGCGAGAAGCCGTTGTGGTCCTGCCGCCACACGTGCGAGGTGAGCAGGTAGTTCAGCGAGGCGATCGGGCGGCGCCAGGGCAGCTTGCGGGTGGTGCGCAGCCACTT
The DNA here is from genome assembly GCF_053604375.1 of Streptomyces sp. NPDC004031. Lineage (NCBI taxonomy): Bacteria > Bacillati > Actinomycetota > Actinomycetes > Kitasatosporales > Streptomycetaceae > Streptomyces > Streptomyces sp. NPDC004031. Next base: position 21,277 of record NZ_JBSGHL010000030.1, on the reverse strand, counting down.
GATGTGCTGGTTGACCATCGAGTCGACGATGTGCACGAAGGCCTCGTAGCAGGAGAACAGGCCGTGCCGCCCGGTCAGCAGGTAGCCCTCCAGCCAGCCCTGGCAGGTGTGCTCGGAGAGGATCTCCATGACCCGCCCGTGCCGGTCCAGGTTCTCGTCGACGGCCAGGACACCGGCCTGCCACGCCTTGCCGGTCGCCTCGTAGACCGCCTGGAGCCGGTTGGACGCGGTCTCGTCCGGCCCGACGAGCCGGAAGTCCCGGCGCCCGGCGGTCTCGGCCATGACCAGTTCCAGCAGCTCGCCGAGCACCCGGGTGGGTTCGTGCTGCGAGGCGCCGGGGGTGTCGACGGGCACCGCGAAGCGGTCCAGCGGCGGCAGCGGCAGGTCGCGCAGCAGCAGCCCGCCGTTGGCGTGCGGGTTCGCGCCGAGCCGCCGCTCACCGGCCGGCACGCACTCCAGCACCTGCGGGCGCGGGCGGCCGTCCTCGTCGAACAGCTCGGCCGGGCGGTAGGAGCGCAGCCAGTCCTCCAGCTGCCGCAGGTGGCCCGGGTTGTCGCGGACACCGGCCAGCGGCACCTGGTGGGCCCGCCACGTCCCCTCCACCGGCTCCCCGTCCACCTCCTTCGGGCCCGTCCAGCCCTTCGGGGTGCGCAGCACGATCACCGGCCAGCGCGGCCGCTCGGTGGAGCCGCCGGTCCGCGCGGCGTCCTGGAAGGCGGCGATACGGTCCAGGGCGGTGTCCATCGCGGCGGCCATCGCGCGGTGCACCTCGGCGGGGTCGTCGCCGCCGACGTGGATCGGGTCGTGGCCGTACCCGCGCAGCAGCTCGTCCAGCTCGGGGCGCGGGAGGCGGGCGAGCACGGTGGGGTTGGCGATCTTGTACCCGTTCAGGTGCAGGACCGGCAGCACGGCCCCGTCGTGGACCGGGTCGAGGAACTTGTTGGAGTGCCAGGACGCCGCGAGCGGTCCGGTCTCGGCCTCGCCGTCGCCGATCACGCACGCGACCAGCAGGCCGGGGTTGTCCAGCGCGGCGCCGTAGGCGTGGCTGAGCGCGTAGCCCAGCTCGCCGCCCTCGTGGATCGAGCCCGGCGTCTCCGGCGCGACGTGCGAGGGCACCCCGCCGGGGAAGGAGAACTGCTCGAAGAGCCGGCCCATGCCCGCGGCGTCCCGTGTGATGTCGGGGTAGGTCTCGGTGTAGCTGCCCTCCAGCCAGGAGTTCGCCAGCACCGCCGGTCCGCCGTGGCCGGGGCCCCACACGCAGATCGCGTCCAGGCCGCGGGCGCGGATCACCCGGTTGAGATGGGTGTGCACCAGGTTGAGCCCGGGGGAGGTGCCCCAGTGGCCCAGCAGCCGCGGCTTGATGTGCTCCGGGCGCAGCGGCTCGGTGAGCAGCGGGTTCGCCATGAGGTAGATCTGGCCGACGGCGAGGTAGTTCGCGGCCCGCCAGTGGGCGTCGAGGGCGCGCAGCTCGTCGTCGGGCAGAGCCGGTCCGGGATGCGTCGGGGGCGTCGCGGGTTCGGATGCGTCGGGCATGCTGGCCTCCAGGCGGCGGGGGAGTCGTCCGGGTCCAGCCTTCCCGCCCGCGGCGCCGGGCAGCGGGGCCGTTCGGGGGGATGTCCGGAAGCCGCCGGTCGAAGGGGACGGCGGTGGCCGAGGTCATGGCGCGCGGCCGTGGGGAGCGGGCGCCGCGGGCGTAGGCTCGTGGGGCGGGCGACGAGGACACGGGAGGCTGCCGATGCCGGGACGGGGTGTGGCGCAGCGCGCGCTGTGGATCACGGCGGCGGCCGGGATCGCCGTCGACCAGTCCACCAAGGCGGTCGCGGCGGAGCTGGTGGAGGGCCACCAGCCCACCCATGTGCTCGGCGGCCTGGTCACCTTCACGGCCTACCGCAACTCCGGGGCGGCCGGCTCCTTCGCGCCCCGTGCGACGCTGGTCTTCACCCTGCTGGCGATCTGCGTGCTGGCCTTCATCGCCCGCAAGGCGCCGGAGATACGGTCCACCGGCTGGGCCGTCGGGCTCGGGCTGGTCTTCGCGGGCGCGGGCGGCAACCTCGCCGACCGGCTCTTCCGCACCCCGGCCTTCGGGCGCGGCGCGGTGCTCGACTTCATCCAGGTCGGGCACGGCGGCATCTTCAATCTGAGCGACCAGTGCGTGACGGCGGGCGTGGTGCTGGTGATGGTCCAGCTGGTGCGTGGTGTCCCGCTCACCCCGGCGGCTCCGGCGGCCCCCGCGGCCCGCCCCTGACCCGCGCGGCCCGGCCCCGGCGTCCGCATCGGCCTCCGCCTCAGCCGACGCCGTCGGCGGCCTCGAACTCGGCGGACATCACCCGTACCAGCGCGGGCAGCCCGACGGCCAGGGCGTGCTGCTCCTCCGCGGACAGCGCGGCGAGCCAGCGCTCGTGCCGCAGTCGCACCGCCTCTGCGATCCGGTCGGCGACCAGGCGGCCCGCGCCGGTCAGCACCACCTTCTGGAAGCGCCGGTTGCTGGGGTCGCGGGCGCGTTCGACCCATCCCTTGGCCGTCATCGCGGCCACCAGCCGGCTCACCGTGCTCTTCTCCAGGCCCAGGTACGAGCCGAGTTCGTGCTGCACGCACGGTCCGGCGGACAGGTAGCCGAGCGCGAGCGACTCGGAGAGCGAGGCCCCGAGCCCCGGCACCGCCCGTGACGGATCCAGCACACCGCGCTGCCTGAGCAGGCCGTCCATCGCCATTTCCAGCACATGGTGCGGTGCGGCGTGCATTACCACCTCCGTGGGGGTCGCGAGGGACGACCCCTGATCGGCGCCGCCGCCGCGGCGGGGTGCTGCCGCAGGGGCGGTTGTTCTGTACAACTCAGAGATCCGGCCATGATATCCGACCCGGCGGGATGCCGTGCCGGGCGTGCTCACCGTACTGAAGGCGCGCCATTTCGACGACCCGCGCGGGGAGTTGGGATCGCGGTGGAGGTGTGGGAAAAACAGCGGTGGCCATCTCCTCTGACAGGCGAGGAGACGGCCACCGGACCACGGGGCGCCGCGGACGGCGCGGGTGTCAGCCGACCGGGTCGGCGGCGGAGCCGGTGCCCGGTGCGGCGGGCGCGGCGGCGGGCTGCGGGTCGGCGCCGGACTTCATCAGGGCGCGGGCGCCGACGAACGCGGCGCGGGCGACGAACAGGATGATCAGGCCGTTGATCACGTGGAGGCCCATGATGGCGGCGCCGACGTGGCTGCTCCGGTCGTCGTCCCGGCCGCCGACGGTGTTGATGAGGACCTGTACGGGCACCAGCAGCGCGATCAGGAAGGTGGTGCCGATGAGCTTGCGGGGCACCTTCGCCACGGCCCCCACGATGGTGGCGACCACCGCCAGCGGCAGGATGATCATCTCCCCGTTCACCTTGTGCGCGTCGAAGGTGCTGTCCGTCTGCGGCTTGGTGAAGACGGCGACGCCGGCGAGGTAGAACTGCACGCCTATCGCGACGAGCAGCAGGACACACAGGACGAGGAAGACCTTGCGCATGGCGGGGCGTCCTTTCGGGATGCGGGCATGCCGGATCCGGCCGTGACGGAGCGACACCGGCTAGCTCCGTCTGCGCGTCAAGGGTAGCGAGCGCGGCCGGGCGGCACCCGGCTCCTGGGAGGATCTAGGGGTTGTCCCGGAATCCGTGCGGCGTAAGGCCGTTGCGCCTGCGCGCGGCTACGGCTCGGCCCCCGCGGTCATGAGCGACAGGATCGTCCGGCGCGCCAGGTCACCGGCCGCGCCGGGCTCCAGGCGGCCCTCGGCGACCTCCTCGGCGGCCAGGTGCATCAGCGTGTAGACGGTGGCCACCAGCCAGTCGGCCGGCAGATCGGTGCGGAAGTCCCCGGATTCGCGGCCGCGCCGCACCAGCCGCCCGATCGTGCCGAGCACCGACTCGGCGTAGCCGCGCAGGTGCTCGGGCGGCAGGGTGCCGGAGGCCACCCGGTAGAGGTTGCGGTGCCGTTCCAGCACCTGCCAGGACGAGCCGATGAGCTGCCCGAGCACCTCGCGCGGCGGGCCGTCGTCCAGCGGCAGCAGCGCGATCACGTCCAGGGTCTGCGCGAAGGCCCGCTCCAGCGCCGCGTCGACGAGCGCCTCGCGGGTGGGGAAGTGGGTGTAGAGCGTCACCCGGCTCACGCCAGCGGCGCGGGCGATGGCCGACATGTTGACGTTCCCGTCGAGCGGGACGCACACGAGCGCGGCGTCCAGGATGGCGGCGATGCTCCGCTCGGCGTCGGAGCGGCGGCGCCGTGCCGCCCCCTCGCCGCGGCCCGCCGGGTCGTCGTCCATGGCCGCCAGGGTATCCGCGCCGCAGCCGGGCTGCCGCGGGCGGGCGCACGGGGGTTCCCGCGGCAGTGCTTTGACAACATGTTAGATTTATCGGGCTGTCGGCGGGGACGGTACGGGCGGAGCCGTGCGCTCCGCACCCCCGGCGCGGTGCGGCCTGCACACGTTCACCCACCGGACGCGAGACAGGGACGACGAGGACACCGCCCGTGACTGCTGACCTGATCACCCTCGACCTGCTGGCCGTCGCGCTCACCGCGGCGGCCTGGCTCGCGGCGGGCGCCACCGCCGTCTCCCGCAAGGCGCTGATCGCCGCCGCCCTCACCGGCCTCGGCCTGCTGCTGACCGCGATACGCGTGGTGCTCGTGGTGCTGCTCGGCACCGGCGGCGGCTGGTGGTTCGTCCAGGAGAAGGTGCTGCTCGAACTCCCGCTCCAGGTCGTCACCGCCGCGGTCGCCGCGGTCGTCGCCACCCGGCGGCTGCTCCGGCCCGCGCTCGCCCGCGGCCCGCTGGAGGGCGACACCGCGCCGGTGGCCGTCCCGCTCCTCGGCGCCGGGATCGCCGCCCTGGCCGGGGTGGTCGTGACGCTGCTGATCGGCTACCCGGTCACCGTGGCCGTCGCGCTCGTCACCGTCGCCCTGGTGGCGCTGCTGTCGCTCGCCGCGTGGTGGGTGCTGGACGGGCGGCCGCGCGGTGTCGTGCTCGGCGCCGGGGGAGTGGCCTTCGTCATCGGGGTCGCGGGCGCGCTGACGACCTTCGCCGGGACCCCGGCGACCGACGCGGGAGGCGGCCCCGCGATCGCCTACCCGCCCGCCAAGGGCGTCTCGGTGGCCACCCTCACCGGCCCGTCCGCGCCCGACCCCGGCGGCACGGTGCGGCACTACAGCCTCCAGGCCCGCAAGGCGACCGTCACCCTGGCCTCCGGCCGCAAGGTCGCCGCCTGGACCTTCGACGGCACCGTGCCCGGCCCGCCGATCACCGCGGTGCAGGGCGACCTCGTCGAGGTCACGCTGCACAACGTCGACATATCCGCGGGGGTGTCGATCCACTGGCACGGCTACGACGTCCCGTCCGCCGAGGACGGCGCCGTCGGCCTCACCCAGGACGCCGTCACCCCCGGGCACAGCTTCACCTACCGCTTCCTCGCCGCCCAGGCGGGCACGTACTGGTACCACACCCACCAGGACTCCAACCAGGGGGTGCAGAAGGGCCTGTTCGGCTCGCTCGTCGTCACCCCGCGGTCCGCGGACACCGCCGGCGCCACCGACATCCCCGTGCCCGTGCACACCTTCGACGGCGTCACCGCCGTCGGCACCCGCGACACCCTCGACACCCGGCAGGTCGCGCCCGGCAGGCCCGTCCTGCTGCGGCTGATCAACACCGACAACGTCACCCACCGCTTCACCCTGGCCGGCGCGCCCTTCACCCTCTCCGCGGTGGACGGCAACGCCGTCGACGGACCCGGCACCCTGCGCGGCACCGCGCTCAGCCTCGCCGCGGGCGGCCGCTACGACGTGCGGCTGACGATGCCGTCCGGCTCCGTCGCGCTGCTGGTCGACGACGACCGGGCGCACGGCCTGCGCCTGGTCCCCGGCGGCGGCAAGCCCGCCGCGGCCCCCGACACCGCGTCCTGGCCCACGCTCGACCTGCTCTCCTACGGCCGCCCCGCCGCGCACCCGGCCGCCGGTACGGGCACCTACGACCGCCGCTTCACCCTCGTCCTGGACCGCGGCCTGTCCCTGTCCGGGCCGGTCAAGGGCCGCGACTGGACGGTCAACGGCCACGCCTTCCCGCACGTGCCGACCCTCGTGGTGCGCAAGGGCGACCGGGTGGAGATGACGGTGGTCAACCGCAGCCTGGCCACCCACCCCTGGCATCTGCACGGCCACTCGGTCCGCATCCTGTCCCGCGACGGCGACCCCGTCACCGGCAGCCCGCTGACGATGGACACCTTCGACGTCAAGCCGGGCGAGGTGTGGAAGGTCGCCTTCACCGCCGACAACCCGGGCCTGTGGATGGTCCACTGCCACAACCTGGTGCACGCCTCCCAGGGCATGTCCCTCACGCTCGCCTACGAGGGGGTCAGCGACCCGTTCGACATGGCGGGCATGCACGGCGACTGACCGCCGCGGCGGTGCCTCCCGTGGGTCCCGGCGGCCGGATCCCGACCCCTCCCGCCGGGCCTGCGGCGTGGCAGGATGCCCGGCATGACGACGCGCAGCGCGATCAGCACGACGGACCGGGCACGCAACCGGGTGGCCGTCCTCCTCCACCGCGCGGGGCTGCCCTTCGGGCCGACGCAGCTGCTGACCGTCCCCGGCCGCAGGACGGGCCTGCCGCGCACCACGCCTGTCGCCCCGGTGACCATCCACGGGGCCACGTACATCTGCCAGGCCCACCCGCACGCGGACTGGGTGAAGAACGCCCGCGCGGCCGGCCGCGGCACGCTCACCCGGGGGCGCGAGACCCGCGAGGTCGGCCTCGTCGAGGTGCCCGCGGGCGAGCGCGGGGTCGTCCTGCGGGAATTCCCGGGGCAGAATCCGCGCGGCGTCGGCGCCTTCCTGCGCAACGGCCTGGTGGCCGAGCCCACCGCCGACGCCTTCGCCGCCGCGGCCCCGGCCGTCCCGGTCTTCCGCGTCGTCGCCCGGGAGCGGGGCCGGGGCTGACCGCGCGGCCCGCCCCGGTCCGGGGAGGGCCTTGGTACAGTCGGAGAGCAGGAAGATCAGCTCCGGGCCCCGCGGGCCCGGGACGAGGGAGGCCACGCGTGGCGGGTGACGACGACATCTCCGGGTGATTCCGGAGCCCCGGGCCGCCGGGCGGCGCACGAGGTGCACCGCCGGGGGCCGATTCGTCGTCCCTGAACGCCCGCGGGTGAGCGCGCGCTCCCCGCCCTGCCGTACCCGAGGTCCCGTCATGTCCGACGCCCAGATCCTGTGCTCCCACCTGTCCTTCAGCTGGCCCGGGGACATCCCGGTCTTCCAGGACCTGTCCTTCACCACCGGCCCCGGCCGGACCGGGCTCGTCGCGCCCAACGGCGCGGGCAAGTCCACCCTGCTCCGGCTGATCGCCGGCGAACTGCGGCCCACCGGCGGCACCGTGACCGTCAACGGTGTGCTCCGCTACCTGCCGCAGACGCTGCCGCTCAGCGGCGAACTCACCGTCGCCGACGTCCTCGGGATCGCCCCGGTCGTGGCCGCGCTGGACGCCATCGAGTCCGGCGACACCGACGAGCGCCACTACGCCGTCATCGGCGACGACTGGGACGTGGAGGACCGCAGCCGCGCCCAGCTGGAGCGGCTCGGCCTCGGCGACGTCGCCCTGGACCGCCGGCTGCACACCCTCAGCGGCGGCCAGACCGTCACGCTCGGCCTGGCCGCGCAACTGCTGGCCAGCCCCGACGTGCTGCTGCTCGACGAGCCCACCAACAACCTGGACGGCGAGGCCCGGCAGCGGCTGCACACCGTCGTCGAGGAATGGACCGGCTGCCTGCTGCTGGTCAGCCACGACCGTGCGCTGCTCGACCGCATGGACAAGATCGCCGAGCTGGACGGCGGCGCGATCCGCACGTACGGCGGCGACTTCACCTCCTACCAGGAGGCGGTGGCCGCCGAGCAGGAAGTCGCCCTGAAGAACCTGCGGGCCGCCGAGGCCGACGTCAAACGGGAAAAGCGGGAGATGCAGCAGGCCCGCGAGCGCGCCGAACGGCGGGCGAACAACGCCGCCCGCAACGTCGCCGACGCGGGCCTGCCGAAGATCGTCGCCGGCGGCCTCAAGCGCCGCGCCCAGGAGTCCGCGGGCAAGGCGGGCGGCATGCACGCCTCCCGGCTCGGCGACGCGCGGGCCCGAGCGGACGAGGCCGGGCGCGCGGTGCGCGACGACGACCAGATCGTGCTGGACCTGCCCGCCACCCGGGTGCCCGCGGGCCGTACCGTCTTCACCGGCGAGGGCCTGCGCGTCCGCCGCGCGGGACGCGAGATCTTCGCCGGGGAGGGCGTCGGCCTGATCGTCCGCGGGCCCGAGCGCATCGCGCTGACCGGGGCGAACGGCGCGGGCAAATCGACCCTGCTGCGGCTGCTCAGCGGCGACCTGGAACCGGACGCCGGGCGGCTGACCCGGGCCGAGGGCCGCTCGGCGTACCTCTCGCAGCGCCTGGACCTGCTGGACGCGGAGCGGTCCGTCGCCGACAACCTGGCCGGGTACGCGCCCGGCATGCCGGTGGCCGAGCGGCTCAACCTGCTGGCCCGCTTCCTCTTCCGCGGGCCGCGCGCCACCGAGCTGCCGGTCGGCGCGATGTCCGGCGGCGAGCTGCTGCGGGCGACGCTCGCCTGTGTGCTGTACGCCGAGCCCGCGCCCCAGCTGCTGCTGCTCGACGAGCCGACCAACAACCTCGACCTCGGCGGAGTGGCCCGGCTGGAGTCGGCGCTGACGGCCTATCAGGGCGCCTTCGTGGTCGTCAGCCACGACGAGCGCTTCCTCGCCGGGATCGGCGTGACCCGCCGGCTGGACCTCACCGGCGGCGTCCTGCGGGAGGCGGCCCTCCCGGCGCAGTGACCCGCGGCCTCGTTCCCCCTCCGTGCCCCGGCCAGGGCACGCAGGGGGAGGCGTGGGAGGAATCCGGGCACGCCCGTTGACCCGGTCATGGGAGCGCTCCCACTATGGCTGCGGGTCACACTCCTTCCCCCCACGCCACAAGGAGGATCCATGACCACCCCTCAGCCACGCCCGCGCCGCCGCCGCGCCTGGGCGGCGACCACGGCGGGCGCGCTCGTCGCGGCCGGTGCCGCCTGGGCCGTGCAGGCACCGCCCGGCGCCGCCGCGGCCACGGCCGGCTGCGCCGTCGACTACTCCGTGACCAACTCCTGGCAGGGCGGCTTCGGCGCGTCCGTGACGATCCACAACCTCGGTGACGCCGTCACGTCCTGGTCCCTCACCTGGACGTTCGGCGCCGGCCAGACCGTCAGCCAGGCGTGGAGCGCGAACGTGACGCTCGGCGCCGCCAAGGTGACCGCGACCAACGTCGACTACAACGGAGCCATCCCCTCCGGAGGCACCGCCTCCTTCGGCTTCAACGGCGCGCTCACCGGCTCGGCCACCGCCACCACGCCCACCGACTTCGCCCTCGACGGCGTCGCCTGCACGGGCTCCACCACCCCCACCACCCCGCCCACCACACCCCCGACGACGCCTCCCACCACACCCCCGACGAGCCCGCCCGCCACCGGGCAGGGCCGCCAGGTCGAGAAGCTGGACCGCGGGGTCGTCTCGGTCCGCAGCGGCTCCGCCAACCTGGTGTCCTGGCGCTGGCTCGGCACCGACCCGAACGACGTCGCCTTCAACGTCTACCGCGACGGCACCAAGGTCAACGCCTCGCCGCTGACCGGCGCGACGGACTACCTCGACAGCGGCGCCGCGGCCGGGGCCTCGTACACCGTGCGCGCGGTGGTGAACGGCGCGGAGCAGGCGGCCTCGCCCGCCTCGCTGTCCTTCGCCAACGGCTACCACGACGTGCCGATCTCGCCCCCGGCGGGCGGCACCACCCCCGACGGCGTCGCCTACACCTACGAGGCCAACGACGCCTCGGTCGGCGACCTCGACGGCGACGGCCGCCTCGACCTGGTCCTCAAGTGGTACCCGACCAACGCCAAGGACAACTCGCAGTCCGGCTACACCGGCGACACGATCCTGGACGGCATCACCCTCGACGGCACGCGGCTGTGGCGCATCGACCTCGGCCGCAACATCCGCTCGGGCGCGCATTACACGCAGTTCCAGGTCTACGACTACGACGGCGACGGCAAGGCCGAGGTCGTCATGAAGACCGCCGACGGCACCGTGGACGGCGCGGGCACGGTGATCGGCAGCTCCGGCGCGGACTACCGCAACTCCTCCGGCTACGTGCTGTCCGGCCCGGAGTACCTGACGGTCTTCAACGGGCGCAGCGGCGCCGCCATGCAGACCGTGAACTACGACCCGCCGCGCGGCACCGTCTCCTCCTGGGGCGACTCGTACGGCAACCGCGTCGACCGCTTCCTCGCCGGTACGGCCTACCTCGACGGCAAGCGCCCGTCGATCGTCATGGCCCGCGGCTACTACACCCGCACGGTGATCGCCGCGTGGGACTGGCGGGACGGCAAGCTCACCGAACGCTGGAAGTTCGACAGCAACGACTCCGGCAACAGCGCCTACGCCGGGCAGGGCGACCACCAGCTCGTCACCGCCGACCTCGACGGGGACGGGAGGGACGAGATCGAGTACGGCGCCATGGCGATCGACGACAACGGCGCGAAGCTGTGGAACACCGGCCAGGGCCACGGCGACGCCCTGCACGTCGGCGACCTCGACCCCAGCCACCCCGGCCTGGAGGTCTTCAAGGTCGACGAGGACACCTCCAAGCTCGCCGCGTGGTTCGCCGACGCGAAGACCGGCCAGATCCTGTGGTCCAACCCCAGCTGCGGCTGCGACAACGGCCGCGGGGTCTCCGACGACATCTACGCCGGCAGCCCCGGCGCGGAATCCTGGTCCTCCGGGGTCAGCGGCCTGTACAGCGCCAAGGGCCAGAACATCGGCCGCAAGCCCGGCTCCGCGAACTTCCTCGCCTGGTGGGACGGCGACCCCGTCCGCGAACTGCTCGACGACACCCACATCGACAAGTACGGCACCGGCTCCGACACCCGGCTGCTGACCGCCTCCGGCGTCCACTCGAACAACGGCACCAAGGCCACCCCGACGCTGTCCGGCGACCTGCTCGGCGACTGGCGCGAGGAGGTCGTCTGGCCCACGTCCGACAACCGGGCGCTGCGGATCTACGCCACCCCGACCCCGACCGACCTGCGGATCACCACACTGCTGCACGACACGCAGTACCGCACCGCCCTCGCATGGCAGAACACTGCTTACAACCAGCCGCCGCACCCCAGCTTCTTCCTCGGCAACGGCATGCCGACCCCGCCGCGGCCCCAGGTCTACACGCCCTGACGCCCGCCCGGCACCGGCGGCCCGGACAACGGCGGTCCCCGACCGGGCCGACCGGGCCGCCGGTGCGGGCGAGGGGCAGAATGGCGGGGTGCCGTTCACCTTGAGCCACCCCGCCGCCGTGCTCCCGCTGCTGCCCGGCGGGCGGCCCCGCGGCCCGCTGGTGGCCTCGGCGCTGGTCGCCGGGTCGCTCGCGCCCGACGTGCCGTACTTCACCGAGTCGCTGGTGCACGGCACCTTCGGCTACGGGCAGTTCACCCACAGCCCGCTGGGCATCCCCACCGCGGACGTGGCGATCGCCGCACTGCTGGCCGCCGGGTGGCACCTGCTGCTGCGCGAGCCGCTGCTCGCGCTGCTGCCCGCCCGCTGGGCCGACGCCGCCGACGCGCTCACCGCCCCCACCGGCCGCAGCAGCGGGGCTGCGGGGGCCGGCTGGTTCGCCGTGTCCGCCGCGGCGGGCGCTGCCACGCACGTCGTCTGGGACGCCTTCACGCACGGCGGCCGGGTGGGCGTACGCCTGCTGCCCGTACTGGACCGCACCGTGCTGGGGCATCCGCTGTACTACGACCTCCAGTTCTCCACATCCGTGCTGGGCCTCGGCGTGATCGGCTGGTACGGCGTGCGCACCCTGCGGGCCGCCGCGGCCGACCCCGCGCCGCACGCCGAGCGGCCGGTGCGGCGGCTGCGGCTGTCCCGCCGGACGAAGGCGGCGGCGGGCGTGCTGATCGGTGCGGCCACCGCCGTGGGCGTCGCCACGCGGCTGGCGGGCTGGGACGGGCCGCTGCGCGACGCGACGGTCTTCGACCTCATCCCGGCCGTCGCCTTCGGCGGCGGCGCGGGCGCCGCCGTGGGCCTCGCCGGTTACGCGGCGGTGGCCAGGGCCGCGCTGGCCCGCCGCGGCGGCACGGCGTGAACGGCCCCGCCGACGCGCTCGCACTGGCCGGCATCGTCCTCGCCGGTTCCACCGTGCAGCGCATGTCGGGCATGGGCTTCGCGCTGGTCGCCGTCCCCTCGCTGGTGCTGCTCGTGGGGCCCGGCGAGGGCGTGGGCCTGTCCAACTGCGCCTCGCTGCTGATCAGCGCGGTGGGCCTGATCGACACCTGGCGCCAGGTGCGGCTGACCGCGATGGTCCCGCTCGTCGCCGCGGCGGCCTGCACCGTACCGGCCGGTGCCTGGGCGCTCGGCCACGTCCCCGAGCCCGGCCTGCTCACCGGAATGGGCCTGCTGGTCGTGCTGGCCGTCACGGTGATCGCGTGCGGGGTGCGGGTGCCCGCGCTGCGCGGGCGGGGCGGGGCGCTCACCGCGGGTGCGGCGAGCGGCTTCATGAACGCCTCCGCCGGGGTGGGCGGCCCCGCGGTCTCCCTCTACGCGGTCAACGCCGAGTGGTCGGTCGCGGAGTTCGTGCCCAACGCGCAGTTCTACGGCGTCGTGGTCAACGCCTTCTCGCTGGCCGCCAGGCGCGGCCTGCCGCACCTGGCGCCACCGGTATGGGCACTGGCCGCCGCGGGCATGGCGGTCGGCACCCTCGCGGGCCGCGTCCTGGCCGCCCGCGTCCCCGAACGCTGGGCCCGCGTCGTGATCCTCACCCTCGCCCTTGCGGGCGGCGTGACGACGACGACGAAGGGCCTCTGGTCGATGTGACACGCCGCCACCCGGCACGCCCCGCCGGGCGCCCCGGCCACGGCCGGACTTGGCGCGGTCGGCGCCGGACCTGAAGCCCGCGAGGTTGGTGCTGGCTTCAAAACGTGCGGGCGCCCTTGGGGCCCAGTCCGCGTGCCGCTGCCGCAGGGTCTTGGGCCCGTGCGGTTGGCGCTGGGCGTCGGGCCTTGCGCGGTTGCGCTGGGTTCGAAACACCTGTCGCTGGCGCTGGCCTTGAAGCCCGTGCCGGTGCCGCCGGGACTCGGGCCCCGTACCGCTGCCGCGGGGGACTCGGGCCCGTTCGGCTGGCGTCGGGCCCCGTGCGGCTGGGGCTGGCTTCAAAGCGCGTGCGAGGGCCGTTGGGGCTCAGCCCCCGTCACGGCGGGGACTCCGGCCCTTGCGGCCGGTGCCGGGCCCAAGCCCTTGCCGGTGCCGCCGGGCTCGGCTCCGGCGACGCGCGCATGTCGTGGGGGGCGGGGCACCGTGTCGTTCCGCCGGTCGGGCGCGCAGGGGTCCGCGTGAGGCCGGGGTCCGCCGCGGCGGGTGGCTGTCGCAACTTCCCGCACAGGGCGGGCTTCGTGGAATTGCGAGTGGGGCGGGGCAACCCGGGGGCGGGGCCCGATGGTTGCTACAGGTATGGCCAGTGATTCACGTACGGCGGTGGTGACCAGGGGCGGCGCGTGGCCGCCCGTGGCGGGTCGTCCGCGTGCCGTGACGGCGCCGCCGCGTGCGGCGGCCCGCAGCGGGTAGGCGCCCGCAACAACCCGCCGTTCGCACACACTTCCGCACCGAAGGACTTCACCCCCATGGCTTCCCCCTCCCCGCGCGTCCTGCTGTCCGGCCTGGGCGCGGTCGTGCTCACCGCGCTCGCCGGCTGCGGCACCGCCGTCGGGTCCGGCGCGCAGGACCATGCGGCGACCTCCGGCGGCACCCCGCCGGGTGCCGTACGGACCGTGCCCGCGCCGTCCGCCGCGACGACGCCCGCGCTGCGGACGCCGGCCGGGCTCGGGCCCGAGACGCTCGCGCGGATACCCCGCGCGAGCCGCCAGCTGGTCGTGGTCACCGGTCGCGGAATCGATTCCGCGCAGGCCACGGTCGTGGTCTACGGGTGGACCGCGAGCGGCTGGCAGCCGGGCGCCGCGTGGCCCGCGCACAACGCCAAGGACGGCTGGACCGCCGACCACCACGGGGGCGACCTGCGGTCGCCGATCGGGGTCTTCACCCTCTCCGACGCGGGCGGTCTGCGCGCCGACCCGGGCAGCAAGCTGCCCTACCACCACTCCGGCGGCTTCCATGTCGGCGGGCGCGGTTTCGAGGGCGAGCCGCTCGCCGGGTCCTTCGACTACGTCGTGGCGATCGACTACAACCGCAAGCCCGGTACGTCCCCGCTGGACTGGACCCGGCCGATGGGCGCATCCAGGGGCGGCGGCATCTGGTTCCACGTCGACCACGGCGGCCCGACGCACGGCTGCGTGAGCGTCTCCGAGGCGCACATGAAGCAGCTGCTCGCGACGCTCGACCCCGCGCTGCACCCGGTCGTGGTGATGGGTGACGCGGCGTCACTGGCCGCCTGAGCCGGGCTCGCGCGGCGTTCCCGCCCGGACGGCCCCCTCCGCCGCCCGGAGGGGAACGGTCAGGCGTCGGCCGCCGCCCGGAAGACGTCGGCGTGCCGCGCGCACCAGTCGGCGAAGGTGGCGGGCGGGCGGCCGAGCAGCTTCTCGACGGTGTCGGTGCGGTAGCCCTCGACGTCGTCGCGCATGAGGTGGAAGCCCTCGACGATCGCCTCGGCGAGGGCGGGGGGCGCGCCGTTCGGGAAGCGGGCGGCGACCGCTTCCTCGGCGGTGGTGACGGGGCGCGCGGTGACCGTCCTGCCGATGGCGGCGGAGATGACCGCGGCCTGCTCGGCGACGGTGAACAGTTCCGCCCCGGTGATCTCGTACGTCTGGCCCTCGTGCCCGTCGGTGGTCAGCGCGTGGGCGGCGACGGCGGCGATGTCGGCGGGGTCGATCGGTGCCGTGCGGCCGGGGCCCACGGGGTCGAGGACGTAGTTCGCCGCGCGGATGGTGGGCAGCCAGTCCAGCGCGTTGGTCATGAAGCCGCCGGGCCGCAGGATCGTCGCCGGGACGCCGGACGCGCGGACGATCTCCTCGCGGGCGTGGTGCCACCGGCCCATCTTCGGCATCGGGTCGCCGAGGACGTTCGTCGAGGACAGGAAGACGATGTGCCGTACGCCCGCGGCCTTCGCGGCGGTGACCGCGAGGCCGGCGGCGTCGGTGGTGATGCCCGGGGTGAGCAGGAACATCCGGTCGGCGCCGGCGGCCGCGCCGGCCAGCGACTCCGGCGAGAGCAGATCGCCGGTGAAGCGCTCGGCGCCGGCGGGCAGCGCGGCGGCCCGCGCCGGATCGCGTACCAGGATCCGTACCGCGGCGCCGGCCGCGTCCAGTTGGCTGACCAGCTCGCGGCCGATGTTCCCGGTCGCACCGGTGACCAGTATCATGAGGTCCCCCCGAATCGTTTGCCGTCTAATGATCGGTTCGAGGGGAACGTTAGCCGGTTAATCATTAGCCGTCAATCGATTCCCGGGGCGGTCCGCGCCGCCGTGCCGGACGGAAGGCCGATCGCTCATGCCCGAGTTCCTCGACCTGCACAGCAGGACCACCAAGGCGCTGCGCGCGCTCGCCGAGGAGGGCATGCGGCGGCACGGCCTGCACTACGGGCAGCACCACCTGCTCGCCGCGCTGTGGGAGCAGGACGGCCGCACCCCGGGCGAGGTCGCGGCCAGGCTGCACGTCACGACGCCCACGGTGGTGAAGATGGCCGACCGCATGACGGCCTCCGGGCTGCTGGAGCGGCGCCGCGACGAGCGGGACGCCCGGCTGGTGCGGCTGTGGCTGACCGATGCCGGGCGGGCGCTGCGCGAACCGGTCGAGTCCGAACGGCGTGAGCTGGAGCGGCAGGTGACCGCGGGCCTCACCGCGGCCGAGCGCGACCGGCTGATGGCCGCGCTCGGCACGGTGCTGCACAGCGCGGAGGAACTCCTCGGCGGGGGCTGACGCCCCCGTCCGCGCGGGCGTCAGCCGCCCAGCCCGGCCAGGCGCAGCAGCAGGTCCTTCACCTCCGTCGCGTGGAAGCGGTCCTTGCCGTACGCCGGGTCGGAGCACAGCAGCAGCGGGCCGTCGCGCGGGTCGTCGGGCAGCCGGCCGTGGCTGCCCCGCACGCACGTCGGGTCCAGGCCGACGACCTGGAGCGAGGTGCGGATGCCCAGCTTGAGCTTGGCGACCGACATCGCCGCCCGCACCTTCACCGTCGGGTCGGTGGGGTCGAGGAACAGCTCGGCGGGGTCGTAGCCCGGCTTGCGGAAGATCTCCACGCCGGTGGCGAAGTCCGGGGCCAGGTCGTCGTCGAGCCAGTAGTAGTACGTGAACCACGCGTCCGGCTCGGCCACGGCGACGAGGTCGCCCGCCCGCTCGTGGCCGACGCGCAGCCGCGCCTGCCCCGCGCGGTCCAGCACCTCGTCCACGCCCGGCAGTTCGCCGACGACGGCCCGCACCCGCGGCAGGTCGGCCGGGTCGCGGACGTAGAGGTGCGCCACCTGGTGGTCGGCGACGGCGAAGGCCCGCGACGTCCACGGGTCCAGGTACTCCATGCCCTGCTGGACATGGACGTCCAGCAGCCCCGCGCGGCGCAGCGCCCGGTTGACGTCGACCGGGCGGCGGGCCGCGGTGATCCCGTACTCGCTGAGCGCCACCACCGTGCTGCCCTCGGCCCGCAACCGGGCCAGCAGCGGGGCGAGTTCGGCGTCCACCGCGCGGGCGGCCGCGGCTGCCCCGGGCCCGTCCGGGCCGTACCGCTGCACCTCGTAGTCCAGGTGCGGGATGTAGACCAGCAGCGTGTCGGGCGCGCGGGTGTCGAGTACGTGCCCGGCGGCCGCGACGATCCAGCGGGTTGAGGCGATGCCCGCGCCCGGACCCCAGTAGCTGAACAGCGGGAAGCGGCCCAGTTTCTGGGTGAGTTCGTCGTGCAGCGCCTGCGGATGCGCGTAGCAGTCCTCGGACTTGCGGCCGTCGTAGTGGTAGACCGGCCGCGGAGTGACGGTGCTGGCGACGTCCATGCCCATCGCGTACCACCAGCAGATGTTGCCGACGGTATAGCCGGGGTCGGCGCGGCGGCCCGCGGCCCACAGCTTGTCGCCCAGGACCAGGCTGTTGGACTGCCGCCAGTGGAAGATCTCCCCGGCGTCGCGGAAGAACCAGCCGTTGCCGACGACACCGTGCCCGTCCGGCATCAGCCCGGTGAGCATGCTGGACTGCACCGGGCAGGTCAGGGCGGGGAAGACGGTGTCCAGCCCGGCGCGAAAGCCCTGGTCGGCGACCGCCCGCAGCGCCGGCATGTGCGGCAGCAGCCGCGGGGTCAGGCCGACGACGTCCAGCACGACCGTCCGGCCCCGCCGCCCCGTCACGCCCCCGCCCCCTTCAGCCCCAGGCCCGTCAACGTGCCCGCCGCCCACGCCACTTCGGCGGCGATCCCGGCGGCCAGCGCCGCGTCGCCGTCCGGGCGCTGCGCCGCGGGCAGCACCGACCAGGTGTACGTCTCGATCTCGATGTGGTCCGCGAGCGCCGCCTCGCCGCCCAGCAGCAGCGCGAGGGTGCGCTCCAGCACGTCCGAGGTCCCGGCCAGCGGCGGCTGCGGCGGCGCGTGCAGGGGTACGTGGAAGTGCACCCGCCAGGGTCCCGTCCCCGGCAGCGCCCCCGGCCCGGCGAGCGCCTCGCCGAGGTCGTCGGCGGCCCGGACCGCGCCGGACGAGGCGCGCTCACGCGTCTGGTGCAGGAAGCGCGGCTCGCAGAAGCCGGCCAGCGCCTCCCGGACGGCGGGATCGGCCGGGTCGTCGGCCTGGAGGGCGCACGACGCCTGCACCTTGACGACCGGCAGGCCCGCCGCCGACAGCCGGGCGAGGACGTCGGCCGGATCCTCGAACGCCACCGCGAGATGGCACACGTCCAGGCACAGGCCGAGCAGACCGCCCCCGAAACCGGCGAGTTCGGCCTCCACCTGGGCGACCGTCTCGACCGCGCAGCCCGGTTCGGGCTCGAAGCCGACCCGCACCGGGCGCCCGTCGCGCGCCGCCCGCTCGGCGAGCCCCGTCTCCAGCGCGCGCACCCGCTCCCCGGCCGCCGCCCGGCGGCCACCGTCCCACGGATCGCGCCAGGCCAGCGGCAGCGTCGAGACGCTGCCGTGCGGCACGTCCTCCGGCAGCAGCACCGACAGCACGTCGGCGAGGTCGAGCGTGTACGCCAGCCGGTCGGCGGTCGTCCAGTCCGGGTGGTAGACCGCGCCCTTGACCACCGGATCGTGGAAGCCGCGGTACGGGAAGCCGTTGAGGGTCACCACCTCCAGCCCCCGCGCGGTCAGTTCGGCCCGCAGCCGGGCGGACGCGGCCCGGTCGGCGGCGAGTTCACGCGCCACGTCGTGGGCCAGCCACAGCCCGAGGCCGAGCCGGTCGGCGCCCAGTTGCTCGCGGACCGGCACCGCGAAGCGGTCGAGCTGGCCGAGGATCCCGGCCAGGTCCTCCGCCGGATGGACGTTGGTGCAGTAGCCGAGATGGACGGTGGTGCCGTCCGGGTGCAGCAGTCGCATCGGGACCTCCTGGTTCAACGGGAGCCGCGCTGGACGGAATTGCCCTCGAACAGGGCGCCGGGCTCGCCCGCCACTCCGGTGACATTGAGGCGGCCGCTCGCGCCGTAGAAGGCCACCGGGTTGCGCCACAGCACCGTGTCGACGTCGTCCGCGGAGAAGCCCGCGGCGAGCATCGCCTCGCCCGTCGCCCTGGTACGCAGGGGGTCCGAATGACCCCAGTCCGCAGCGGAGTTGACCAAGATCCGCGCGGTGCCGTACTCGCGCAGGATCGCGACCATCCGGTCCGGCTCCATCTTGGTGTCGGGGTAGATCGAGAAGCCCGCCCAGCAGCCGGAGTCCAGCACCTGGCGGACCGTCAGTTCGTTGAGGTGGTCCACCACGACACGCTCCACCGCGATGCCCGACTCCCGGACCACGTCCAGCGAGCGGGCGGTGCCCGCGGCCTTGTCGCGGTGCGGGGTGTGCACCAGCGCCGGGAGGCCGTGCTCCACCGCGAGCGCCAGCTGCGCGGTGAAGGCCTTCTCCTCGGCGGCGGTCACCGAGTCGAAGCCGGTCTCGCCGACCGCGACCACCCCGTCCTTGGCCAGGTAGCGCGGCAGCAGCTCCAGCACGGGCGCGCAGCGCGGGTCGTTGGCCTCCTTCGGGTTGAGACCGATCGCACAGTGGTGCCGGATCCCGAACTGCGCGGCGCGATAGGGCTCCCAGCCCAGCAGGCCGTCGAAGTAGTCGGTGAAGCTGCCGGGCGAGGTACGCGGCTGGCCCAGCCAGAACGCCGGTTCCACCACCGCCCGTACGCCTGCCGCGTACATCGCCCGGTAGTCGTCGGTGGTACGGGAGGTCATGTGGATGTGCGGGTCGAAGATGCGCATGGGGGTGCTCCTCGGTCGGGACTGCCGGTGGGGGGCGGAGCGGCGGCTCAGCTCAGGGCGGCCAGCACCCGGCGGGCCGCCTCGGCTCTGCGCGGCTCCGGCGAGTCGGCCTCCGCGTGGATCGGGGAGGCGGCCAGCAGCGCCGGGTGGCGGCGCAGCAGCGGCAGGACGTCGGCGGGCACGTCCCGCCCGGCCGCGACCCGCTCGTGCGCGAAGTCCAGCAGCATCCGGGCGAGTTCGGCGTCCGCGCGGTCGTCGAGACCGGCCACCGCGGCGAGCGGCACGCCCAGGAAGACACACTTGAGCACGCCCTGCCGCCACGCCGCGTCGTCCAGCACCGCCGCGGCCGGGCCCAGCGCGGCGGCCACCAGCGCGGTGTCGTTCGTCCGCAGCGCGTCCTCCAGCAGCGGAGCCGCGACGCCGTCCGCCCGCTCCAGGAACGGCAACGCCCGCAGCACCGCCCGGCGTTCGGCCCGGTCGCCGCGCGCGTAGAGGTCACGCACCACGTCGGCGGGCGCGTCCGCCAGCAGCACCGCGCGGACCGCCTCGTCCAGCGTCCAGCCCGCCCAGCCCGGCGCGCCCAGGGCCCCGCGCCCGCACGTCCGCCCCACGGCGGGGAAGTCCGCGAGCAGCGCGGCCGGGTCGGCGGCGGCCCTGGCCAGCGCGGCGGCCAGCCATTCCCGCCCCCGCGCGGTCAGTTCGGCGTCCACCGCTCGCGCGGGCGCGACCTGAGCGGGGCGCGCGTGCGCGCGCAGGAACTCCAGCGAACGACGTGCCGTCTGCGGGGCGCTGTGGCTGTGCCGCGGCAACTCGACCGCGACCAGGCCCCGGTAGCCCGAGGACTCCAGCGCCGCGAGCACGGAGGTGAAGTCGATCTCGCCGGTGCCGAATTCGAGGTGCTCGTGCACGCCCCGCCGCATGTCGTCGATCTGGACGTTCACCAGGTCCGCGGCCGCCGCCCGCACACACTCGGCGACCGGCAGCGGCTCCAGGCAGCGGCAGTGGCCGATGTCCAGGGTCAGCCGGAAGGACGCCGGGGCGCCCAGCGCGTCGCGCAGCCGCCGGTAGCCCGCGAGATCCTCCACGAGCATGCCCGGCTCCGGCTCGAAACCCAGGAGCACGCCCTCACGGGCCGCCGTCGCCGCGAGCCGCCCGCAGCCCTCCGCCAGCAGCTCCCAGCCGCGCTCCGGCGCGGTGCCCGGCGGCAGCACGCCGCTCCAGAACGACACGGCCTCGGCGCCCAGCCCGGCGCCGATCCGGATCGCCCGCTCCAGGAAGTCCACCCGCACCTCGCGGCCGTCCTCGTGCAGCAGCGTGGGCGCGTGCTTGTGCCAGGGGTCCAGCAGGTAGCGGGCGCCGGTCTCCACCACCACCGCCAGCCCCAGCGCGTCCAGCCGGCGGCGCACGGCCGCCAGCCGGGCGGGCAGATCCGGCGCGTACGGGTCCAGGTGCGCGTGGTCCAGCGTCAGGGCGACACCCTCGTAGCCGAGCCCCGCGATCACCTCCAGCGCCTCGTCCAGACGGTGGTTGGCGAAGCCGTTGGTGCCGTAACCGAAACGCAGGTTCGCGGGTGCGGTCATGTCGGGGAGACCTTCCGGGAGAGCCGGCGGGCCAGCGCGAACGCCGCGAGCAGCGGCGGCGCGGCCCGGGTCGCGCCCGCGCGGGCGGCCAGCGCCGCCTGCAGCGGGATCGCGCCGAGGACGCCCGCGCCGACCGCCCGTTGCAGACGGCGGGCGTCGGGCTTGCGGACGGCGTCGAACTGCGCGCCGCCGAACGTGCGCACGTACACCGCGAGCCCCCGAGCGCCCCCCCGACGCCCCCTCTGCCGCGACACCGCCGCCGGACTCCCCGCCCCCGTCCGCGGCAGACGGCCCGGCGGCGGC
>NZ_JBSGHL010000029.1:0-96105 GCF_053604375.1 Streptomyces sp. NPDC004031 | reverse complement strand
AAGGCGGGTGGGAGACGCGGACATCCGCGTCTCCCACCCGCCTTCGCCGTACGGCCACGGTCCTCCGGACCCCGCTACAGGCGCTTGCGCAACCAGGCGTAGGCGGGCCGTTCCACCCAGCGCTGCACGACGTACGCGAGGGCCAGCACGAGCAGCACGGTGGTGGCGAGCGTCGGGTAGGTGCCCATGTGCAGACGCAGATGCCGGATCAGGGCGAAGCCCAGCTCCTCGTGCAGCAGGTACAGGGGGTAGACGGTGGCTCCGGCGACCGTCAGCCAGCGCCAGCTCACCCAGTCCAGCTTGTGCAGGGCGACGGCGAGGATGAGCAGGTAGAAGAGCGTGATGAGGGCGATCACGACGGTGTTGTTCTCGTGCAGGCCCTGACGGTGCAGCTTGATCGTGTGCTGGGTCATGTCCTGCTGCACGGACAGCCAGCTGGCGCCGAGCAGCAGCCACAGCTTCAGGTCGGCGCCGAAACGGTACATCAGGTACATCGTGATGCCGGCGACGAACAGCGCGGTGTTGATGGCCGGCGCGAGGGTCGAGACGATCTGCAGCCCGGTGGGCTGCTGGAAGAGCATCGACACCACGAGCCAGGCCCAGCAGAAGACGTAGACCCGCTGGAAGTCCAGTTTTTTGGTCAGGACCAGCAGGAAGACCAGGTAGAACAGCAGCTCGGCGTAGAGCGTCCAGTACGAGCCGACCAGGTGCCGGGCGCCCATGGGGACCTGGAACATCGACAGGTTCATCAGCGAGTCACTGGTGCTCGGCGGGGTGCGGTTGTGGTCCGGGACCGCGTGCCACAGGGTGTAGGCGACGATGATCGAGAACCAGTACGCCGGGAAGAGCCGCAGGAAGCGGGCCTTCACGAACTGGCCCGGCGTGCGGTTCCAGGCGGACAGGCAGATCACGAAACCGCTGATGATGAAGAACAGCTGGACGCCGTACGAGCCGTACTTGGTGAAGCGGAACACCGTCGGGAAGAGGTGCTTCGGGTTCGCCCCCCATATGGTGGGGCTCGACCCGTCGATCCCGGTGTAGTGGAAGAGCATGACGGACAGGGCGGCCACCACCCGCAGGCCGTCCAGTGCGTAGAGCCGTCCCGGGGCCTTCGCCCGGTCCGGGCCCTGCTCGGCGGTGCGCGGTGTCTGCGCGGGCAGGGCCTCGGGCTCCGCGGGCAGGACCTGCGAGGGGATCCCCGTGCCCAGGCCGCTCCCGGCAGCCGGCGAGGGCGGTATCGCCTCTGCGTTCGTCTGAGTCATGTCGTGTCGATTCGATTCGCCGGAGTTGGGGTGCTCGCCCGGTCAGCCCGCGCGCTCGGTCAGGACGCCGTCGGCCTCGTCGTACAGCTCCCCGGTCTGCGGGCACTGCCACACGCCCGGCTCGCCGTCCCGCTCGGTCAGCCGCACGCCGGCCCGGCCGACCCAGCCCAGCCGCTTGGCGGGCACCCCCGCGACCAGCGCGAAGTCGGGTACGTCACGGGTGACGACGGCGCCCGCGGCGACGAGTGCCCAGCGGCCGACGGAGACGGGGGCGACGCACACCGAGCGGGCGCCGAGCGAGGCGCCCTCGGCGACGACCACGCCGACGGCCTCCCAGTCGCCGCCGCGCTTCTGCTTGCCGTCGGGGTCGACCGAGCGCGGGTACTGGTCGTTGGTGAGCACCGCCGCGGGACCGACGAAGACGCCGTCGCCGAGCCGGGCGGGCTCGTAGACCAGGGCGTAGTTCTGCAGCTTGACGTTGTCGCCGATGACCACGCCGGTGCCCACGTAGGCACCGCGGCCGACGACGCAGCCGGTGCCCAGCACGGCCTGCTCACGGATCTGGGCCAGCTCCCAGACACTGCTGCCGGCGCCGACCTGCGCGGTCTCGTCGACCTGGGCGGTGGGCTGGACTCTGTAGTTCACGGGAGCTGCCTTCCGGTTCGGGGATGGGGGAAAGCATACGATCGGCGAACAGAGGGGAACGCTCAGAGGTGGTCTGCCTTGCGACAGGGTTGCTGCCGGTGAGAGCATCGAGCGTTCCCTCGTCGCACCGGGCAGGTTTTTCCGTTGTCGCAGCACACCGCCACACCCCGTACCACCGCAGTGATCCTCGCCGGTGGCACCGGTCAAAGGGTCGGACTCTCGATACCCAAGCAGTTGCTCAAGATCGCGGGCAAATCCGTGATCGAGCACACGCTCGCGGTCTTCGAGCAGGCGGACTGCATCGACGACGTCCTGGTGCTGATGGCGCCCGGCTACGTGCCCGACGTGCAGAAGATCGTCGCGAAGGCGGGCCTGGGCAAGGTGGCCCGCGTCATGGAGGGCGGGGCCACCCGCAACGAGACCACCGAGATCGCCATCCAGGTGCTCGGCGCCGACCTCGCCGAGGGCGAGGACCGCAACCTGCTCTTCCACGACGCCGTCCGGCCGCTGCTGTCGCAGCGCATCATCGCCGACTGCGTGGCCGCCCTGGACCGCTACCAGGCCGTGGACGTGGCCATCCCGTCCGCCGACACGATCATCGTGACGCGCACCCACGGCGAGGACGGCGAGTTCATCACCGACATCCCGGACCGCTCCCGGCTGCGCCGCGGCCAGACGCCGCAGGCCTTCAAGCTGTCGACGATCCGCCGCGCGTACGAGATCGCCGGGAACGACCCGAACTTCCAGGCCACCGACGACTGCTCGGTGGTGCTGCGCTACCTGCCGGACGTGCCGATCCACGTCGTCGCGGGTGACGAGTACAACATGAAGGTCACCCAGCCCGTCGACGTCTTCATCGCCGACAAGCTCTTCCAGCTCGCCTCCACCGCCGCCCCGCACCCCGCCGACGCGGAGTCCTACCGGGCCGCGCTCGCCGGCCGCACGATGGTCGTCTTCGGCGGCTCGTACGGCATCGGCGGCGACCTCGCGCGGATCGCCGAGGAGCACGGCGCCACCGTCTACGCGCTGGGCCGTTCCACCACCGGCACCCACGTCGAGGACCCGGAGCAGGTCGAGGAGGCGCTCGCCCGTGCCTACCAGGAGACCGGGCGGATCGACTACGTGGTGAACACCGCGGGCGTGCTGCGCATCGGCCGGCTCGCCGAGACGGACGGCTCGGTCGTCGAGGAGGCGCTGCGCGTCAACTACCTCGGCCCGGTGCTGATCGCCCGCGCCGCGCACAAGTACCTCGCCGAGACCGGCGGCCAGCTGCTGCTCTACACCTCCAGCAGCTACACCAGGGGACGGGCCGACTACAGCCTGTACTCCTCGACCAAGGCCGCGATGGTCAACCTCACCCAGGCGCTGTCCGACGAGTGGGCCGCCGACGGTATCCGCGTCAACTGCGTCAACCCCGAACGCACCGCCACCCCCATGCGCACCAAGGCATTCGGCCAGGAGCCCGAGGGCAGCCTGCTGTCCTCCGAGGCCGTCGCCAGAACCTCGCTGGACGTCCTGCTGTCCGCCATGACCGGGCACGTCATCGACGTGCGTCAGCAGGACCCGACCCGGAGCAACGGGGCGGTGTCCGGCTTCGAGGCCGCCCTCGCCCGCACCCTGGCCGACAGCGACGACACCGGGGCCGCGCGCGCCTGACGGGCTCGCGCCGCCTCACCGTGAACGGCAGCAGGGGGTACTGCCGCTCACCAGAACCGCAGCACATTGTGACACTGAGGAACCGAGGAGCACTCACCCCGTGATCTCGAAGGCCATCCGCGTAGCCCGCGTCGGCTCCCGCACCGAACTGGCTGCGGCGGCGCTGATGCTGGTCAGCTACCCCTGCCTGCTGGTGGCCGCGCTGCTGCCGTCGGCCGCGTTCTTCGCGGTCGCGACCGCAGTCGGCTACCTCGCCGACTGGTCCCTGCACCAGCGCCGCAGCTACCTGGTCAACCGGCTGGCGCTGCTCGGCGTCGGGCTGCCCGCCCGCTTCCTGGTCCGCGAGCTGACCGTCCTGCTGCTGCTGGCCCGCCTCGGCCTGGGCGGCACCTCGGTCTTCGCCTCCGCCGTCGTGGTCTTCGTCGTCTTCTACGGTCTCCAGGCCCCGCACGGCGCGCTCCTCACGCTCATCGGCAACCGCCGCAAGCTGCCGTTCCAGACCCGCAACATCGACCTGAGCCGGCTGCGCATCCCGGACGCCCCGCCGTCCTGGCTGGTCGGCCGCGGCCAGGAGAAGATGCTGCACCTGGACGTCTTCGCGATGGCCGGGCTGCTGGTCTACGCCCACGGCGAGGCCGCCGCGTACGGCTGGACCGGCCTCGCCCTGACCGTCGGCCTCGCGCTGCTGTACGTGCTGCTGGTCGCGCCCTACCTGCTGCTCCGGCGGCGGCTGCCGGCCGGCCGGCCGAAGGCGCTGGCGTTCATCGACACCTGGCTGCGCGAGTACCGGCCCACCACGGTGCTGTACTTCTCCGGGTCGCCGGACTCCGCGTACCAGGTCAACATGTGGCTGACGACGATGGAGCAGCTCAGGGAGCGCCCGCTGGTCATCCTCCGCGAGGAGGTCATCCTGGCCAAGCTCGCCCCGACCGACCTGCCGGTGCTGTGCGTGCCGGGGGCCGTGCACCTGATGAACATGGACCTGTCCAGCGTGCGGGTCGCGCTCTACCCGGCGAACGTCGGCAAGAACATCCACCTGCTGCGGGTCCCGACCATCAAGCACGTCTTCGTCGGCCACGGCGACAGCGACAAGATCGCCAGCGTCAACCCCTTCAGCAAGGTCTACGACGAGGTGTGGACCGCCGGCCGGGCCGGCCGCGACCGCTACGCGCTCGCCGAGGTCGGGGTGCGCGACGAGGACATCGTCGAGGTCGGCCGCCCGCAGCTGGACCCGATCCGCACCTGGGACGGCGCCGCCCCCGACGGCATCCCCACCGTGCTCTACGCTCCCACCTGGGAGGGCTGGACCGACGACCCCGGCAACACCTCGCTGATCCTGGCCGGTGCGAACATCGTCCGCGGCCTGCTGGAGTCCGAGCCGCCGGTGCGCGTGCTCTACAAGCCGCACCCCTTCACCGGGACCGTCGACAAGCGAGCCAAGGCCGCCCACCAGAAGATCACCGCCCTGGTCGAGAAGGCCGCCGCCGCCCGCCGCTCCGACCCCGCGTGGGCCGCGCGCACCGCGGGGGGCGCCGACGCGCGGGCCGCCGCCCGCGCCGAGGTCGCCCGGCTCGACACGGAGATCGCCGCGCTCACCGCGGGCCCCGGCGCGGACGGGGACGACCCGGCCGTCGCCTCGCGGGACGCGCTGACCGACCCGGCCGCGGGCGAGCGGCTGGCCCGGCTCCGGGTGGAGCGCGACACCGCGTACTGGGCGTCGATCGCACCGTGGGAGCACACCGTCGTCACCGGCCCGGCGCCGCACCTGTACGACTGCTTCAACCAGGCCGACGCGATGGTCTCGGACATCTCCAGTGTCGTGTCGGACTTCGTCGCGACCGGCAAGCCGTACGCGATCACCGACTCGGCCGGGCTCGGCGAGCAGGAGTTCATGCGGCAGAACACCGCCGCGCGCGCCGCGCTGATCCTCGACAACAGCGCCGCCCGGGTGGGCGAGCTGGTCGCCGCCGTCGTCCGCCCCGAGAACGACCCGCTCGCCGTGGCCCGGCGCGAGATACGCGCCTACCTGCTCGGTCCGGACGAGCCCGCCTCGATCGAGCGCTTCGGCGAGGCCGCGCGCGAGCTGGCCGGCCGCGCCGAGAGCCGTATCGCCCGGCTGGCGGCCCTGCAGATCGACCTCGCCCCCGAGAACGACGAGGCGTCGCCCGCGGAAGGCCCGGAAGGCCCGGAAGGACCGGAAGGACCGGAGGGCCCTGAGGGGGCCGCGGCCACCCAGGAGGCCCGCGAGGAGGCCGGCGCGGCCTGACAGCGGGTCAGCCCGCACGGGCCCGGCGGCGGGCGTTCCGCCGCCGGGTCGCTATGCTCGTGCCGAGGCCACCGGAAGTTCGGTCGGCCGACCACCGCCGTTCCCTTGACAAGGACGAGCAACGTGAAGGCACTTGTGCTCGCGGGAGGCGCCGGGACGCGTCTGCGGCCGATCACCCACACCTCGGCGAAGCAACTCGTACCGGTCGCCAACAAACCGGTCCTCTTCTACGGCCTGGAGTCCATCGCGGCCGCCGGGATCACCGACGTCGGGATCATCGTCGGGGACACCGCCGACGAGATCCGCGCGGCGGTCGGCGACGGCTCCGCGCTCGGCCTGGAGATCACCTACATCCGCCAGGAGGCCCCGCTGGGCCTGGCGCACGCGGTGCTGATCGCCCGCGAGTTCCTCGGCGACGCGGACTTCGTGATGTACCTCGGTGACAACTTCATCGTCGGCGGCATCACCGCCCTGGTCGACAACTTCCGCGCCGAGCGCCCGGACGCCCAGATCCTGCTGACGAAGGTCTCCGACCCGCGGGCCTTCGGCGTCGCCGAGCTGGGCCCGGACGGGCGCGTGCGCACCCTGGAGGAGAAGCCGGACGTCCCGCGCAGCGACCTCGCGCTCGTCGGCGTCTACCTCTTCACGCCCGCCGTGCACGAGGCGGTGCGCGCGATCCGGCCGTCCCGGCGCGGCGAGCTGGAGATCACCCACGCGATCCAGTGGCTCGTCGAGCAGGGGCGGGACGTCCGCTCCACCACGATCTCCGGCTACTGGAAGGACACCGGCAACGTCACCGACATGCTGGAGGTCAACCGCTCGGTGCTGGAGACCGTGGAGCCGTGCTGCGAGGGCGAGGTCGACCCGGAGAGCGAGATCATCGGCCGGGTCAGGATCGAGGCCGGTGCCAAGGTCGCCGGCAGCCGGATCGTCGGCCCCGCGGTGATCGGCCCCGGCACCCTCATCGAGGGCTCCTACGTCGGCCCCTTCACCTCGGTGGCCGGCGGCTGCGTCATCCGGGACAGCGAGATCGAGTACAGCATCGTGCTGCGCGACTCCTCGGTGTGCGGGGTGGGCCGCGTCGAGGCCTCGCTCATCGGCCGCAACGTCGAGGTGACCCCGGCCCCCCGCCATCCGTCCGCGCACCGGCTGGTGCTGGGCGACCACAGCAAGGTGCAGATCTCCTCATGACCGACCGCGTCCTGGTCACCGGCGGCGCCGGCTTCATCGGCTCGCACTACGTCCGCACCCTGCTGGGCCCCGGCGGCCCCGCCGGAGGCCGCGACGTCGAGGTGACCGTCCTCGACAAGCTCACCTACGCGGGCAACCCCGCGAACCTCGACCCGGTGCGCGACCACCCCGGCTTCCGCTTCGTCGAGGGCGACATCTGCGACGCGGAGCTGGCCGCGCGGCTGGTCGAAGGCCACGACCAGGTCGTGCACTTCGCCGCCGAGTCGCACGTGGACCGCTCCATCCTGGGCGCGGCCGACTTCGTCCGCACCAATGTGCTGGGCACCCAGACGCTGCTGGACGCCGCGCTGCGCACGAACTTGCGCACCTTCGTGCACATCTCCACCGACGAGGTGTACGGCTCGATCGACGAGGGCTCCTGGCCCGAGACCGACCCGCTGCGGCCCAACTCGCCCTACTCGGCGTCCAAGGCCGCCTCCGACCTGCTGGCGCTGTCCTACCACCGCACCCACGGCCTGGACGTGCGGGTGACGCGCTGCTCCAACAACTACGGGCACCACCACTTCCCCGAGAAGGTCGTCCCGCTGTTCATCACCAACCTGCTGGACGGCCTCCCGGTGCCGCTCTACGGCGACGGCGGCAACGTCCGCGACTGGCTGCACATCGACGACCACGTCCAGGGCATCGACCTGGTGCGCACCGGCGGCCGCCCCGGCGAGGTCTACAACATCGGCGGCGGCACCGAGCTGTCCAACAAGGAGCTGACCGGCCTGCTGCTGGAGGCGTGCGGCGCCGGCTGGGACAGCGTCGAGCACGTCACCGACCGCTTGGGCCACGACCGCCGCTACTCCGTGGACTGCACCAAGATCCGCACGGAACTCGGCTACCGCCCCACGAAGGACTTCACCGAGGGCCTCGCCGAGACCGTCCGCTGGTACCGCGACAACCGCGCGTGGTGGGAGCCGCTCAAGGCACGGGCCGCCCTGTGAGCGACGCAGGGGGATCCCGGTGGCTGGTCACCGGGGCCGGGGGCATGCTCGGGCAGGACGTGCTGGGGCGGCTGCGGGCCGAGCCGGGGGTCGAGGCGGTCGGGCTGGGACGCGCGGCGCTCGACGTCACCGACGCCGCCGCCGTACGCGCCGCGCTGGACGCGCACCGTCCCGACGTCGTCGTCAACTGCGCGGGCTGGACGGCCGTGGACGACGCCGAGACGCACGAGGCCGACGCCCTGCGGGCCAACGGCGACGGGCCCGCGCGGCTCGCCGAGGCGTGCGCCGGCGCCGGGGCCCGGCTGCTGCACCTGTCCACCGACTACGTCTTCCCCGGCGACGCCGCCACCCCCTACGCCGAGGACGCCGCCCCCGGGCCGCGCAGCGCGTACGGCCGCGGCAAGCTCGCGGGGGAGCGCGCGGTGCTCGCCGCCGCCCCGGACACCGGTTACGTCGTCCGCACCGCGTGGCTCTACGGCGCGGGCGGCGCGAACTTCGTCCGGACGATGATCCGGCTGGAGCGCGGCCACCCCACCGTCGATGTCGTCGACGACCAGCGCGGCCAGCCCACCTGGACCGCCGACCTCGCCGACCGGCTCGTCCGGCTCGGTTCCGCCGCGCTCGCCGGGACCGCCCCCGCGGGCGTCTACCACGGCACCAGCGGCGGCGAGACGACCTGGTACGGCCTGGCCCGCGAGGTCTTCCGGCTGCTCGGCGCCGACCCCGACCGGGTGCGGCCCACCACGACCGCCGCCTTCCCGCGCCCCGCGCCCCGGCCCGCGTACAGCGTGCTCGGCCACGACCGCTGGCGGGCGGCGGGCCTGGAGCCGATCCGCGACTGGCGGGCCGCGCTGGCCGACGCCTTCGGCACACTGCGGGCGGCCGCCGATGACTGACGGGGCGGGAACGGAGACGGAGACCGGGACCGAGGCCGAGGCCGGGGCGGGCAGCGGCACCCGGACGCGGACCGCGGCGCGGACCTCGCCCGCGCGGCTGGTGCGCGGCGCGGTCGCGATGCTGCCGCCGGGCACCGCGCTGGTCGGCGCGGGCACCGCGGTACTGGGGCTGGCCGGATACGTGCAGCTCGCGGTCGCCGGGCACGTGCTCAGCTCGGACCGGATGGCCGGGCTGAGCGTGCTGTGGACGCTGGTCTTCTCCGTGGGGCTCGGGCTGTTCTTCCCGGTCGAGCAGGAGATCACCCGGCTGGTCGCGGCGCGTGTCGTGGTCGGCGGGCGGGTCGCGCCGGTGCTGCGCCGCGGGCTCGCCACCTCGCTGCTGCTGCTCGCGGTGGTGTGCGCGCTGTCCGCCGCGGTGGCCCGGCCGCTCGCCGACCGGCTCTTCGACGGCGACCTCGCGCTGGTCGGCGCGCTGTGCGCGGCCTTCGCCGGGCTGTCGGTGGCGCATGTCACCCGCGGGGTGCTGGCCGGGGCGGGCCGCTTCCGCGCGTACGGCTTCCAGCTCGCGCTGGACGGCTCGCTGCGGGTCGTGCTGTCGGTGGTGCTCGCGCTCGCGCACGTGCGGACGGTGCTGCCGTACGCCGCGATACTGGCGCTGCCGACGCTGGTGTCGGTGCTGGTCACGAGCCCGGCGGTGATACGGGCGGCGGGCTCCTGGACGGGCGGCGAGCGGCTGCCGTGGCGCGCGCTCGCCACCGGTCTGGCCGCGCTCGTCCCGTCCACGCTGCTGGCGCAGGCGCTCGTCAACGCGTCCGTGGTGAGCGCCAAACTGCTGAGCGCCGCGGACACCGCGTTCATCACCGCGCTGCTGTCGGCCGTGGTGCTCGCGCGGGTGCCGCTGTTCGTCTTCGGTTCGCTCCAGGCCTCGCTGCTGCGCGGCCTGTCCTCCGCGGTGGCCGCCGGGGACCGGGCGACGTTCCGTCAACTGCTGCTGCGCACCACGGCGTTCACCTTGCTGCTGGGCGGCTCGGGCGGACTGGTCGCGGTCGTCGCCGGGCCGTGGCTGGTGCCGCGGCTGTTCGGCTCGCCGCATCTGCTGGGCGCGGCCGACTTCGCGTGGCTGTCCGGCGGCACGCTGCTCTACATGCTGGCCTCCGTGCACGGCCAGGTGCTCCAGACGATGGGCGGCCACCGGCGCCAACTCGCCGCGTGGGCCTGCGGGATCGCCGCGCTGCTCGTCGTGACGGCGGCCCCGTTCGCGGTGCGCGACCGGGTCGAGATCGCGTACGCCGTTGGCGCGGCGGTCACCGAGGCGCTACTCGCCGGGATGGCGTACGTCACCTGGGGGCAACCAGAAGCCGGACTTCTCCGTCAGACGAAGTGAGGCGCTCGCGCAGGGGGTGAACCGGCGTGCGCGCCGGGCCAGTTCTGTGCGGGAGCAACACGAGAGGCTGCGGCATGACGGCAACTGTCACCACGCCGTTGTTAACGGGGGAGCGCGTCGAGGACGTCTGGCTCGTGACCCCGGTCTTCAACGAGGCCCAGGTCATCGGGGACGTGGTCGCCGAGGCGCGACGCACCTTCCCGCACGTCGTCTGCGTCGACGACGGCAGCACCGACGGTTCCGCGCTGCGGATAGCCGAGGCCGGCGCCCACCTGGTGCGACACCCCGTCAACCTGGGTCAGGGCGCGGCCCTCCAGACCGGCATCGAGTACGCGCTCGCGCAGCCCGGTGCCCGCTACTTCGTCACCTTCGACGCCGACGGCCAGCACCGTGTCGAGGACGCCCTCGCGATGGTCGCGCTGGCCCGCGAGAGCGGCGCCGACGCCGTCCTCGGCTCCCGCTTCCTGAGCGGCGAGGGCGAGGTGCCCCGGCTCAAGCGCATCGTGCTGCGCACCGCCGCGGCCGTCAGCCCCACCGCGCGCAGGCTGCGGCTGTCCGACGCGCACAACGGGCTGCGGGTCTTCAACCGCGAGGCGGCCACCCGGCTGGACATCACCATGAACGGCATGGCGCACGCCTCGGAGATCACCGGCTTCCTCGCCCGGTCCGGACTGCGGGTCGTCGAGGCCCCGGTCGACATCCGGTACACCGACTACTCGCGGGCGAAGGGCCAGTCGCTGCTCAACGGCGTCAACATCCTCTTCGACCTGTCCCTGAACCGTCGGAGAAACTGACCGTGCTCATCCAGCTGGTCCTGATCGGCGCCGTCGTCGTCATGCTGGTGCTCTTCGCGCGCCGCTGGCACACCGCGGGCGTCCGCGCCTGGAAGCGCCTGGCCTTCCTGGCCTTCTGCCTCATCAACGCCTACGCGGTGATCCGGCCGCAGGACACCACGCGCGCCGCGCACCTGCTCGGCGTCGGACGCGGCACCGACCTCGTCCTGTACTTCCTCGTCGTCGGCGTCACCGGGCTCGCCCTCAACACCTACCTGCGCTTCCGCGCCCTGGAGCAGCGGCTCACCGAACTCGCCCGCGACCAGGCCCTGCGCAGCGCGCACCGCCCGGACGACGCGGCGTACGTACCGGCCGGCGCCCCGCCCGCACCGCACACCCCCGAAGGGACCGTCCCCGGTGACGACGATTGACATCATGCTGCCGTACTACGGCGACCCGGAGCTGATGCGGCAGGCGGTGCGCAGCGTGCAGGCGCAGACCGACCCGCACTGGCGGCTCACGGTCGTGGACGACGGCAGCGAGCCCGGCGTGCCCGAGTGGTTCGCCGCGCTCGGCGATCCCCGGGTCCGCTATCTGCGCAACCCCGTCAACCTCGGCATCACCGGGAACTTCCGCCGCTGCGTCGAGCTCGTCGAGCACGACCTCGCGGTCCTCATGGGCTGCGACGACCTGATGTGGCCCAGCTACGTGGCCGTGCAGCGGGCGGCGGCCGAGGCGATGCCGGGCGCCGCGATGTACCAGCCGGGGGTGCGGGTCGTGGACGGCGCGGGCGAACCGGTGCGCACCCTGGTGGACGCGGCGAAGAAGCGCATCGGCCCGCCTGCCCGCACCGAGCGCGCCCGGCAGTCCGGCGAGGCGCTCGCGGCGAGCCTGCTGCGCGGCAACTGGCTCTACTTCCCGGCGATGTGCTGGCGCTCGCGCACCCTCAAGGAGGTCAGCTTCCGGGAGGACCTGACCGTCGTCCAGGACCTCGCCCTGGTCATGGAACTGCTGCTGCGCGGCGAGGAACTGGTCACCGACCCGGAGGTCTGCTTCGACTACCGGCGGCACGCGCTGAGCGAGTCGTCCGTCCAGGCCTTCTCCGGCACCCGCTTCGCCGAGATCCGCCGCTATCTGCTGGGCGTCGCCGCCGACTGCGACACCGCGGGCTGGCACCGCGCCGCGCGCGTCGCCCGGCGCCATGTGACGACCCGGCTGCACGCCCTGACGATGGTGCCGCGCGCCCTGCGGCACGGCCGCTTCGGCGCCGCGCGCAGCCTGACCGGGCACGCCTTCGCCCCCGTGCGACGCGGCCCGGCCCGTACGGCCCCGCCCGCCGGGGCGGTTCCGCCCGAGCCCGTCGGCGCGGCGTCCGGCGCCTCCGGTCCGTCCACCCCGTCCTCGTCCTCCTCCGCCTCATGACCGCACCCGCCCTGCGCCGGCTGGCCGCGCCGCTGCGCCGCGTACCGCCCCGGCTGCGGATCGCCGCCGCCGTCTACGCCGGGTGCCAGGCGGTGCTCCTGCTGTGGTGGGCGGCCTTCTACCCCGCCAGGACCAGCGCGGACAGCGTCACGTACACCTACGAGGTGACCGACGGGCCCTGGCGCTCGGACCACTCCGTCGCCTACGACGCGCTGGAGTGGCTGTCGCTGCACCTCAGCGGCGGCGTCGCGGCCCTGACGCTGCTCCAGACGGTGGCCACCGCCGCCGCCCTCGGCTACGTCTGCCACTGCCTGCGCGCGCTCGGCGTACGCGGCCGGTGGAGCGCGCCCGCCGCGCTGCTCGTGGTGCTGCTGCCCTCCAGCGGCACCTTCGTGGTCTACGTGTGGAAGGACGTCGCCTTCGCGGTGGCCACCCTGGTCGCCTTCGGCGCGCTCGTCTCGCTGACCGCCCGCCGGCTGCGCACGGACGGCCCGCTGCCCGCGGACCGGGGCCTGCGCCGCGACACCCTGGTGCTCGCCGCGGGCTTCCTCGGCATCGGTCTGTTCCGCAACAACGGCTTCCCGGTGCTGCTGTGCGCCGGGGTGCTGCTCGTGCTGCTGCTGCGCGGCATGCGCCGCCGGATGGCGCTGGCCGCCGCCGTACCGCTGGTGATCACACTGCTGCTCAACGGGGTCGTCTACTCCGCGCTCGGCGTGCAGAAGCCGCGCGCGGACGAGGCGTACGCCTTCAACTACGCCGACATCGGCGTCGCGTACGGCGAGCGCCCGGACACCTTCACCCCCGCCGACCTGGCCCTCATGCGGCAGGTCGCGCCGCTGTCGCACTGGTCGGGACCGGGCGCCGACTGCCACGAGGCCGACGCGCTGATGCGCAAGCCGATGAACCGCCTCAAGGCCGGGCAGCTCAACGACCAGCTGATGGACCTGTGGTTCCGCATCCTCGAACGCACCCCGGGGCTCGTCGTGCACGCCCGGCTGTGCCGCGCGGACATCGCGTGGAAGCCCTTCGGCACCCACACCGGCCTCTACTCGCCCTCCTCGCGCGCGGCCCTCGACAAGTGGCGCGCCGCCCGGCACGACTCCGCGCGCAGCGTCCCGTACGGCGACTCCCTCTACCCGCGCCCGCTGTCGTACAAGCTGAACCACCTGGCCACCGACCTGCTCCGGCGCAGCGAGCGGCACTACGTCCAGCCCGCCGTGTGGCGCGGGGTGAACTGGACGTACCTGGGCTACCTGATCGTGCTGCTGGCGGTGGTACGGCGGCGGCGCCCGGTGCTGCTCGCGCTCGCCGCGCTGCCGGTCGGCCTCCAGCTCACCGTGCTGGTCGCGAACCCGTCACCGCTGTGGCGGTACATGTCCGCGTCGCTGATCCTCGGGGTGCTGACGCTGCCCGTCGCCGCCCTGGCCCTCGCACCGCGCCCCGGGCGCGACGCCGGGCCGGACGGCGAACCGCCCGGTCAGCCCGCGGCGGCACCGGCCGAGGCGACCGCGGCGCGCAGCTCCTCGGCGTAGGACCGGCACGCCGCGTACGACGGCAGCAGCCCCTGCTCCCGCGCCTGCGCGAGGGTGGGGGCCGCCGCGTCCTTCTCCGACAGCAGCGGCGGCACGTCCTGCGGCCATTCGATGCCGAGCGCCGGATCCAGCGGGTCGATGCCGTGCTCCCGGCTCGGGGCGTAGCCCTCCGAGCACAGGTACACCACGGTGGCGTCGTCGGTGAGCGCCATGAACGCGTGGCCCAGGCCCTCCGACAGATAGACCGCGCGGTGCTCCACGTCGTCCAGCCGCACCGCCTCCCAGCGGCCGAAGTCCGGCGAGCCGGTGCGGATGTCCACGACCACGTCCAGCACCGCGCCGCGCACGCACTTCACGTACTTCGCCTGCCCCGGCGGCACGTCGGCGAAGTGCAGGCCGCGCAGCGTGCCGCGCGCCGACACCGAGCAGTTGGCCTGCGCCAGCCGCAGCCGGTGGCCCGCGGAGGCGAGGAAATCGCCCTCGGTGAACCACTCGTGAAAGCTTCCCCGCACATCCTGGAAGACCTTCGGCTCGTGCACCCAGGCACCGGGGACGGCAAGCTCCCGCATGAGTTCTCCTCTGGTGGCCGCGCTGCCGCGCGTGTCGGGCCCGGCACGGCCCGTGAGCCATCGTAGATCCCACAACGGCCCCGTCCGCGTCTCGCCGTCCGAGACGATGCGGGGCTCCCGGCGGTTTCGGGCCACACTGGGGGCGGCGGAACGGTCGACCCGAGGGACGGACGCAGGTGACGACGGCGGCACGGCAGGACGTGGTGCAGGCCCGCAGAGTCGTGGTGAAGGTCGGCTCGTCCTCGCTGACCACGGCATCCGGCGGGCTGGACGCCGACCGGGTCGACGCGCTCGTGGACGTCCTGGCCAAGGCCCGCGAGGAGCGCGAGGTCGTCCTCGTGTCCTCCGGCGCCATCGCCGCCGGGCTCGCCCCCCTCGGCCTGCCCCGCCGCCCGCGCGACCTCGCCCGGCAGCAGGCCGCCGCCAGCGTCGGCCAGGGCCTGCTCGTCGCCCGCTACACCGCCTCCTTCGCCCGCTACGGCATCCGGGTCGGCCAGGTGCTGCTGACCTCGGACGACGTCAGCCGCCGCACCCACTACCGCAACGCCTACCGCACCCTGGACCAGCTGCTCGCGATGGGCGCGCTGCCCATCGTCAACGAGAACGACACCGTCGCCACCGACGAGATCCGCTTCGGCGACAACGACCGGCTCGCCGCCCTCGTCGCCCACCTCGTACGCGCCGACCTGCTGGTGCTGCTCTCCGACGTCGACGGCCTCTACGACGGCGATCCGCGCACCCCCGGCACCTCCCTCGTCGGCGAGGTCCGCGGCCCCGCCGACCTGGAAGGCATCTCCATCGGCAGCGCCGGCCGCTCCGGCGTCGGCACTGGCGGCATGGTCACCAAGGTCGAGGCCGCCGCCATCGCGACCGGCGCGGGCGTCCCCGTCGTCCTCACCTCCGCCGTGCACGCCGCCGACGCCCTCGCCGGACGCCCCACCGGCACCCACTTCCACCGCACCGGCAAGCGCTCCGCCGACCGGCTGCTGTGGCTCGCCCACGCCTCCGCCCCGCGCGGCTCGCTGCGGCTGGACGCCGGGGCCGTCCGGGCGGTCACCCAGCGGCACAGCTCACTGCTGCCCGCCGGGCTCACCGGCGTCGAGGGCGACTTCGCCGCCGGCGACCCCGTCGACCTGGTGGACGAGTCCGGCGCCGCCGTCGCCCGCGGGCTGGTCAACTACGACGCCCGCGAGCTGCCCCGGCTGCTCGGCCGCAGCACCCACGAGCTGGCCGCCGAACTCGGACCCGCCTACGAGCGGGAAGTCGTGCACCGCGATGACCTGGTACTGCTGCGTCGCCAGGGACACACGAGCTGATCTCGTCCGGGGCTTCTTGCCGAAAACGCCCCCGCGCCCTGCCGGAGCCTGGTCAACTTTGATGAGGATGCGATGCGCAGGTACGTCCCTGCCGCCGCTCCCGTCGCACCGGCGGGACCGGCCGCGGTGGGCGCAACCCACAGGGAGGCCGCCGGTGAAACGAGGGCGCCCAGGGCAACTGACCAGGACGTCGACGGAGCGAGCGCTGGTCAGCGTCGACCGCGCGGCACCGGACGCCCACGTCGTGCCGCACCAGGCCCGTCCGCAGGAGCGGGCCGCCGCCCGGCTGTGGCACGTCACGCTCAGCGTCGCGGGACCCCACACCCCCCTGCCCGAGCTGCGGCGCGCCCTCGAACAGCTCGCGAACGACCACCCCTTCCTGCTGACCAGCCGCTACGCACCCGACCACGCGGAGATCCGCTACTGGGAGGAAGCGCGCGACGTCCACGACGCGGCCGCGCTGGCGCTCCGGCTCTGGGGCGAACACCGCTCCTCGGCGAAGCTGCCGCCCTGGGAAACGGTGGGTCTCGAGGTCATCGACCGGGTGACCTACCACCAACGCATCGCCGCCGGCGCGGTCCCTTCCCCCATCCCGGCGGGCGTCCACCCCTTCTGACCTCCCCCCGCGGGAAGCGCGCGGCTGCGCTGCGGGGCACCCGTTCTGGGCCTGCGGCCCGTGCTGGGGGGCACGCGTTTTTCGGGGTGCGCGTGCCGCGCCGGGCCCTCGTTTTTCAGGGGCGCGGGGAACTGCGCTCCCCCAGAGCTTCGCCTGGGAGGTGCCCCCAGCCCCCACCGGGGCGCGGGTAGGCAACCGGCCCGAAGGGGCAGTTCGGTCCGCTCCGGACCACC
This sequence comes from Streptomyces sp. NPDC004031, assembly GCF_053604375.1. Classification (NCBI taxonomy): domain Bacteria; kingdom Bacillati; phylum Actinomycetota; class Actinomycetes; order Kitasatosporales; family Streptomycetaceae; genus Streptomyces; species Streptomyces sp. NPDC004031. The sequence continues at coordinate 79,355 of NZ_JBSGHL010000029.1, read as the reverse complement.
GGCCGGTGGTGGGTTGCTCGCGCAGTTCCCCGCGCCCCTGGGGGCGCCCCGCGCGGCAAGCGCGAGCCAGGAACGGGTGCCCGGCGGGGCAAGGGCAGCGTCCCAGCGGATGGGCAGCGGGGGCGCGAGGCCCCACGGATTCAGTACCCTGCACGCATGGATGCGCTGACGTCAGGCGAAGAGTCCCCCGTCATCCGCGCGGCAACCCGCGCGAACGCCGCCGCCGCGGAACTCGCCCCGCTGCCGCGCGCGGCGAAGGACGCCGCCCTGCTGGCGATCAGCGCCGCCCTCCGCGCGAGGGCCACCGACATCGTGGCGGCCAACGCCGACGACGTGGCCCGCGCAGCCGACGCGGGGACGAGCCCGGCGATCATCGACCGGCTGACCCTCACGGCGGAGCGCGTGGAGGCGATCGCCGCGGACGTCGACCATGTCGCGGGCCTGCCCGACCCGGTCGGCGAGGTGCTGCGCGGCTCGACGCTGCCGAACGGCCTGGAGCTGCGCCAGGTCCGCGTCCCGCTCGGCGTGGTCGGCATCATCTACGAGGCCCGGCCGAACGTCACCGTGGACGCCGCGGCCCTGTGCCTGAAGTCGGGCAACGCGGTGCTGCTGCGCGGCTCGTCCTCCGCGTACTCCTCGAACGCCGCGCTGGTCGAGGTGCTGCGGGAGGCCGTCGAGAGCGCGGGTCTGCCCGCGGATTCCGTCCAGCTCGTACCGGGCGAGTCGCGCGACTCCGTCACCGAGCTGATGCGGGCCCGCGGCCTGGTGGACGTGCTGATCCCGCGCGGCGGCGCGTCCCTCATCCGTACCGTGGTCGAGGGTTCGACCGTTCCGGTGATCGAGACGGGCACGGGCAACTGCCATGTGTACGTCGATGCCGAGGCCGACCTCGACATGGCCGTGGACATCCTGGTCAACTCCAAGGCGCAGCGTCCGAGCGTGTGCAACGCCGCCGAGACGCTGCTGGTGCACCGCGACATCGCGGACCGCTTCCTGCCGCGCGCGCTGGACGCGCTCGCCGACGCCGACGTCACCGTGCACGGCGACCCGCGGGTGCTGGCCGTCGCGGAGGAGGCCGGCAGCAAGGCCACCGTGGTGGCGGCGACCGCGGAGGACTGGGAGACGGAGTACCTGTCGTACGACATCGCCGCCGCCGTCGTGGAGTCGCTGGACGCCGCGGTCGCGCACATCCGGCGGTGGTCGTCGGGTCACACCGAGGCGATCGTGACGTCGTCGCAGCCCGCGGCCCGCCGCTTCACCCGGCTGGTCGACGCGGCCGCGGTGATGGTGAACGCCTCGACGCGTTTCACCGACGGCGGCCAGTTCGGCTTCGGCGCGGAGATCGGCATCTCCACCCAGAAGCTGCACGCGCGCGGCCCCATGGGCCTGCCGGAGCTGACGTCCACCAAGTACGTCGTCACCGGGGACGGCCACATCCGCTGACCTGCGGCGCCGCCCCGACCCGGGCGCACTGGGCCGTCCGGGTGCACAGCCGGCCCACAGGCGGCCCGGATTCCCCTGCCCAAAAGGCCAACTTCCGCATTACTCTGGACAGATGCCGGACGATGACGAGTTCGCCTCCGTAGTCCTCGACGAAGAATTCGTACGGTCTGCCCTGTTCCACGAGCCCACGGCCCAGGAACGGATGCTCGCCGTCGCCGAAGGTCCCGCTACTGCGCCCGGGTGGTCCGGGCGGCGCGGGTCCGGCCGCCATGACGTCCCCGAGCTGGACGACACGGCGGATCTCGCCCCCGATCCCCTCTATGCCGCGGGGCACCCCTACCGCGGCAGCAGCACGCGCTGGCACCGCCCGGTGGCCTGGGCTCTCGCCGTGGTCATGGGCATCGGAGTGGTCGCGCTGACCTTCGCCGCGGTCTACCGCGGAGCCGGCGCGGGCACCCGACGGCCGGCCGACGCGCCGCCGTCCAGCGGCAGTCAGGTGGGGCGGCAGAGCCTGCCGCCCGTCGTCGGCGCACCCGCGCCCTGATCCGATGTCAACTCGGCCGGTACGGGGGAGTTTATTCCCGCGTCGGCGGACATAACCTTGTGGTATGAGCGGGCCTGGAGACCCTCCTGAGGGCACGCCCGAGGGCGCCTCAGGAGGCGGTGAGGACGAATTCCGATCCGTCGTCTTCGACGAATCGTTCGTGAGGGCTGCCCGGATCCAGGAGTTCTCCGCCCGTGAGCGGCAGGACGAGGCCGGCCGTGCCGTCCGGGTGCGCCACGCGCTGCCCGGCGGCCTGGCCCGCCAGGCGGTGGCCCTGGTGCTGCTGATCGTGCTGGCCTTCTCCTTCGCCGTGTACATGGGGGTGCGCCACCCTTACCACGCGCACGATCCGGCCTCCGGCACCGAGCTGCAGGTCACCGTGACCCCGCTGGTGCCCGACGGCCCGGTGCGCGCCGTGTCGCCCGACGCGCCCTTCGCGGGCACCCCCGCGGCCCGGCCCGACTTCCACAGCCGCGAGAAGGGCCTGGCGCTTCCGCAGGACGTGGAGGCGGTCGGCGACTTCGACGTGGACGACGTGACGGCCGGCTACGAGATCGTCCGGAGCTTCCTCGACGACTCCGGGCTCCAGGAGCAGACGGTCACCGGCGGTGACACCCGGGCCGTGCAGAAGCTGCTGGAGCCCGAGCAGCTCGACCTGTTCAACGGCAGCCTCAGCGCCCCGGTGGCGGACGGCGTGCACGAGGCCACCGGCTGGCTCGTGCGCTTCGACCCGGACCCGGGGGACCGCGTCGAGCTGGCGACCGACGACATCCGGGTGCGCGGCACCTATTCCGCCGACCTGACCACGGACGGGCGGCTGGAGGTCGTCGCCGACCACACCTACGTCTACGCCATCCGGGACGCCGCCGACCCCGACGGGCCGGTGTCGCTCTTCACCGTCCGGCGCCGGATGGCCTTCCACTTCACGCACGGCCAGCTGCGCGAGCACCGTCTGGAGGTCGTGCGCTCCGACGTCACGGCCGGGCCGCTCGCGTGCGCGGCGGAGGTGCAGAGCTACTTCCTGCCGATACTGGCCGGCCACAGTGCACCCGACACCGTCAGCGGGGTGAACCCGTACGAGACGGCCGCCCCGCCCGGTGCCCGCTGCGCCCCGCTCACCGGGGTGGACCCGACGGAGGGCACGGGGGCCGCCGCGAACCCGGGCACGACGGCCCCGAGCGCGACGGCCCCCGCCGTCCTGGACACCGTGACCGCTACGGCAGCGGGCTCTCCGGCTGCCCGTCCTCAGGATCAGGACCGGATTCCGGTGTCCCCGAGTCCGCTGCTGACTCCTGCGGGCGTTCCGCGGTCGCCTGCGAGCCGGAGCCTGTGAAGCGGTCGCGGAGCCGCCCGCCGACGTCGGTCGCCCCGTTGGTGATGTCGCGTATCAGGCCCATCAGCGGGTCCTTGCTGCGCTTCATCGAGTCGGAGTAGTGCGTCGCGGTGTCGCGGAAGGCGTCGGAGACCGAGGCGTCCTTGTCCTGCGTGCGCTTGGGGTAGTGGCCGTCCATCAGCCGCTGGTACTCGCGGGTGGTGGCCCAGCGGCGCAGCTCGGAGGCCCGGATGGTGGTGAAGGGGTGGCTGCGCGGCAGCACGTTGAGGATCTTCAGGACGGAGTCGCGCAGGTCGCCGGCCGCCTCGTACTCGTCGGCCTGCTTGAGGAACGCCTCGACGTTCATCTCGTGCAGGTGGTTGCCGCCGGCGATCTTCATCAGGCCGCGCATCGACGCCTGGAGGTCCTGGCCGACGAGCAGCCCGGCGCGGTCCGCCGACAGCTCCGACTTGCGGAACCACTCGCGCAGCGCCGTGATGATCGCCAGCACCGCCAGGTTGCCCAGCGGGATCCAGGCGATGCGCAGCGCGAGGTTGGTGAGGAAGAGCAGTATCGTCCGGTAGACCGAGTGGCCGGACAGCGCGTGGCCGACCTCGTGGCCGATGACCGCGCGCATCTCCTCCTCGTCGAGCAGCTCGACCAGGCCGGTGGTCAGCACGATGACAGGCGCGTCCATGCCGATGCACATGGCGTTGGGCTGCGGATCCATCGTCACGTACATCGTGGGGACCTTCTCCAGGTCCAGGATGTGGCAGGCGTCCCGCAGCATCGCGTTGAGATGGGCGAACTGCTCGTCGCTCACCCGGACGGAGTCCGACAGGAAGAGCAGCCGCACACTGCGCTCGGGCAGCAGACCGCTGAGCGACTTGAAGACCGTGTCGAAGCCGCTGAGCTTGCGCAGCGCCACCAGGGCGGAGCGGTCGGCGGGGTGCTCGTACGCCCGTGACGAGATGTCAGGGAACCTTCTGCGGGTACGGCCCGGGACCTTCTCGGTACTCACCCGGTCGTCCCCTGATGCGTGCGACTCGGACATACTGGCCCAACCCCCTGCTAGCCCACCGGTACACAAAGCTGGACGCGCGGAGCCTGCGCGAAGTTCCCACGGGCACGCCCGTACCATGTGCCGAGAGTCTTGCCGCCTGTCCCCGACTTCGCAAAGGGTTCCGCTGACATGTCGCCCGCCGCAGTCTCCGCACTGACCACGCTCGCCGAGGACAACGGGGGCAACCACCCCAGCCTCAGCCCGTACCTGACCGGCTTCGGCGCGCTGGGTGCCCTGCTCATCCTGCTGTGGCTGGTCACCCGCTTCAACCGCGACTAGTCTCACCATGTCCGACGCCAAACGCCGTATCGGTGTGATGGGCGGCACGTTCGACCCCATCCACCACGGGCACCTGGTGGCCGCGAGCGAGGTGGCGAGCCTTTTCCACCTCGACGAGGTCGTCTTCGTCCCCACCGGGCAGCCCTGGCAGAAGAGCGAGCGCGCGGTGTCACCTGCCGAGGACCGGTATCTGATGACGGTGATCGCCACCGCGTCCAACCCGACGTTCTCGGTCAGCCGCAGCGACATCGACCGCGGGGGTGCGACATACACCATCGACACCCTGCGCGACCTGCGTGCCGAGCACCCCGACGCGGACCTCTTCTTCATCACCGGGGCCGACGCCCTGTCGCAGATCTTCTCCTGGCGCCATGCCGAGGAGCTCTTCGCGCTCGCACATTTCATCGGGGTGACCCGCCCCGGGCATACCCTGTCGGACCCGGGCTTCCCCGAGGGCGGAGTGTCCCTCGTGGAGGTCCCCGCCCTGGCGATCTCCTCGACCGACTGCCGGCAGCGGGTGGCCAAGGGCGACCCGGTCTGGTACTTGGTTCCCGACGGAGTCGTGCGCTACATCGACAAGCGCGCGCTCTACCGGGACGCCTCCGGATAACACGCACCGCGAACCACAGCAGGTGAAGGGGTTCCTCGTGAACGACGCAAACCCCCGTTGGCACTATGCCGAGGGTGGACCAGACGACGAGAGGGACCCGAACCGGCAGGAGCCCTACTACGGGCAGCAGCCCTACGGTTACGAGGGGTACGGCGACCAGGGCGGTTACGACGAGTACGGCCGCCCCCGCCCGCAGGCGCCCCGGCAGCACGTCCAGCAGGCCCGCCCCGTCCCCCCGCAGCAGCAGTCCCCGCCCCCGCAGTCCGGCTACCAGGACCCCTACCAGACCTACGGCGGCGGCCACATCCCGCAGCAGCCCCAGCAGCCGTACTACGAACAGCCCCCGCAGCCGCAGTCCTACGACACCGGGCAGCACACCGCGTACCAGACCGGCCAGATGCCGGTGTACGACACCGGTCAGCAGCCGGTCTACGAGACGGGCCAGCAGCCGGTCTACGAGACGGGCCAGACGCCGGTCTACGACACCGGGCAGCAGCAGGCCTACGACACCAGGCAGCACACCGCGTACCAGACGGGCCAGATGCCGGTCTACGACACCGGCCAGCAGCAGGCGTACACGACCGGGCAGATCCCCGCGCAGGCCGAGCCGCCCGCGGAACCGCAGGCCGGGCCGGGCAAGGGCGACGGGCGCGGCGGCTACCAGACCGAGATGTTCGCCTTCGTCGACGAGGAGTCCGAGCAGTCGGAGGAGGTCATCGACTGGCTGAAGTTCTCCGAGTCGCGCACCGAACGCCGTGAGGAGGCCCGGCGGCGCAGCCGCCACCGCAAGACCGGGCTCGTCCTGGTGCTGGTGCTCGCCCTCCTCGGCGGCGCCGGGTACCTGTGGCAGGCCGGCAAGCTGCCGGGGACGCACAAGGACAAGGCCACGACGGCGGCGGCGGGCGGGCCGCAGAAGCGCGACGTCGTCGTCGTGCACTTCATGCCCGTCGACGGCGGCCCCAGCGACACCGCGCTGCTCGTCGACAACGCCACCAAGAAGCGCGGCACCACCGTGCTGCTGCCCAACACCCTCTCCGTCACCTCCGACGACGGCACCGCCACCACCCTCGACAAGGCCGTCGACGACGGCATAGGCCCGACCCGGGACTCCCTGAACACCCTGCTCGGCGCCGACATCAAAGGCAGCTGGCGGCTCGACAGCCCCTATCTGGAGCTGTTGGTCGACGCGCTCGGCGACGTCTACGTGGACACCGACACCGCGGTGAAGGGCACCGGCAAGGACAGCGGCAAGACCGTCGTGCCGCAGGGCAAGCAGCAGGAGCTGTCCGGGCAGGCGGCCGTCGCGTACGCCACCTACCGGGGCGCCGGGGAACCGCAGAGCAAGCAGCTCGCCCGCTTCGGGCAGGTCTTCCAGGCGGTCCTGAAGAAGATGCCGAGCGACGCCGACGGCGCCACCAAGACCGTGCAGGCCCTCAGCCAGATCCTCGACCCGTCGCTCACCGACAAGCAGCTCGGCGCGTCCCTCGCCCAGCTCGCCGACCTCGCCAAGACCGGGCAGTACGACACCACGATGCTCCCGGTGCAGAAGGACGGCACCCTCAGCGCGGACGCCACCGACTCCGTCAAGGAGCTGCTGGGCGGCACCGTCAAGCAGTCCGAGGGCACCACCCAGCCGCGCGTCCTGATCACCGACGCGACCGGCAGCAAGTCCGCCGCCTCGATGGCGCAGGCCGCGATCGTGAACGGCGCCACGTACACCTACGTCTCCGGCGGCAAGGCGAGCGCCACCAAGAGCACCTCCCAGATCCTCTACGCGGACGCCGCCCGGCTGGAGGCGGCCAAGGACGTCGCGGCCACTCTGGGCCTGCCGCCGACTGCGGTCGCCAAGGGCAAGGTGCCGTCCAACGCGGACATCGCCGTCACGCTCGGCAAGGACTACACGCCGGACGCCTCCTGACCGCGGCCGCGGCCGTACCCGCGCCGACCGGCGCTTTCACCGGCTCCGGCCGGCGCGGGCAGGAAGAACCGGACGCCCGGTCGAAAATCCGGTCGGGGGCTGTCGGAGGGTCGTGAGACCCTTGAAGCAGTAGAGCCCCCGACCGGAAAGCCGTATCCGTGACCGCCACTGACCGCTCCATCGAGCTGACCCGCGCCGCCGCGCAGGCCGCCGCCGACAAGCTCGCGCACGACGTCATCGCCTACGACGTCAGCGACGTGCTCTCCATCACCGACACCTTCCTGGTCGCCTCCGCCCCGAACGACCGCCAGGTGCGGGCCATCGTCGACGCCATCGAGGACAAGCTCCGCGACGAACTGGACGCCAAGCCGGTCCGCCGCGAGGGCGAGCGCGAGGGCCGCTGGGTGCTGCTCGACTACGTCGACATCGTCGTGCACGTCCAGCACTCCGAGGAGCGGGTCTTCTACGCGCTGGAGCGGCTCTGGAAGGACTGCCCCGAGATCCCCCTGCCCGAGGACGCGGTGGCCACCCGCGGCAAGGGCAAGGAGCACGCCGGGACGGCCGACGACGGGATCGTCAGCTGAACGGCCGGCGCAGCGGCCGGGGCCGCCGGATCGTGCTGTGGCGGCACGGCCAGACGGAATGGAATCTGGAGCAGCGCTTCCAGGGCACGACCGACATCCGGCTCACCGAGACCGGCGTCGCCCAGGCCCGCCGCGCCGCCCGGCTGCTCGCCGCCCTCGCGCCGGACGCGATCATCTCCTCCGACCTCAGCCGGGCCGCCGCCACCGCGTCCGAGCTGTCCGTCCTGACCGGCCTCCCCGTCACCCACCACAAGGCCCTCCAGGAGACCTACGCCGGTCACTGGCAGGGCCTGACCCACGAGGAGATCGTCGGCCGCTACGGCGAGCAGTACGCCGCCTGGAAGCGCGGTGAGCCCGTCCGCCGCGGCGGCGGCGAACTGGAGACCGAGGTCGCCGACCGCGCCGCCCCCGTCGTCCTCGCCGCCGCCGACGAGCTGTCCGACGGCGGGGTCCTCGTCGTCGTCAGCCACGGCGGCACGATCCGTACGACCATCGGCCGCCTGCTCGGGCTCGCCCCCGAGACATGGGAGTCCCTCGGCGGCCTCTCCAACTGCTGCTGGTCCGTCCTCGGCGAGGGTGCTCGCGGCTGGCGGTTGACGGAACACAACGCGGGCACCCTGCCCGAGCCCGTGCTGGGCGACGACACATAGCCCTCGCCGGGCGGGCGTCTGCACCCCCCACCTGCCCCGCCGGGCACCCGTTGTCTGCGGCTGCGCGTGCCGCGCGGGGCGAGCGTTTTCGGGCACGTCTGCGCGGCCGGGCATCCCGTTTTTAGGGGCGCGGGGAACTGCGCGAGCAACCCACCACCGGCCGGTGGTCCGGTACGGACCGAACTGCCCCTTCGGGTCGGTGACGACCCGCGCCCCGGTGGGGGCTGAGCGCGCAGTTCCCCGCGCCCCTGAGGGGTACCGCCCTCCGCAGAGGGCAAGCCCCTGAGGGGTACCGCCCTCCGCAGAGGGCAGGCCCCTGAGGGGTACCGCCCTGCGCAGCAGAAAGCCGATTTCGTTCCCGTCCGGGGAACGGCTATGATTTCTGACGTCGCAAGGGGCTGTAGCTCAGTTGGTAGAGCGCTTGCATGGCATGCAAGAGGTCCGGGGTTCAATTCCCCGTAGCTCCACAGCAGCAGGAAACGAGGGCGGTGCCCTCCCGCGGAGACGCGGGGGAGCACCGCCCTCCGTGCGTGCGGCGGCGTGCCGCTCAGGTTTCGTGCGGGCACTTCGTGGGGCGGCCTGAGGCCTCGCGCTCGGCGAGGATGACGGAGAGCCTGCGGCCGTGGACGGCGCAGCCCACGACGGGGTCGGGGATGGCGCGCAGCGTCTCGACGGACTGCCGGTCCGCCTCGGTGGCGGGGGTGTAGACGACGTAGCGGTGTTCGGCCATGCCGTCGATGCTGAGCGACATCGAGGTCAGGGTGATCGTGCCGACGGCCGGGTGCCGGAAGGTCTTGACGCGCTTGCCGGGCGCGGCGACGTCGCCGCTGGCCCACATCTGCGCGAAGTCCGCGCTCGACTTGATCATGAGCGCGACGAAGGACTCCCACGCGGGCTCCCCGACGTGCCGCCCGTAGCTGCGCCGTACCTGCGCGACCATCCACGGCAGCTCGTCCGCGCTGTTGACGAAGGTCTGGCAGCAGTCGGGCACGGTGAAGAGCTTGTAGAGCACGTTGCGCTCCCAGCGCTCCACGAGCGAGGTCATCGGCCACAGTGTGCGGTAGGTCGCGTTGGTGGCGCGGACGTCGTAGCGGCTGTTGTAGATCGCGGCGGGCAGCGGGTTGAGGGCGTCGAGGACGCCCTGGAACTCCTCGCCGACCGTGTCGGTGTCGGCGGCGGGCTCGCGGACGAAGGGGATGCCGGCCAGCCGGTAGAGGTGCTCGCACTCGGTGGCGTCGAGCATCAGCACCCGGGCGACGGCGTCCAGCACCTGGACGCTGGCGTTGATCGGGCGTCCCTGTTCGAGCCAGGTGTACCAGGTGACGCCGACCCCGGCGAGCTGCGCGACCTCCTCGCGGCGCAGTCCGGGGGTGCGCCGCCGCAGGCCGGGCGGCATGCCGACGTCCTGCGGGGTGATCCGGGCGCGGCGGCTGCGCAGGAAGGCGGCGAGCTCGGTGCGGCGGGCTCCGCCGGCGCGCCGGGATCCGGTGGCATCCCGGGACCCGGTCCGGGTGGGGGGCGCTGCCGGTGGCTGGGGCATACGCTCATCGTCCCCAACGCGTCCGGCGGCTGCCAGGTGCTGGCACTACCAGGATCACGGGGCTCTCGTTACCCGTATCGCGGGGGCCGCAGGCTCGGCCCATGACTCCTTCTCCGTCGAACGGCGCGACCGTGACCGGCGCCACCACCCGTACTCCCACGACCGCGGCGGCCGGTGCCGGACCCGATACCGGGACCCGCCGCACCGGCCGGGCGGGTCCGCCGCCCGGACTGCTGCTGGGCACCATCCTGATGGGCCAGTTCATGGCCCTGCTGGACGTCTTCATCGTCAACGTGGCCGCGCCGACCATGCGCGACGACCTGCACGCCTCGGGCGCGCAGCTCCAGCTGGTCATCGCCGGCTACTCGATCAGCTACTCGGTGCTGCTGATCACCGGTGCCCGGCTCGGCGGCCTGCTGGGGCACCGGCGGCTGTTCATGGCCGGCCTCGCGGTCTTCACCGCGGCCTCGCTCGCGTGCGGCCTGGCGCAGGGCACGGGCGAGCTGATCGGTTTCCGCTTCGTGCAGGGCGCGGGCTCGGCCCTGATGATCCCGCAGGTGCTGAGCCTGCTCCAGCTCAACTTCAGCGGCGAGGCCAGGACACGCGCGATGAGTGTCTACTCCGCGGTGCTGTCGTCGGGCGCCGCGCTCGGCCAGACGCTGGGCGGGGTGCTGGTGAGCGCGGATTTGTTCGGGACGGGCTGGCGGCCGGTCTTCCTGGTCAACGTGCCGATCGGGCTGGCCATGCTGCTGATCGCGCCGCGCGTGCTGCCCGCCGACGGGCCGCGCGACCAGGCCCGTACGCGCGGCCTCGACCTGCCGGGGCTGGTCGTGCTCGCCGCGGCCGTGACGCTGTTCACCGTGCCGCTCGTGCTGGGGCAGGAGGAGGGCTGGCCGGTGTGGGGCTGGGTGTGCCTGGCGCTGAGCGCGGTGCTGCTGGCGGTCTTCGCGCTGCTGGAGATGCGGCTCGCGCGGCGCGGCGGCGCCCCGCTGATCGCGCCGCGGGTGCTGCGGGCGCCGGGCATGCTGCGGGCGAGCCTGGTGATCCTGGCGACGATGGGTTCCAACGCGGGCTTCCTGTTCGCCATCGCCCTGCACCTGCAGAGCGGGCTCGGCTTCAGCGCCCTGCGCACCGGGCTGACGTTCGCCTTCGCCGCGGTCACCTTCGGCACGGTGGGGCTGAACTGGCGGCGGCTGCCGGTGTCGTGGCGGCCGTGGCTGGCGGGCGCGGGCCTGCTGCTCGCCGCGGTGTCCTTCGCGGGGCTGGGCCTGGCGCTGCGCGGCGGCGGGGACGGCGGCGCCGCCCTCTACGTGTGGCTGCTGGTGCTGGGCGCCGGGCTCGGCTTCGGCTTCAGCCCCACCCTCACGATGGCGCTGGGCACGATAGCCCCGCAGGACGCGGCGGACGCCTCCGGCTTCCTGGCCACGGTCACGCAGATCGCCCAGCTGCTGGGTGTCGCGACGCTCGGCACGCTCTTCCTGAGCCGGGTGAGCGGGCCGGGCGCCCACGCCTCGGCGCACGCCTACACCGTGCTGACGGTGGCGATGACGGCGGTGTGCGTCGCCGGTGCGGCGGCGGGCCTGGCCCGGGGCCGGGCCCGCAAGGCGGCATGAGGCCCGTCCGGGGCCCGACGGCCGCAGCGGCGTACGGTGCGCTGCGGCCGTCCGGCGCCCGCCGGGCGGCTCAGCCGTCCAGGGCCGGGTAGTCGGTGTAGCCGCGGTCGCCGCCGCCGTAGTACGTCGCCCGGTCCGCGGTGCTGTACGGGCCGCCGGCCCGCAGCCGGGCGGGCAGGTCGGGGTTGGCGACGAAGAGCGTGCCGTACGAGACCATGTCCGCGGTGCCGTCCTCGACGAGGCCCAGCTGCTCCGGGCCGTTGTGCCGCACACCGGCCCTGGCGTTGAGGACGAGCACGCCGGGGAAGCGCTTGCGCAGCTCCAGCGTCAGCGCCCGGTCGCCGCTCTCCACGACGTGCAGGTAGCCGGGGCTGACCGGCTCCAGGGCGCGCAGCAGCGCGAGGTAGGTCGGCTCGGGGTCGGGCTCGTCGATGTCGCCGAGGGTGTTTCCGGGGGAGATCCGCAGGCCGGTGCGCTCGGCCCCGATCGCGTCGGCGACGGCCCGGACGACCTCGGCGGCGAAGCGGGCCCGCCCTTCCGGGGTGCCGCCCCAGCCGTCGGTGCGGCGGTTGGTGTTGGGGGCCAGGAACTGGTGGACCAGGTAGCCGTTGGCGGCGTGCACCTCGACCCCGTCGAACCCGGCCGCGACGGCGTTGCGGGCGGCGGCGGCGTGCTCGGCGATCGTGCGGGCGATGCCGCTCTCGTCCAGCTCGGCGGGCTCCTCGAACTCCTGCGGGCCGGCCGCCGTGTAGACGCTGCCCTGGGCCCGTACCGGCGAGGGGGCGACCGGCCGCAGCCCGTCCGGCAGCAGCGAGCGGTGGCCGATCCGGCCGGTGTGCATGAGCTGCACGAAGATCCGGCCGCCGGCCTCGTGCACGGCGTCGGTCACCCGCCGCCAGCCGGCCACCTGCTCCGCGCTGTGCAGTCCCGGGGTGTCCGGGTAGCCCTGTCCGCCCACGGAGGGCTGGGTGCCCTCGGTGACGATGAGCCCGGCGGAGGCCCGCTGGGCGTAATACGCGGCGGTGCTCGCGGTCGGGCTGAGCCCGGGGCCGTACGCCCGGCTGCGGGTCATGGGTGCCATCACGATCCGGTTGGGCAGCCGGTGGCCGCCCAGGTCTATCGGGTCGAACGCGGTGGTCACGGCGGTCGTCTCCCCTCTCGGCGGGCCCGGTCGGCACCTCGGCCGCCGCCACCGTAACCCCGGGTCGGCCGTCGGTTTGTTGCCGCTTCATGAACTTCGCCGGGACCGCGGATTTGCTCCGGCCACCCGGGGAGCGTGTAAAGTAACCCCAGGTCGCCGGGGGATCCCGGCGGTGTGCGGGGCTGTAGCTCAGTTGGTAGAGCGCTTGCATGGCATGCAAGAGGTCCGGGGTTCAATTCCCCGTAGCTCCACTTCGTCCGACCTTCCGGTGTCTGCCGGGGTCGTCGAGGGTCCTGCCGGAGGCGGGGTCCGGGTGCGTGAGGCATCCGGGCCCCGCTTTCGTCGTTTCCGGTGATTGTCATACCGCCGGGCGTGGGATCGGCCGGTCCTGGCTGCGTGCACCGGCGGGGGATGGGTAGTAGGTCTGGGGTGTCCGCCTGAGGCTCCGTCAGCGAGTGGCGCCTTAGAGGTTTTCCGGCTTCGGGAGGTTCCCGCAGGGACGTTTCCTTGACCTGCTCTTGGGAAAATCGTGGTCCTGGCATGAACTGATCAGCGAAAGAGTGTCGCTTTGCGGTGCGGTGTGTACGCATAGCGGCGACACCGCACGGTCCGCTCGTACCAGGGACAGCCCGACAACGCGACAACTCGCTTCGCATGGGGGTTACATGAGATTTGAGCGCAAGAGGACGCGTATGGCGCTCGTGGCGGCCACCGCGCTGCCGCTGGTCGCCGGAGCGCTCGCGCTTTCGACCCAGTCCGCGTCGGCCGACCAGCCGTCCGGACGCCAGCTCCTGTCCGGCACCAAGCCGCAGTGGGCCACCGCTCAGGCGGACCGCGGTGCCACTGCCGACTCCGCCGCGGTGACCGTCCGGGTCTACCTCGCGGGCAAGGACGCCAAGGGCCTCGCCGCCTACGCGAAGTCCGTGTCGGACCCGAACTCCGCCGACTACGGCCACTACCTGACGGCGGCCCAGGCGAAGACCGCCTACGGCCCGACCAAGGCCCAGGTGTCCGAGGTCACGGCGTGGCTGAAGTCGGCGGGCATGAAGGTGACCGCCTCCAACGACCACTACCTCACCGTCACCGGTGACGTGGCGGCCGCGGAGAAGGCCTTCGGCACCCAGTTGCACAACTACAGCAAGTCGGGCCACGTCTACCGCGCCCCGACCGGCACCGCGACCGCGCCCGCCGCACTGAACGGCGCGGTCCTCACCGTCACGGGCCTGGACACGGCGCCCAAGAAGTCCACCCACGACGACGAGCTGCCGCCGCCCGGTGAGGTCTTCAAGAACGCCGGACCGTTCTCCACGTACTACGGCTCGAAGATCGCCAAGCAGTACCCGACCGCGTACGGCGACAAGGCGCCCTACGCGATCCAGGGCTACACCGGCGACCAGCTGCGGGCCGCGTACGGCGCGGGCAAGTACACCGGCAAGGGCGTGACCGTCGCGATCACCGACGCGTTCGCCTCGCCGTACATCGCCCAGGACGCGGCGCGCTACGCCAAGGACACCGGCGGCCAGAAGTACAAGAAGGGCCAGCTCAGCCAGGTCCTGCCGAGCGACTACAACAGCACCGAGGACTGCGACGCGGGCGGCTGGTACGGCGAGGAGACCCTCGACGTCGAGGCCGTGCACGCCGTGGCCCCGGACGCGAACATCGTCTACGTCGGCGGCGCCTCCTGCTTCGACGACGACCTGCTCGACGCGCTGAACAAGGTCGTCGACAACCACCTCGCCGACATCGTCTCCAACTCCTGGGGCGACGTCGAGGCCAACGAGACGCCGGACATCGCGGCGGCCTACGACCAGGTCTTCCAGCAGGGCGCGGTCGAGGGCATCGGCTTCTACTTCTCCTCCGGCGACGCGGGCGACAACGTCGCCTCGACCGGTGTGAAGCAGGCCGACACGCCCGGCAACTCGCCGTGGGCCACGTCCGTGGGCGGCACCTCGCTCGCGGTCGGCAAGAACGACAAGTACCTGTTCGAGACCGGCTGGGGCACCCTGCGCGCCCCGCTGTCCGCGGACGGCAAGAACTGGGACGGCTTCCCCGGCCCGTACACCTCGGGCGCCGGCGGCGGCACCAGCAAGTACTACGACCAGCCGTACTACCAGCGCGGTGTGGTCCCGGACTCGCTGGCCCTGGCCAACGGTGGCAGCGTCAAGCAGCGTGTCGAGCCCGACATCGCCGCGGTCGCCGACCCGAACACCGGCTTCCTGGTGGGTCAGACCCAGACCTACCCGGACGGCTCGCTCCAGTACAGCACCTACCGCATCGGCGGCACCTCGCTGGCCGCGCCGGTCATCGCCGGCGTCCAGGCGCTCGCCGAGCAGGCCCGGCACGGCATCGCCATCGGCTTCGCCAACCCGCTGATCTACTCCCAGTACGGCACGTCGTCCTACCACGACGTGACCGACCACCCGCTGGGCCAGGGCAAGGGCCTCGGCGTGGTCCGCGTGGACTACGCGAACTCCGTCGACGACTCCGACGGCACGATCGTCTCGCTGCGTACGCTCGGCGCCGACGCGTCGCTGCACGCCACGGTCGGCTACGACGACGTCACCGGCGTGGGCACGCCCGCGAAGGGGTACATCACCTCCTCGCTGCCGCCCAAGCACAAGAAGTAACGGCATCCGCCAGGGGCACGGCCCCGCACCGGCCACGGTGCGGGGCCGTCGCCCTGTCCGGACCCTGACCGGAGCCGGTCCGCGGCCGGGCGCGCCGCCGTGCCCGCGCCCGTCCACAGCCGGGCCGTACCACCGTGCGTCCGGCCGGGCCGCTGCGGTAATCTGGGGCCATGCGACGAGCCACGAGCCTCCTGCTTAGCGAGCCGCGCTGACCACGAACCACGTCAGTGCGGCACCCCTCCTGCGCGAGGGGCTTTTTTGTTTGTCCCGCCGATGACGGGATGCCGCAAGCAGGACCACCAGGCAGCGATGGCCGTAGCAGCCGTCATGACATCGATGGAGTACCGAGGACGATGAGCGACACCACCCCGGCCGCCGAGACGGCTGCGCCGCACCGCTACACCGCACAGCTGGCCGCCGAGATCGAGGGCCGCTGGCAGGAGTACTGGGACGAGCACGGCACCTTCGCCGCCCCCAACCCGACCGGCGCCCTGAACGCCGATCCGCAGGAGGCCGCGAAGCCCAAGCGCTTCATCATGGACATGTTCCCGTACCCCTCGGGTGCGGGACTGCACGTCGGCCACCCGCTGGGCTACATCGCCACCGACGTCTCGGCCCGCTACCAGCGCATGACCGGCCACAACGTCCTGCACACCCTGGGCTTCGACGCGTTCGGCCTGCCCGCCGAGCAGTACGCCGTGCAGACCGGCACCCACCCGCGGGTCTCCACCGAGGCCAACATCGTCACCATGCGCGCCCAGCTGCGCCGCCTGGGCCTGGGCCACGACCGCCGCCGCTCCTTCGCGACGATCGACCCCGACTACTACCGCTGGACGCAGTGGATCTTCCTGCAGATCTACAACTCCTGGTACGACGAGGCCGCCGACCGCGCCCGCCCCATCGCCGACCTGGTCGCGCAGTTCGAGGACGGCACCCGCGCCACCCCCGACGGCCGCCCCTGGGCCGAGCTGACCCCCGCCGAGCGCTCCGACGTGCTGGGCGGCCACCGGCTGGCCTACGCCGCCGAGTCGCCCGTCAACTGGTGCCCCGGCCTGGGCACCGTGCTGGCCAACGAGGAGGTCACGTCCGACGGGCGCTCCGAGCGCGGCAACTACCCCGTCTTCAAGGCCAAGCTGCGCCAGTGGATGATGCGCATCACCGCCTACGCCGACCGGCTGCTGACCGACCTGGACGCGCTGGACTGGCCCGAGGCGATCAAGCTGCAGCAGCGCAACTGGATCGGCCGCAGCGAGGGCGCCCGCGTCGACTTCCCCGTCCACGGGTCCGACGGCGAGCACGCGGTGACCGTCTTCACGACCCGCCAGGACACCCTGTTCGGCGCCACCTACATGGTGCTGGCCCCCGAGCACGAGCTGGTCGACGCGATCGTCCCGGCCGCCTGGCCCGAGGGCACCGGCGAGGCCTGGACCGGCGGCCACGCCACCCCCGGGGACGCCGTCGCCGCCTACCGCAAGCAGGCCGCGTCGAAGTCCGACGTCGAGCGGCAGGCCGACGCGAAGGAGAAGACCGGCGTCTTCACCGGCGCCTACGCCGTCAACCCGGTCAGCGGCGAGCCCGTCCCCGTCTTCGTCGCCGACTACGTCCTGATGGGCTACGGCACCGGCGCGATCATGGCCGTCCCCGCCCACGACAGCCGCGACTTCGCCTTCGCGCGCGCCTTCGACCTGCCCATGCGCTGCGTCGTCCGGCCCACCGACGGCCGCGGCGAGGACCCGGCCGAGTGGGACGACGCCTTCGCCTCCTACGACGCCGTCATCGTCAACTCCGCCAACGAGACCGTCTCGCTGGACGGCCTGGGCGTCACCGAGGCCAAGGCCGCGGTCACCACCTGGCTGGCCGAGCGCGGCATCGGCCACGGCACCGTCAACTACCGCCTGCGCGACTGGCTGTTCAGCCGCCAGCGGTACTGGGGCGAGCCCTTCCCGATCGTCTACGACGAGGACGGCGTCGCGCACGCGCTGCCCGACTCGATGCTGCCCGTCGAGCTGCCCGAGGTCGACGACTACAGCCCGCGCACCTTCGACCCGGACGACGCCGACACCTCGCCCGAGACCCCGCTGTCCCGCAACGCCGAGTGGGCGACCGTCGAGCTGGACCTGGGCGACGGCCCGCGCACCTACCGCCGCGAGACCAACACCATGCCCAACTGGGCGGGCTCCTGCTGGTACGAGCTGCGCTACCTGGACCCGTTCAACACCGACAAGATCGTCGACCCGGCCGTCGAGGCGTACTGGATGGGCCCGCGCGAGGGACAGCCCGCAGGCGGTGTCGACCTGTACGTCGGCGGCGCCGAGCACGCCGTGCTGCACCTGCTGTACGCGCGCTTCTGGCACAAGGTGCTGTTCGACCTGGGCCACATCTCGTCCTACGAGCCCTTCCACAAGCTGTTCAACCAGGGCATGATCCAGGCCCACGTCTACCGCGACGCACGCGGCATCGCCGTCCCCGCGGCCGAGATCACCGAGGAGGACGGCGCCTACTTCCACCAGGGCGAGAAGGTCAGCCGGCTGCTGGGCAAGATGGGCAAGTCGCTGAAGAACGCCGTCACGCCCGACGAGATCTGCGCCGAGTTCGGCGCCGACACGCTGCGGCTGTACGAGATGGCCATGGGCCCGCTGGACGTCTCCCGGCCGTGGGACACCCGAGCCGTCGTCGGCCAGTACCGGCTGCTGCAGCGGCTGTGGCGCAACGTCGTGGACGAGACCACCGGCGAGGTCACCGTCACCGACGCCGAGCCCGACGAGGAGACGCTGCGCGCCCTGCACAAGGCCATCGACGGCGTCGGCGGCGACATGGCGGGCCTGCGCTTCAACACCGCCATCGCCAAGATCACCGAGCTGAACAACCACCTGACGAAGACCGGCGGCCCGCTGCCGCGCACCGTGGCCGAGCAGCTGGTCCTGCTGGTCGCGCCGCTGGCCCCGCACATCGCCGAGGAGCTGTGGTCGCGGCTGGGCCACACCGGTTCGCTGGCGCACGCCGACTTCCCCGTCGCCGACCCGGCCCTGGCCCAGGACCCGGCCGTGACCTGCGTCGTCCAGATCAAGGGCAAGGTCAAGGCCCGCCTGGAGGTCCCGCCGGCCATCACCGACGCCGACCTGGAGGCCCTGGCCCTGGCCGACCCCGCCGTCACCGCGGCGCTGGACGGCGCGGCGGTGCGCAAGGTGATCGTGCGCGCGCCGAAGCTGGTCAACATCGTCGTCTGAGCTCGCGCGGCCGTCCCTTAGGGGCAGGCTTGGGGGATCCACCGGATCCCTCGGGCCTGCCCCTTGCCGTTACCGTGGAGGTACGCGTCCGTCGCGGACGTACGTGACCTCGCCCCAGCCCAGGAGGAGCGGCCTGTGGAAACCGCCGGGATCATCGTTCTCCTGCTCGTGCTGGCCTTCCTGGTGCTGGTGGGCGTCGTGGCGGTACGCACCGTGCGCGCCGTCAAGCGCGGAGTGGCCCGCGGCACCGCGCAGGCCCGCCGGGTCGTCGAGGACACCCAGCTCAAGGCCCGCCGCTTCACCACGCCCGGCCCCGGCGGCGAGGTGGCCCAACTGCGCATCGACCTGCGGGCCGCGATCGACAGCACCTTCGCCGCGCTGGACGCGCGCCGCGCCGACGACCCCGCCCTCGCCGAGGCCGCGGCCCTGCTCGCCCGCCTCAACGACCACGCCCGCGCCCTCGACGGCGAGCTCAAGCTGCTCGAACGCGAGCCGGACCGGTCGCGCGTCGCGACCCGCCTCCCCGAACTCACCACCCGCGTCCGCCAGGTCACCCACTCCGCGGACTCCCTGCGCTGGGCCGCCCAGGACCGCGCCGAGCACGCCACCGCCGACGACCTGGCCTCCCTGAACGACCAGATCGCCATAGAATCCGCCGCCCTGCGCCACTGGACCCCGACGGAACCGCCGAAGCTGCCGTCGCCGGGGGAGTGAGCTCGCCCCCGCGGGGGCGCGGGACGAGGTGCGTCCCGGTGAACGGCGTGTCCCGGCCGGTGGGGCGGGCCGAGCTGTCGCCCCGGCCCGCGCCCCGGGTAATCTCCCGGACATGCCCCCGCACGTCGCCATCGTCACGGACTCCACGGCCTACCTCGGCCGTGACGCCCTGATCCGCCACCACATCACCATCGTTCCCCTCACCGTGGTGATCGGCGACGAGGCCCTGGAGGAGGGCACCGAGATCTCCGCGCCCGCGGTCGCGCGGGCGCTGCAACGGCGCCGCCCGGTGACCACGTCCCGCCCCGCGCCGCCGGAGTTCACCGCCGCGTACGAGGCCGCCGCCGCGTCCGGCGCGTCCGCGATCGTCTCCCTCCACCTGTCCGCCGACTTCTCGGGTACGTACGACGCCGCGCTCGTCGCGGCGAAGGACGCGCCCGTGCCCGTCCGCGTCGTGGACACCGGCATGGTCGCGATGGCCCTCGGCTTCACCGTGCTCGCCGCCGCGGAGGCGGCGGAGGCGGGCGGTACGGCGGACGAGGTGGTCGCGGCCGCGGAGAAACGGGCGGCGGACACGTCCGCGTACTTCTACGTCGACACCCTCGACTACCTGCGCAGAGGCGGCCGGATCGGCGCCGCCCAGGCCCTCTTCGGCTCAGCCCTCGCGGTGAAGCCGCTGCTGCGGCTGGCCGACGGGCGGATCGAGCTGCTGGAGAAGGTGCGTACCGCCTCGAAGGCGATCACGCGCCTGGAGGAGATCGTCGTCGAGCAGGCCGGCACACGGACGGTCGCCCTCGCGGTGCACCACCTCGCCGCCGCCGAACGGGCCGCCGTCCTCGCGGAGCGCCTGCGCGACCGCGTCCCCGGCCTGGACGACCTCGTCGTGAGCGAGGTGGGCGCGGTGATCGGCGCCCACGCGGGACCGGGGCTGCTGGGCGTGGTGGTCTCGCCGCACTGAACACGCCGGTCCGCGGGCGGGGTCGGGAGTTTTCCACAGGTTGCGGACCAAGATCATCGCGGGTGGTGCCGAGCGGTCCACGATGATCGGTATGAACGTGACGAGCGCGACACGCGCGACATACTCGGCAGGATCGGCAGGATCGGCGGGCTCGGCGGGCTCGGCAGGCTCGGCAAGAGCGAAGGTGCCCGGGGAAGCGTGGGAGCGGGCGTCCGCGATCTTCCCGGAGGCGGGTCCGCCCCCGCCGTCCCCCGGGGAGAGCCCGCCGCCCGGACGGGCCGCGCGGGTCCGGACCTGGCTGCTGCTGCGCTGCGGCCTCGAACTGCGCACGGTGGCGGCCCTGGCGGTGGTGCTGCTGGCGGCGACGGGGCTCGCGGTGCGCCATTACATGACGGGGCGCCCCCAGACGGTACGGATCCCCGCGGCCCTCCCGCCGCCCACTCCCGCCCCGGCTCCCGGCCCCTCGCCGGCCCGCCCCGCCCTGACGATCGACATCGCCGGCAAGGTCGCGAGCCCTGGCCTGCGCCACCTCCCGCCGGGCTCCCGCGTCGCCGACGCCCTGACCGCGGCGGGCGGCCCCCTCCCCGGCACCGACACGACCTCCCTCAACCTCGCCCGCCCCCTCACCGACGGCGAACAACTCCTCGTCGGCCAGCCACCCCCACCCCCCACCACGGAGTCCGGCACCCCCACCACCCCCCTGAGCCTCAACTCCGCCACGGCCCCCCAACTCGACGCCCTCCCCGGCGTCGGCCCCGTCCTGGCCCAGCACATCCTCGACTACCGCACCCAGCACGGCGCCTTCACCACCCTCCAGCAACTCCGCCAAGTCCCCGGCATCGGCGACCGCAAATTCACCACCCTCAAACCCCTGGTCCACCCATGACCCCACCCCACCCGGACGACGCGACCACGCCCCCCACAGGGACCGGCCCCCCACCCCGGCTCGGGCCCCCCGCACGGGTCGGGCCGACACCCCGCAGGTCCCCGGGCCCGCCCCCCGCACAGGGTGAGTCAGCGCCCCGCAGGGGCGCGGGGAACTGCGCGCTCGGCCACGACGAGACGGGCAGCCAGGCCACGCCGGGCAAGGGGCAGGACCTCAGGGGCGCGGGGAACTGCGCGCTCAGCCACGACGAGACGGGCAGCCGGACAACGCCGAGCAAGCGGCAGGAGGGAGCCCACCCCCGCAAGCCGCAAGCCCCTGCGGAGGAAGCTCGGAACGGGCAACGCCCGCCGCAGGCGCCTGTGCACGCGGCGGCGAAATCACGGCTCGGCGCGGCGAACCCGCGCCAGGAGGGCCCGCCGGACCTGCGGCTCGTCCCACCCGCCCTGGCGGCCTGGGCGGCGGCAGCACTGACGCCCACCGCGGGGTGGAGGACCGTCCTCCTCACGGCGACCGCCGTGGCAGCGGCATACGCGGTCGCGGCGGCAGCCACAAGGCGGCTCGGGCCCGCCCACCCCCGAAAAAGCACGCTCACCGCCGCAGCAGCGGCAACCCTGCTGAGCCTCGTGGCGGCAGCCACCACCGCGGCGCTCGCGGACGCGGACCTCCACCGCGGCCCCCTCCCGGACCTGGCCGCCCGCAGGGCACACGCGGAGGTGGTGCTGCGGGTCACGGGCGACCCGTTCACCGCCCGCTCCCGCGCTCCCGCAGGGCGAGCCCCGACCGTGGTGGTCCCGGCGGAAGCGATCCGCGTCGGCCCGACGAGGACCCGCACACCCGTCGTGGTGCTGGCCGACGACGCCCGCCCCCCGGTGTGGGCACGGCTCGTGCCGTCGACGACCCTGCGGGTGGCAGCCCGCATCGCCCCCTCGACCCGCCCCGGCGAGTCCGCGGCGATACTGCGCCCGACGGGCCCGCCCCGCGTGCTGAGCCCGCCGAGCACGTCCCAGCGGGTCGCGGCCCGGCTGCGCGGCGGCCTGCGCACGGCGAGCGCGGGTCTGCCCGCGGACGTCCGCGGACTGCTCCCGGGTCTGGTGACGGGCGACACCGGCGCACTGCCCGCGTCGCTCAAGGAGTCGTTCGAGGCGACGGACCTCGCGCACCTCACGTCCGTGTCGGGGGCGAACCTCACGATCGTCCTGCTGCTCCTGATCGGCCCCCCGGCCGAGGCCGTGCGGGCGGAACGCCGCGGCCTGGCGGCGGCACTGGGCGTGCCGTTGCGGCTGACGGCGGTGCTGGGCGCGGCCTTGACGGGCGCGTTCGTGCTGGTGTGCCGTCCGGGCCCGAGCGTGCTGCGGGCGGCGGTGTGCGGCCTGATCACGCTGCTGGCGATCGGTACGGGCCGCCGCAGGTCGCTGCTGCCCGCGCTGTGCGGCGCGGTCCTGCTGCTGGTGCTGTGCGATCCGCCGGTCGCCCGCTCGTACGGCTTCGCCCTGTCCGTGCTGGCGACGGGCTCGCTGCTGGCGCTGGCGCCGCGGTGGTGCGCGGCCCTGCGCCGCCGCGGGGTGCCGCCGCGGGCGGCGGAGGCGCTGGCGGCGGCGGGTGCGGCGCAGGCGGCGTGCGCTCCGCTGCTGGTGGTGCTGTCGGGGCGGCTCAGCCTGGTGGGCGTGCCGTGCAATCTGCTGGCGGAGCCCGCGGTCGCGCCTGCGACGGTGCTGGGTTTCGGCGCGCTGGTGCTGGCGCCGCTGTCCCCGGCCGCGGCGGCGGCCACGGCGTGGGCGGCGGGCTGGCCGGTGCGGTGGATCGCGGCGGTGGCCCGGCACGGCGCCGCGCTGCCGGGTGCGCAGATGGGCTGGCCGGGCGGCTGGGCGGGCGCGGCGCTGCTGGCGGCGCTGACGGTCGCGGTCGCGGTGGCGGCGCGGGGCGGCCGTCTGCTGCGGGGGCTCGCGGCGCGGCCGTGGACCGCGGCGGGAGCGGCCTTGCTGGTGCTGCTGGCGCTGACCCGGCCGGTGCCGCTGCCGTTGCCCGTGCCGTTGCCGGGGCGGGAGGCGCGGTGGCCGCCCGCGGGCTGGCGGTTCGCGATGTGCGACGTGGGGCAGGGCGACGCGCTGGCGCTGTCCGCGGGGCCGGGCAGCGCGGTGGTCGTGGACACCGGTCCTGATCCGGCGCTCGCCGACCGCTGTCTGCGCGACCTGCGGGTCACTTCGGTGCCGCTGCTGATCCTGACGCACTTTCACGCCGATCACGCGGACGGCCTCGGCGGTGTGCTGCGCGGGCGCGCGGTCGGGGCGATCGAGACGACGGTGCTGGACGAACCGGCGCCGGAGGCCGCGCGGGTGCGGCGGGAGGCGGCGGCCGCGGGTGTGCCGGTGCTGCGGGCGGCGGCGGGGGAGCAGCGCGCGGTGGGCCCGCTGGCCTGGCGGGTGCTGTGGCCGCCGCCGGACGCGGGGGAGTTGCCGGACGACGACCCCAACGACGCGAGCGTGGCGCTGCTGGTGCGCACGGGCGGCCTGACGCTGCTGCTCGCCGGGGATCTGGGCCCCGAGACGCAGCGCGAGGTGCTGGCGTCGGTGCCGGATCTGCCGCGGGTGGACGTGCTGAAGGTCCCGCACCACGGCAGCGCGTTCCGGGACGACGCGTTCTTCGCCCGGCTGCACCCGCGGCTGGCGCTCGTCTCGGTGGGGGCGCACAACACGTACCACCACCCGGCGCCGGGGACGGTCGCGGCGCTGCGGGCGCTGGGCGCCACCGTGCTGCGGACGGACCGGGACGGTCCCGTCGCCGTCACCGCGGGTCCGGGCGGGCTGCGCGCCTCGGTGCCCCGCCGCGGGGGCGGCGGCCTGCTCGCGGCGGGGGAGGGGCGGCGGGCCCTGGCGGCGGTCAGGCGCCGAAGATCGCGGTGGGGTCCCCGGTGTACCAGGCGTTGTCGATGCGCATCCGGCGGATCACCCAGCGGTCGCCGTCGCGCACCAGGTCCACCGCGTAGGGGTTCTTGAGCAGCGCGAAGGTGCCGTGGTCGGCGGTCAGCAGGTGCTGGGCCTCGACGAGGGCGGTGAGGCGGGCGGTGTCGCCGTCGATCGCGATGCGCGGGTTGGTGACCTGGTGGGTGGTGTCCACGCGTCCGGCGAAGAGGCCGAGGATGGTGGTGACGATGCTGTCCCGCCCGGCCAGCAGCGGGGCGGTGCCGCCCCACTTCGCGGAGGCGGGGGCGAAGTCCACCTCGGCGTCGGGCGCGAAGGCGGAGGCGAAGAGTGCGGCGTCCCGGAGGTCCTGGCCGAGGCCGAAACGCAGCAGGGCGTCGAGGATCTCCGTGCGGTCGCGCAGCTCCCGCAGGACCGCCGGGGTGTCGGCGGCGGGGGCGCTGAGGGCGTGGGGTCCGGTGACGTACATCGCTCGCTCCTGGTGCGGGTCGGCCGGCTGAGCCGGATCGGTGCTGACCCGACCTTCGCCGGGCGCGGCGGCCGGATCAATGCCGGGCTGTGCAACGATCGTCGAGTCGGACTTGACGATGCGGGGGCGGCGCGGTGCTGGAGCGGCAGGAGCTGGAGACGCTGCTCACGCTGGCCGAGGAGCTGCATTTCGGCCGGACCGCCGAGCGGCTGCACGTCTCCACCGCCCGGGTCAGCCAGACGGTCGCGAAGCTCGAACGCCGGGTCGGCGCCTCGCTGTTCGCGCGCACCAGCCGCCGGGTGGAGCTGACGCCGCTCGGCAGCCGGCTCGTCGCGGAGCTGCGGCCGGCGTGGGAGCGGATCGCGGCGGCGTACCAGGCCGCGGTCGAGGCGGCCCGCGGGCTCACGGGCACGCTGGACGCGGCCTTCGTCGGCGCGGCGGGCGGGCAGCTGCTGGCGGGCGCGGCCGAGCTCTTCCGGGAGCGGGCGCCCGGCTGCGAGGTCCGCATCCGTGAGGTGCAGCCCGCGGACGTCGTGGCCGGGCTCCGCGCGGGCGAGGCCGACCTGGTGCTGGCGGGCCTTCCGGTGGACGCCCCCGGGATCGTCTCCGGGCCGGTGCTGATCGGTGAGGCGCGCATGCTCGCCGTGCCCGCGGGCCATCCTTTCGCCCGCCGCGAGTCGCTGTCCGTGGAGGATCTGGCCCGGGTGACGCTGCTGCGGCTCCCCGCCCACGCGCCTGCGTCCCTCCAGGAGGACCGCGCGCCGAGCGTCACCCCGGCCGGGCGGCCGGTCGCGCACGGCCCGGCGGCGGCGACGTACAACGAGCTGCTCACGCTCGTCGGCGCGGGCCGGGGCGCGCTCGTCGTCGGCGCCCAGACCCGCCGCTACTACGCACGCCCCGACGTCGCCTACGTCCCCTTCCGGGACGCCCCGCCCGTGGAATGGGCCCTGCACTGGCGGGCCGACGCCGCCACCGCCCGCGTGCTGGCCTTCGCCGACGCCGTCCGCGCGCTGCTCGGCCGCTGACCTGGGGCCGTACGGCCTTCCGCCCGCCGCGCGCCCGCCTCCCGCGGCCTGCCCACACTCTAAAGCCTTCTTGCTAAAGAAGTCTTGAGAAAGTTATCGTGAGAAACATGTCCGAGACGCCGCGCGACCACCAGATCCACCTCAGCGATCCGCGCGCCCTGCGCGCGTACGCCCACCCCACCCGCATGACGCTGGTCGGCCTGCTGCGCACGGAGGGGCCGTTCACCGCGACGCGGGCGGCCGAGCTTACCGGGGAGTCCGTCGCCAGCTGCTCCTACCACCTGCGGATACTGGCCAAGTACGGCCTCGTCGAGGAGGCGGAGCCGGGGGCGTCGGGGCGGGAGAAGCCATGGCGCGCCACCGCGTCGTACACCGACTGGCCGACCTACTCGGAGGATCCGGCGGTCGCGGACGCCGCCGAGGCGCTGAGCGTGGCCGTGGCGGAGTCGCAGTTCAACCGCCTGATGCGGGCCCGCGAGCTGCGGCACACGCTGCCCCCGCAGTGGCAGCGCGCCGAGACGTACTCCGACGCGATCCTCTACCTCACCCCCGAGGAGCTGTCCGAGCTGGGGGAAAGGGTCACCGCGGTGATCGCGGAGTACGCGCAGCGCGGCCAGGACCCGGCGCACCGCCCGCCGACCGCCCGCCGGGTGGCCTATCTGCACACCGGCTACGTCGCCCCCGAGCAGCCGGGGAAGCCCGCGGACGCCGGGCCGGAGCCCGCCCCCGGGGAGGGGCAGGAACCCGCCCCCGGGGAGGCGCCGTGAGCACCGCCACCGCGGTCCGCGCGCTCGCGGGCCGGGCGCCCGCGCTGCTGCGCGAGCGGCAGTTCCGCCGCTACTGGGCCGGTCAGACCGTCTCCCTCTTCGGCGACGAGGTGACCTATCTGGCCGTGCCGCTCGCCGCCGTCCTGGTGCTGCACACCGGGCCGACCGGCATGGGCTGGCTGCGCTTCGCCGGGCTGCTGCCCGCGCTGCTCTTCTCGCTGCACGGCGGGGTCTGGGCGGACCGCCGCGGGCGGCGCCGCCGGACGATGATCGCCGCGGACCTCGCCCGCGCCGCGCTCATGGCGTCCGTTCCGCTCGCCTACGCCCTCGGTGTGCTGACCTTCGCCCAGCTCTGCGTCGTCGTCTTCGCCGTCGGCACCCTCGCCGTCGCCTTCGACGTCTGCAACGCCACGCTCTTCGTCGCGCTCGTGGACCGGCAGAGCTACGTCACCGGCAGCTCGCTGGTGAGCGGCAGCCGGGCCTTCTCCTTCATGGCCGGGCCCAGCGCCGGGGGTCTGCTGGTGCAGCTGCTCGCGGCCCCGCTGGCGCTGCTCGTGGACGCGGTCTCGTACGTCGTCTCGGCCTGGCAGCTCGCCCGGATAGCGCCCGAGGAGCCGCCCGCCGTCCCGCGCGCCCGCGGCCAGCTCACCGAGGGGCTGCGCTTCATCGGGCGCTCCGCGCTGCTGCGCCCGATGCTGTCCTGTGTCGCCACGATCAACCTCTTCAACTTCGCCTTCAGCACCCTCGTCGTCCTCTACGCGGTGGACGGCCTCGGGCTGAGCGCCGGGACGCTGGGCCTGGTCATCGGCGCCGGGGCGCTCGGCAGCCTGCTCGGCTCGGTGGTCAGCGGGCGGATCGTGCGGGCGATCGGCATCGGCCCGGCCCTGACACTGGGCGCGGTCGCCTTCCCCGTCCCACTGGTGCTCGTGCCGATGGCGGGCGGCCCGACCCCGCTGGTGCTGGCGGCCTTCTTCGTCGCGGAGTTCGCGGGCGGGGTCGGTGTGATGCTGCTCGACATCAGCGCGGACACGCTCAAGGCCGCCGTCATCCCCAACGCCCTGCGCTCGCGCGTGTCCGGCGCCTTCCGCATGGTCAACTACGGGGTTCGCCCGCTCGGCGCGCTCGCCGGCGGCTTCCTTGGCTCGGCGATCGGGCTGCGCCCCGCGCTGTGGGTCGTGACCGTGGCGGCCGCGCTCGGCGCGCTGTGGCTGCTGCCGTCCCCGATACCGCGGCTGCGCCGGCTGCCGGAGCCGGAGGAGCCCGAGCAGTCCGCCCACCCCGCCTGACCGCGTCCGACCGCGCCGGGGGACGCCTGGCCGCGACAGGCCCCGTCGCAGGTCAGCGGGGGTGCGATGGCATACTTCCGGCATGACCGCCGCCCCGCCCCGCGTCCCCGCGCAACAGCCGTCCTGGCACCTGCGCCCGTCCACCGAGGCGGACCTGGAGCCGCTCGCGGACCTGCGGGCCGTGGTGATGCGCCCGGATCTGGAGCGGCTGGGCCGCTACGACGAGCACCGGGTGCGGCAGCGGCTGCGCGACTCCTTCTCGACCGCGCACACCGCGATCATCGTCGTCGGCGACGACTTCGCGGGCTCCGTCACGCTGCGCCCGGCCGGGGACGACCGGCAGTGGCTGGAGCACTTCTACCTCGCCCCGCACCACCAGGGCCGCGGTCTCGGCTCCGACGTGCTGCGGGCGGTGCTGGCGCAGGCCGACGCCCGCGGGCAGACCGTGCGTCTGAACGTGCTCCAGGGCAGCCCGGCCCGCCGGCTCTACGAGCGGCACGGCTTCACCGTCGACTCCGAGGACCCGGTGGACGTCTTCATGACCCGCCCCCCGGCCACGGTCCCGGCGGTCTGAGCCACCTCACCGCGCAAGCGTCCGGAAATATCTACGAAAATTTCGGAGCCGACGTCCGCGATCTCGGGGGCAACAACCCCGCCATCTCTGGGTGCTCTCGTCGCTGACCCCCTTTCGGTACGCCGTGGCCTGGCACAACACTGTGCCACGCGCTCCCGTGCCAGTCGAAGCTTTCGCTAACTTCGCCGAAACTGTTGACAGTTGACGGGGGCGGATCAACACTGTTCGCCGTTGAGACCGCACCACCCGTCACCCGGACCGCACCGCGGTCCGGGCCTTTCCGGGCCCTTCCGCACGAGCCGCCGAGCGGGGTGTCCGAGCCATCCCCCACAAGTGACCCGCCCCGCGCCACGGGGCCATGTCGCGCTGCCCGCACACACCCGGGCATCC
This sequence comes from Streptomyces sp. NPDC004031, assembly GCF_053604375.1. Lineage (NCBI taxonomy): Bacteria > Bacillati > Actinomycetota > Actinomycetes > Kitasatosporales > Streptomycetaceae > Streptomyces > Streptomyces sp. NPDC004031. Next base: position 50,817 of record NZ_JBSGHL010000029.1, on the reverse strand, counting down.
CTCCAGGAGGACACCTGTGAACCGTCCCCCCACCGCTGCCAAGGGCCGGATGCGCCTGCTCCTCAGCGCTTTCCTGACGACCGCGCTCGTCGGCGTCGCCGCCCTTGTCATGCCGGGCACCGCCAGTGCCGACACGACCGTGAACACCAACAGCACCGGCACCAACAACGGGTACTTCTACTCGTTCTGGAGCCAGAACAGCGGCCAGGCCTCGATGACGATGGGCTCCGGCGGCCAGTACAGCACCACGTGGAACAACGTGACCAACTTCGTCGCCGGCAAGGGCTGGAACCCCGGCAACACCTCGCCCGTGACGTACTCGGGCTCGTGGAACTGCAGCGGCAACTGCTACCTGTCGCTGTACGGCTGGACGACCAACCCGCTCATCGAGTACTACATCGTCGAGAACTACGGCAGCTACAACCCGAGTTCGGGCGCCACCAAGCTGGGCTCCGTCTCCAGTGACGGCAGCACGTACGACCTGTACCGCACCCAGCGCGTCAACCAGCCCTCCATCCAGGGCACCGCGACGTTCTACCAGTACTGGGCCGTCCGCCAGGCCAAGCGCACCGGCGGCACCATCACCGTCTCCACCATCTTCAACGCCTGGTCGCAGGCGGGCCTGAACCTCGGCACCCCGAACTACGAGATCCTCGCCACCGAGGGCTACGGCTCCTCCGGCAGCTCCAACATCACCGTCGGCTCCAGCGGCGGCGGCTCCACGGGCGGCACCACCGGTGGGACGACCGGCGGGACCACGGGCGGCACGACCGGTGGCAGCGGCGGTACGGGCGGCAGCTGCACCGCCAACGTCTCGGCCGGCGACTCCTGGTCGGACCGCTACAACCTCAACGTCTCGGTCAGCGGCTCCAGCAACTGGACCGTGACGGCGAACGTGCCGAGCCCCGAGAAGGTCATGTCCACCTGGAACATCACCGCCAGCTACCCCAACGCCCAGACCCTGACCGCCAAGCCCAACGGCAGCGGCAACAACTGGGGCCTGACGATCCAGAAGAACGGCTCCACCACCTGGCCCACCTTCTCCTGCAAGGTCGGCTGACGCTCCACCACCCCTCGTTTCACGGCGGGCGGCCCGGCGCGGCCGCCCGCCCGCGGAGGAGATCCCCCCATGACTGACACGCCCCGCACCACCCCCCGCACCCTGATCGCGGGCCTCGCGGTGGCGGCGCTCGCCGCGACCGGCGTCGTCGCCTCGACCGTCAACTCCACCCCCTCGCAGGCGGCCACCTGCAATGGCTACGTGGGTCTGACCTTCGACGACGGCCCCTCCAACGACCACACCCCGGCGATCCTCAACGCGCTCAAGCAGAACGGTCTGCGCGCGACGATGTTCAACGAGGGCCAGTACGCCGCCTCCTACCCGTCGCAGGTCGCGGCCGAGATCGCGGCCGGCATGTGGGTCGGCAACCACAGCTACACCCACCCGCACCTGATCCAGGAGAGCCAGGCGCAGATCGACTCCGAGGTCGGCCAGACCCAGCAGAAGATCGCGGCCGCGGGCGGCGGCACACCCAAGCTCTTCCGGCCGCCGTACGGCGAGACCAACGCGACCCTGAAGTCCGTCGAGGCCAAGTACGGCCTGACCGAGATCATCTGGGACGTCGACTCGCAGGACTGGAACGGCGCGAGCACCGACGCCATCGTGGCGGCCAACGCCCGGCTCACCAACGGCCAGATCATCCTCATGCACGAGTGGCCCGCCAACACCCTGGCCGCCATTCCGCGCATCGCGCAGGGCCTGGCCAGCCGCGGCCTGTGCGCCGGCATGATCTCGCCGCAGACCGGCCGCGCGGTCGCCCCCGACGGCGGCGGCTCCGGCACCGGCGGGACGACGACCGGCGGGACGACGACGGGCGGCACCACGACCGGCGGCACCACCGGCGGAACGGGCGGCGGCTGCACCGCGACCCTGTCCGCGGGCACCTCGTGGAGCGACCGCTTCAACCTCAACGTGGCGGTCACCGGCTCCAGCAACTGGACGGTCACGATGAACGTCCCGGCGCCCGAGAAGATCCTGTCCACCTGGAACATCACCGCGAGCTACCCCAACGCGCAGACGCTCGTCGCCAAGCCCAACGGCAGCGGCAACAACTGGGGCGTGACCGTCCAGAAGAACGGCTCCACCACCTGGCCCACGGTCTCCTGCTCCGCGAGCTGACCCCGCACCAACCCCGCACCACCCCGGACCGCGGGGCCCGGCGCCTGGACGCGGCGCCGGGTCCCGCACCTGCCCGCCCCGGCCGCCGGACCCCCATGCCGGCGGCCGGGGCGCGGCGGCAGGCCGACGTACCCCCGGCGGACCGTACCTCCGGCGGACCGGACTGTCGGCGGGGCGTGCGATGCTGGTCCGCGATGGCCAAGAAGACCGCTTCCGACGATCCGCTCGCCCCCCTCACGCTCGCCGTGGGCCAGGAGGAGCTGCTGCTCGACCGCGCCGTGCGCGAGGTCGTGGCGGCGGCGCGCGAGGCCGACCCCGACACCGATGTGCGCGACCTCGCGCCCGACGCGCTCCAGCCCGGCACCCTGGCGGAGCTGACCAGCCCGTCGCTCTTCGCCGAGCGCAAGGTCATCGCGGTGCGGAACGCGCAGGATCTCTCCGCGGACACGGTCAAGGAGCTCAAGGCGTATTTCGCGGCGCCCGCCGAGGAGATCACGCTGGTGCTGCTGCACGCGGGCGGCGCCAAGGGCAAGGCGCTGCTGGACGCGGCGCGCAAGGCGGGCGCGCGCGAGGTGGCGTGCCCGAAGATGACCAAGCCCGCCGACCGGCTGGCCTTCGTCCGCGGCGAATTCCGCACGCTGGGCCGGTCGGCCACCCCCGAGGCGGCGCAGGCGCTGGTCGACGCGCTGGGCAGTGATCTGCGGGAGCTGGCGAGCGCGTGCGCCCAGCTCGTCGCCGACACCGACGGCACGATCGACGAGCCGGTGGTGCGCCGCTACTACACCGGCCGGGCCGAGGCCACCGGCTTCGAGGTCGCCGACCTCGCCGTGACCGGCCGGGCGGCCGAGGCGCTGGAGCGGCTGCGCTGGGCGCTCGCGGTGGGGCAGCCCGCGCCCGGCATCACCTTCGCGCTGGCCTCCGGGGTGCGGGCGATCGGCAAGCTCGCCTCGGCGCCGCGCGGGGCGAACCCGGGGCAGCTCGCCCGTGACCTGGGCATGCCGCCGTGGAAGATCGACCGGGTCCGGCAGCAGATGCGCGGCTGGAACGCGGACGCCGTCTCGGTGGCGCTGCGCGCGGTCGCGGAGGCGGACGCGGCGGTCAAGGGCGGCGGCGCCGATCCGGCGTACGCGCTGGAGAAGGCCGTCGTCACGATCGCCCGCGCCGCCCGCGCCCGCGGCTGACCGGGGGCGCGGCGACCGCGAGCGGCGGGGACGAGCCGGGACGGGTCCGCGGCGGGGTGGTCACTTCCTGAGGTTGGCCATCGTCGCCTTCGTCGCGGCCTTGACCCACTCGGTGCCCTGGTCGAGCGAGGGCTCGTCGTCGGTGGCCTCCACCGAGTAGATGTCCCAGGACAGCGTCATGGTCAGCGCGCCGTCGCGCACCGCGAGCACCACCGTGCGGTCTCCCGAGGTGGAGCTGTCGGAGTCGGAGCTCTTGGGCACCGTGTCCTGGGTGACCAGATAGGCCTCGTCGCCGAAGCCGTCCACCGCGGTGACCTTGTAGTTGTCGTCGGGATCCGGGCCGTGGTCGCCGAAGCTCCGCCAGCGGTCCTCGAACTCCGGCGCCGGGTCGGCCTTGCGGTGCAGGTCCGCCTCGATCGACACGTAGGCGGTGGAGGCCGACGTGTCCTCCTGGTCCAGGCCCTTGCCGCAGTACATCTGCACCAGCGCGGGCCGGTCGCTGGTGTACGTCGTCGGGCTGTCGTCGTCCTTCGGGTACTGCTCCTTGAAGGCGCTCAGGTCCGCGGTGGTGCACAGGTCCTTGACCGACTTGTAGCCGCGCAGGCTCGGCGCCGACGACGAGTCCTTGCCGAGCACGAAGACCCCGCCGGCCCACAGCGCGGAGGCGACCGCGGCACCGACGACCGCCCACAGCACGGCCTTCCCGGCGGTGCCCCGTCCGCCGCCCGCCGGTCCGCCGGCACCGGGCGCCGGCGGCATCCCGGGTGCTCCCGGCTGCTGCGGCATCCCGTAGGGGCCGGGCTGCTGCGGGGGCCCGAAGCCGGGCGAGGTCTGGGCGTAGGGGTTGTGCTGGGCGGGCACGGGCGCGCCGTAACCGCCGCCGGTCGGCGGCTGCGCCGGAGGCTGCCCCGGCACCTGGCCCGGCAGCTGGCCCGGTATCTGCGGGTTCTGGTACGGCTGGGGGCCCGGCTGCCCAGGCTGCGGCGGCGTCGACATACGGTGAGGATACTGACACCCACCGACACGCGTACATGCGTACTGCCCGCCCGGGAAAACCCGGACGGGCAGCAGTGGCAGTGCTTGTGCGCGTGCGCCGCGGGCACGTGGCGAACGTCCGCGTGCGGCGCGAGGTCGCGGTGGTGCGGGTCCGGGCGGTAGAGGGGCCGCGTGGTCCGGTTGTCCGCTGTGCCGTCGACCTCGGGTGATCAGCCCTGGAGCGCGGAGACCGACTGCGCGATGGCCGACTTCTTGTTGGCGGCCTGGTTCTTGTGGATGACGCCCTTGCTGACGGCCTTGTCGAGCTTCTTGGAGGCGGCGCGGGCGGCCTCCTGGGCCTTCGCGCTGTCACCGGCGGCGACGGCCTCACGGGTACGGCGGATGGCCGTCTTCAGCTCGGACTTGACCGCCTTGTTGCGCTGGCGCGCCTTCTCGTTGGTCTTGTTGCGCTTGATCTGGGACTTGATGTTCGCCACGAAAGAGCCTTCTCAGGTTCGGAATTCTTCGGTCTTCAGCGTCACCCGCGCGCGAAGGGCACGCGGGTACGAGACACAGCGGCCCAGATTACCAGCAGCACCAGGCGGCTCCCAAACCGCCCGGGGGCCTCCGGCCATGGGAGTATGGAGGCTGCGTATCGATCCGACCAGCCAGCCAGGCCGCCCCGACCCACGCCGGGTGCCGCGCCTCGCGAGAAAATGGACCCTGCGTGCCCGCGACCCCTTCATCCGTGCCGGCCCACGTGCCGGAGCCGAGCCGTACCGACCCGGCGCTGATCCGCAACTTCTGCATCATCGCGCACATCGACCACGGCAAGTCGACGCTCGCCGACCGTATGCTCCAGCTCACCGGGGTCGTCGACGCGCGGCAGATGCGCGCGCAGTACCTCGACCGGATGGACATCGAGCGCGAGCGCGGCATCACGATCAAGTCGCAGGCCGTCCGGCTGCCCTGGCAGCCCACCGACGGCACCCCGGGCACCCACATCCTGAACATGATCGACACCCCCGGCCACGTCGACTTCACCTACGAGGTGTCGCGCTCGCTGGCCGCGTGCGAGGGCACGATCCTGCTGGTCGACGCCGCCCAGGGCATCGAGGCGCAGACGCTGGCGAACCTGTACCTGGCGATGGAGAACGACCTGGCCATCATCCCGGTGCTGAACAAGATCGACCTGCCCGCGGCGCAGCCGGAGAAGTTCGCCGAGGAGCTGGCCAACCTGGTCGGCTGCGACCCCGCCGACGTGCTGCGGGTCTCGGCGAAGACCGGCGTCGGGGTGGACGCGCTGCTGGACCGGGTGGTGCGGGACGTGCCCGCGCCGGTCGGCGTGGCGAACGCGCCCGCCCGCGCGATGATCTTCGACTCCGTGTACGACTCGTACCGCGGTGTGGTCACCTACGTCCGGGTCGTGGACGGGCAGCTCACCAGGCGCGAGCGGATCCGGATGATGTCCACCGGCGCCACGCACGAGCTGCTGGAGATCGGCACCAACTCGCCCGAGATGCTGCCGGCCGACGGGCTCGGCGTCGGCGAGGTCGGCTACCTCATCACGGGTGTGAAGGACGTCCGGCAGTCCAAGGTCGGTGACACCATCACCACCCAGAGCTCCGGCGCCACCGAGGCGCTCGGCGGCTACAAGGACCCCAAGCCGATGGTCTTCTCCGGCCTCTACCCGCTGGACGGCTCGGACTACCCCGAGCTGCGCGAGGCCCTCGACAAGCTGCAGCTCAACGACGCCGCCCTGGTCTACGAGCCGGAGACGTCCGCGGCCCTCGGCTTCGGCTTCCGTGTCGGCTTCCTCGGCCTGCTGCACCTGGACGTGATCCGCGAGCGGCTGGAGCGCGAGTTCGGCCTGGACCTCATCGCGACGGCGCCGAACGTCGTCTACCGGGTGCTGATGGAGGACGGCCAGGAGCACGTCGTCACCAATCCGAGCGAATTCCCCGAGGGCAAGATCGACGAGGTCTTCGAGCCGGTCGTGCGGGCCACGGTGCTCGCCCCGACCGAGTTCATCGGCGCGATCATGGAGCTGTGCCAGAACCGGCGCGGCAGCCTGCTCGGCATGGACTACCTCTCCGAGGACCGGGTCGAGATCCGCTACACCCTGCCGCTCGCCGAGATCGTCTTCGACTTCTTCGACAACCTGAAGTCCAAGACCCGCGGCTACGCGTCGCTGGACTACGAGCCCACCGGCGAGCAGAGCGCCGACCTGGTCAAGGTCGACATCCTGCTGCACGGCGACAAGGTGGACGCCTTCTCGGCGATCACCCACAAGGAGAAGGCGTACGCGTACGGTGTGCGGCTCGTCGCCAAGCTGCGCGAGCTCATCCCGCGGCAGAACTTCGAGGTGCCCATCCAGGCCGCGATCGGCGCCCGGGTCATCGCCCGTGAGACGGTGCGCGCGATCCGCAAGGACGTGCTCGCCAAGTGCTACGGCGGTGACATCTCGCGCAAGCGCAAGCTGCTGGAGAAGCAGAAGGAGGGCAAGAAGCGGATGAAGATGGTCGGCAGCGTCGAGGTGCCGCAGGAGGCCTTCATCGCGGTGCTCTCCACCGACTCCGACGGCGGCGACTCCAAGTCCAAGAAGTAGACCGAGAAAAGTAGCCCGTCCCGCGGCCCGGCCCCGATGCGCTGGGGTTTCCCCCTTACGCGCCGGGCGCCGGGCCTCTACTCTGATCCGACGGATAGGTTACTGGTGAGTTAAGAAGAACGCGCTCGTGCCCGGAGGATGACGGTGACCGACACACAGACGTTGCTAGAGAACCGGCCGCCCTCCGTGGCGGCGCTCTTCCTGGAGCGGGTCGCGGACACCCCGGACGCCGAGGCGTACCGCTACCCGGTGCCGCCGGAGAGCGGCGAGGGTCCCGACGGCTGGAAGTCGCTCACCTGGGCGGACGCCGCCCGCCGGGTGCACGCGATCGCCGCCGGACTGATGGACCTGGGGGTACGCCCCGAGGAGCGGGTGGCGATCGCCGCCAACACCTCGGTCGAGTGGATCCTCACCGACCTCGGCGTGCTGTGCGCGGGCGCGGCCACCACGACGGTCTACCCCAGCACCAACGCCGAGGAGACCGCGTTCATCCTCGCCGACTCCGGCAGCCGCGTCCTCATCGCCGAGAACGCCGCGCAGCTGGCCAAGGCCCGTGAATGCCGCTCCGAGCTGCCCGAGCTGGCGCACGTCGTCGTCATCGACGCCGAGGACGCGCTCGACGAGTCCGGCGACGGCTGGGTCCTCTCCCTCACCGAGCTGGAGAAGCGCGGCGACGCCTACCTGGCGCAGCACCCCGCGGCCGTCACCGACGCGGTCGCCGCGCTCACCAAGGACCAGCTCGCGACCCTCATCTACACCTCCGGCACCACCGGCCGCCCCAAGGGCGTACGGCTGCCGCACGACTGCTGGTCGTACATGGCCCGCGCCATCCAGGGCGTCGACCTCCTCGAACCCGAGGACGTGCAGTACCTGTGGCTGCCGCTCGCGCACGTCTTCGGCAAGGTGCTCACCGCCGGGCAGATCGCCGTCGGGCACATCACCGCGGTGGACGGCCGGGTCGACAAGATCATCGAGAACCTGCCGGTCGTGCAGCCCACCTACATGGCCGCGGTGCCGCGCATCTTCGAGAAGGTCTACAACGGCGTCGCCGCGAAGGCGCGGGCCGGCGGCCCCGCCAAGTACAAGATCTTCCAGTGGGCAGCGGGCGTCGCCCGCGACTACGCCAAGGCCACGCAGAACAGCATGCGGCTCACCGGCGTCCCGACCGCCCCCGTCGCCCTGCGCGCCCGGCACGCGCTCGCCGACAAGCTCGTCTACTCCAAGATCCGCGAGGCCTTCGGCGGCCGGCTGCGCGCCTGCGTCTCCGGCTCCGCCGCGCTCGCCCCCGAGATCGGCTTCTTCTTCGCCGGCGCCGGCATCCACATCCTGGAGGGCTACGGCCTCACCGAGTCCAGCGCCGCGAGCTTCGTCAACCCCGGCGAGAACTACCGCACCGGCACCGTCGGCAAGGCCCTCCCGGGCCTGGAGGTGCGCATCGCCGAGGAGGACGGCGAGGTCCTGCTGCGCGGCCCCGGCATCATGCAGGGCTACCACGGCCTGCCCGAGAAGACCGCGGAGGTCCTGGAGCCGGACGGCTGGTTCCACACCGGCGACATCGGCGAGCTCTCCCCGGACGGCTTCCTCAAGATCACCGACCGCAAGAAGGACCTCATCAAGTCCTCCAACGGCAAGTACATCGCCCCCGCGGAGGTCGAAGGCCGCTTCAAGGCGGTGTGCCCGTACGTCAGCAACGTCCTCGTCCTCGGCGGCGGCCGCAGTTTCTGCACCGCGCTCATCGCCCTCGACGAGCCCTCGCTCCTCGCGTGGGCCGAGGACAACGGCCTCGGCGGCCGGGCGTACGCCGACATCGTGCGCACCGACGAGGTCCGCGTCCTCATGGACGGCTACGTGCAGGGCGTCAACGAGGGGCTCCAGCGGTGGGAGCAGATCCGGCAGTACCGGGTCCTGCCCCGTGACCTGGACGTCGAACACGGCGACCTCACGCCGAGCCTGAAGCTCAAGCGCCCCGTCGTCGAGCGGGAGTTCGCCCCGCTGGTCGAGGAGATGTACGCGGGCTCCCGCGAGGCGTAGGGGGGTACGCCCCGGGGCGCCGCTCGCGGCACCCACCAGGGGCGCGGGGAACTGCGCGCGCAACCCACCACCGGGCGCAAGGTCGCGAACGCCACCGCACGTGGCAGCCCGGAGCGTGCCGGGAGGAGCACCCGCCGGGTGACGGATACTGGGGGGATGCCTTCCGTACTGCCCGACGGGGAACCCGTGCCCCGGGACGGGGCGCTGCCCGCGCAGGCCCTGGCCCGCGCGGCGGCGCGCCCTCTGGGGTTCTATCTGCACGTCCCGTACTGCGCGACCCGCTGCGGGTACTGCGACTTCAACACCTACACCGCGACCGAGCTGCGCGGCTCCGGCGGCGCGCTCGCCTCGCGGGAGAACTACGCCGACGTCCTGATCGACGAGATCCGGCTCGCCCGCAAGGTGCTCGGTGACGACCCGCGGCAGGTCGAGACCGTGTTCGTGGGCGGCGGCACGCCCACCCTGCTCCCGGCCGCGGACCTCGTCCGCATGCTGGGCGCGATCCGTGACGAGTTCGGGCTCGCGCCGGACGCGGAGGTGACGACGGAGGCGAACCCGGAGTCCGTCGACCCGGCGTATCTCGCGCAGCTGCGCGCCGGCGGCTTCACCCGGATGTCCTTCGGCATGCAGTCCGCCCGCCCGCACGTGCTGAAGGTGCTGGACCGCACGCACACCCCGGGCCGCCCGGAGGCCTGCGTCGCCGAGGCGCGGGCCGCGGGCTTCGCGCACGTCAACCTGGACCTGATCTACGGCACGCCGGGGGAGTCCGACGACGACTGGCGCGCGTCCCTGGACGCGGCGATCGGCGCGGGCCCCGACCACGTCTCCGCGTACGCCCTGATCGTCGAGGACGGTACGCGGCTGGCCTCGCGCATCCGCCGCGGCGAGGTGCCGATGACGGACGACGACGAGCACGCGGACCGCTACCTGATCGCCGAGGAGCGGCTCGCCGCGGCGGGCTACTCCTGGTACGAGGTCTCCAACTGGGCGACCGAGGACGCGGCCCGGTGCCGCCACAACGAGCTGTACTGGACCGGTGCGGACTGGTGGGGCGCGGGCCCCGGCGCGCACAGCCACGTCGGCGGTGTGCGCTGGTGGAACGTGAAGCACCCCGGCGCGTACGCCCAGGCCCTCGCCGAAGCCCGTACGCCCGGCGCGGGCCGCGAGATCCTGAGCGCCGAGGACCGCCGCGTCGAGCGCGTCCTCCTGGAGCTGCGGCTGGCGGCGGGCTGCCCGCTGGACGTCCTGACCGAGGCGGGCGCCGCCGCGGCCGCCCGCGCGGTAAGGGACGGCCTCTTGGCGCCCGCCCCTTACGCCGCCGGCCGCGCGGTCCTGACGCTCAAGGGCCGCCTGCTGGCCGACGCGGTGGTCCGCGACCTGACGGACTAGCCCGGCGGGACTTACGGGACGGTCACGAAGTCGATCAGCCGCTCCACCGCGCCCAGCAGCTCGGGCCGCAGGTCCTTGTACGAGTGCACGCCCTCCAGGATGCGGGCCCACGCCTCGCCCGTGCTCGTGCGCCAGCCGAGCGCGTCGCAGACCCCGGTCTTCCAGTCCTGGCCGCGCGGCACGCGCGGCCATTCGGGGATGCCCACCGAGGAGGGCTTGACGGCTTCCCAGACGTCGATGAAGGGGTGGCCCACCACCAGGACGTCCGCCCCGGACACCTGCGCGGCGATGCGGGACTCCTTCGAGCCGGGCACGAGGTGGTCGACGAGGACGCCGAGCCGCGCGTCCGGCGCGGGGCCGAAGGCGGCGACCACGGACGGGAGGTCGTCGACGCCCTCCAGGAACTCCACCGCGACGCCCTCGACCCGCAGGTCGTGGCCCCACACCCGCTCCACCAGCTCGGCGTCGTGCTTGCCCTCGACGTAGATGCGCCCGGCGCGCGCCACCCGGGCCTTCGCGTCCGGGACCGCGATGGAGCCGGACGCGGACAGCAGCGGTCCGCGCGGCTTCGGCGCGCCCTGCGGGCGTACCAGCGTCACGGTGCGGCCGTCGATGAGGAAGCCGCGCGGCACCATCGGGAAGACCCGGTGCTTGCCGAAGCGGTCCTCCAGCGTGACGGTCAGGCCCTCCGCGGTCTTCTCGCAGCGCACCACCGCCCCGCAGAAGCCCGTCGTGGCCTCCTCGACCACGAGGTCGGCGTCGGCCGGGACCTCGGGCACGGGGGCCGGCTTCTTCCAGGGCGGGGTGAGATCGCCGTCGTACGTCCTGCTGCGCATGCGGGCGATCGTAACGAGCCCGGGTCAGCTCCCGGCGGCGAACCGCTCGGCCAGCGCGTCCCGCTGGGCGCGGACGAAGCGCGCGTCGACCACGGCGCCGTGTCCGGGCACGTAGCGGCCGGTCTCGCCGCCGAGGGCGAGCAGCGCGTCCAGGGAGTCCGGCCAGCGGTCCGGGACGGCGTCGTCGTCCGCCTGGGGCTCGCCGGACTCCTCGACGAGATCGCCGCAGAAGACCACCGTGGGATCGCTCGCGGTGCCGCCCGGCACCACCACGACCAGGTCGTGCGCGGTGTGCCCGGCGCCGGGGTGGACCAGCCGCACGACGCGTTCGCCCAGGTCGATGACGGTCTCCCCGGCGACGGGCCGGGTCGGCAGGGCGAGCGCGGCCGCCGCCTCCGCGGCCTCGGCCGGATCGGTGCCGTACTCGACGGCGCAGGCGCGCAGCGCGTCCCGTTCCGCCCGCAGCCGGTCGCCGAGCGCGCGGTGCGCGTAGATCTCGGCGCCGGGGAAGGCGGCGGTGCCCAGGACGTGGTCGAAGTGGCCGTGCGTGAGGGCGATGTGCGTCACATCGCGCCCGGTGAGCGCGGCGACCTGCGCGCGCAGCTCGGCGCCCTCGCGCAGCGTCGAGCCGGTGTCCACCAGCAGCACCGCGTCGGCGCCCACGACCAGGCCGATCGTGACGTCGAGATGCGGCAGCCGGCGCCGGGCGACCCCGGGGGCGAGCTGCTCCCACGACGTACCACCCGTACCGCCCGAACCGCCCGTACCCGGACCCTCCGTACCGTCCACAGATTCCACGGGGGTGACCGTATCGCCGCCGCGGGGCCGTCCGCCGCCGCCTCCCCGGACCCGGTGCGCCGCGCACCCTTGCCGAGCCCTTGCTGCCTCGCCGTACACTGGCTCCGGGGAAGCTGGCACTCGAAACGGCGGAGTGCCAGGGCCCGCCAGGGTGACGGACACGGCACGAGAACGAGCGGCTGGAGGTGCGCGATGCTGAGCGAACGCAGACTCGAGGTCCTGCGCGCCATCGTCCAGGACTACGTCGGCACCGAGGAGCCCGTCGGTTCCAAGGCGCTCACGGAGCGCCACAACCTCGGCGTCTCGCCCGCCACCGTGCGCAACGACATGGCGGTGCTGGAGGACGAGGGCTACATCGCCCAGCCGCACACCAGCGCCGGCCGCATCCCCACCGACAAGGGCTACCGGCTCTTCGTCGACAAGATGGCCGGCGTCAAGCCGCTGTCGTCCGCCGAGCGCCGCGCGATCCAGAACTTCCTGGAGGGCGCGGTCGACCTCGACGACGTCGTGGCCCGCACCGTACGGCTGCTGGCACAGCTCACCCGGCAGGTCGCCGTCGTGCAGTACCCGTCGCTGACCCGCTCCGCGGTCCGGCACGTCGAACTGCTCGCGCTCGCGCCCGCCCGGCTCATGCTCGTGCTCATCACCGACACCGGCCGGGTCGAGCAGCGCCTCGTCGACTGCGCGGCCCCGGTCACCGAGACCGTGCTCGCGGATCTGCGGGCGCGGCTCAACAGCCGGGTCGTCGGCCGCCGTTTCGCCGACGTCCCCCCGCTGGTGGCGGACCTGCCGGAGAGCTTCGAGGCCGACGACCGGCCCGCCGTCGCCGGAGTCCTGTCCACCCTGCTGGAAACGCTCGTCGAGCGTCCCGAAGAGCGCATCATGCTGGGCGGCGCGGCGAACCTCACCCGGTTCAACCACGACTTCCCGCTCACGATCAGACCCGTGCTCGAAGCACTGGAAGAGCAGATGGTGCTGCTGAAACTGCTCGGCGAGGCCACCGACTCCGCGATGACCGTGCGGATCGGGCATGAGAATTTTCACGAGGGCCTCAATTCCACCTCGGTCGTGGCCGTCGGCTACGGTTCCGGCGACGAGGCAGTCGCCAAACTCGGCGTGGTCGGACCGACCCGCATGGACTACCCCGGAACGATGGGAGCGGTACGCGCAGTGGCACGTTACGTCGGACAGATCCTGGCGGAGTCGTAAGTGGCCACGGACTACTACGCCGTCCTGGGCGTACGCCGCGACGCAGGTCCCGATGAGATCAAGAAGGCATTCCGCCGACTTGCCCGGGAATTGCACCCTGACGTCAATCCGGACCCGAAGACGCAGGAGCGGTTCAAGGAGATCAACGCCGCCTACGAGGTGCTCTCCGACCCGCAGAAGAAGCAGGTCTACGACCTCGGGGGCGACCCGCTGTCCGCCACCGGCGGCGGCGCGGGCGGCGGCTTCGGCGGCGGATTCGGCAACTTCAGCGACATCATGGACGCGTTCTTCGGCCAGTCGTCGCAGCGCGGTCCGCGCTCGCGCGTCCGGCGCGGGCAGGACGCCATGATCCGGCTGGAGATCGACCTCGAAGAGGCCGCCTTCGGCACCACCAAGGACATCCAGGTCGACACCGCGGTCACCTGCGGCACCTGCAACGGCGAGGGCGCCGCGCCCGGCACCGCCGCGCAGACCTGCGACATGTGCCGCGGCCGCGGCGAGGTCTCCCAGGTCACCCGGTCCTTCCTCGGCCAGGTCATGACCTCCCGGCCCTGCCCGCAGTGCCAGGGCTTCGGCACCGTCGTGCCCACCCCCTGCCCCGAGTGCGCGGGTGACGGCCGGGTCCGCTCCCGCCGCACCCTCACCGTCAAGATCCCCGCGGGCGTCGACAACGGCACCCGCATCCAGCTCGCGGGCGAGGGCGAGGTCGGCCCCGGCGGCGGCCCCGCCGGAGACCTCTACGTCGAGATCCGCGAGACCCCGCACCCCGTCTTCCAGCGCCGCGGCGACGACCTGCACTGCACGGTCACCATCCCGATGACCGCGGCGGCGCTCGGCACGAAGTGCCCGCTGGAGACGCTGGACGGCCTGGAGGAGATCGACATCCGGCCCGGCACGCAGTCCGGCCAGTCGATCCCGCTCCACCAGCGCGGCATCACCCACCTGCGCGGCGGCGGCCGCGGCGACCTCGTCGTCCACGTCGAGGTCCTGACCCCGAGCAAGCTCGACGCGGAGCAGGAGGAGCTTTTGCGCCGCCTGGCGAAGGCGCGCGGGGAGGAGCGCCCCACCGGGCAGTTCGCCCCCGGCCAGCAGGGGCTCTTCTCGCGCCTGAAGGACGCTTTCAACGGCCGCTGAGCGCGCGCCGCTCTCCCTCCACCCTGCGCGTGCCGGCAAGCAATCCCGCCGGGCGCGGCGGGGCGGCGCCTTTGCCGCGCGGGCCGCGTTTTTCGCCGGGCGCGGCGGGGCGGCGCCTTTGCCGCGCCGGGCACGCGCTTTTAGGGGCGCGGGGAACTGCGCGACCAGCCACGACGGTGGCGCGGGTCGTCACCGGCCCGAAGGGGCAGTTCGGTCCGCTCCGGACCACCGGCCGGTGGTGGGCTGAGCGCGCAGTTCCCCGCGCCCCTGGTGGTTGCCCGGCGCGGCACGCGCGGCCTCCCCGCGAACCTAAAAACGGTTGCCCGGCGCGGCACGCGCCCCCCGAAAAACGGGTGCCCTGCGCGGCAGAGGGGCTCGTCCGGCGAGGACATAGGGTGAGCGCATGGCTGCGTCAAGGCTGCCGACATTCTCGGCACATCCGATCGTGCAGGCCCCGATGGCGGGCGGCGCGGCGAACCCTCGTCTTGCCGCGGCGGTAGCCGCGTCCGGCGGGGTCGGCTTCCTCGCGGCGGGCTACAAGACGCCCGAGGCGATGTACGAGGAGATCCGCCAGCTCCGCGACCAGAGCGGGCAGCCTTTCGGGGTGAACGTCTTCCTGCCGCAGCCGACGGCGACGGACCTCTCCGCGGTCGCGGTGTACGCCGAGCAGCTGGCCGGTGAGGAGTCCTGGTACGGCGTGCCGCTCGGCGACCCGGAGGCGGGTCTGGACGACGCGTACGAGGCCAAGGTGGCGATCCTTCTGGAGGACCCCGTCCCGATGGTGAGCTTCACCTTCGGCTGCCCCGCCCGCAAGGTGCTGGACGCCTTCCGCAAGGCGGGCACGTACACCGTCGTGACGGTCACGACCGTGGCGGAGGCGCAGGCCGCGCAGGCCGCGGGCGCGGACGCGCTGTGCGTGCAGGGCGTGGAGGCGGGCGGCCACCGCGGCACGCACCGCGACGAGCCGCTGCTCGACGGCACCGGCGACGGCCTGCTCGCGCTGCTGCCGCAGGTGCGCGAGGCGGTGACGCTGCCGCTGATCGCGACGGGCGGGCTGATGCGCGGCGGCCAGGTCGCCGCGGTGCTCGCGGCGGGCGCGGACGCGGCGCAGCTCGGCACGGCGTTCCTGGTGTGCCCGGAGTCGGGGGCGAGCCCGTTGCACAAGCAGGCGCTGACCGATCCGGTCTTCACCCGTACCGAGATGACCCGGGCCTTCTCCGGGCGCCCGGCCCGGGGCCTGGTCAACCGTTTCGTGCGCGAGCACGGCCCGTACGCGCCGCCCGGCTATCCGCAGGTCCACCATCTGACGGCGCCGCTGCGGAAGGCCGCAGCGGCGGCCGGTGACGCGCAGGGCATGGCGCTGTGGGCCGGGCAGGGGCACCGGCTGGCCCGCGAGGAGTCCGCGGGGCGGCTCGTGGAGCTGCTGGCCGAGGAGATGCGGGCCGCCCGGGAGGTGGCGGCATGACCGCGCCGGTCTTCCTGGCCGAGCCCGCCGTGCTCGACCGCGGCCCCGGGCTCGTCACGCTGGACGGGCCCGAGGGACGGCACGCCGTGTCCGTACGGCGGCTCCAGGCGGGCGAGGAGGTCGTCCTGACGGACGGGGCGGGGCGCGGCGCGTACGGCGTCGTCGCGGCGGCCCGCGGCAAGGACGAACTCGACGTCGAGGTGCGGGAGATCCGGGCCGAGGAGGAGCCGACCCCGCGGATCACCGTCGTGCAGGCGCTGCCCAAGGGCGACCGCGGCGAACTCGCCGTCGAGACGATGACCGAGGCCGGGGTCGATGCGGTCGTGCCGTGGGCGGCGGCGCGCTGCGTGACGCAGTGGCGGGGGGAGCGGGGGGCGAAGTCGCTCGCGAAGTGGCGTTCGACGGCGCGGGAGGCCGCGAAGCAGGCCCGGCGGCTGAGGTTTCCCGAGGTCGGTGACCTGGTGACGACGCGTCAGCTGGGCGAGCTGCTGCGCGCGGCCGATTTCGCGGGGGTCCTCCACGAGGAGGGTTCGCTGCCGCTGGCGACCGCGGCGCTGCCCGTCGCGGGGTCCGTCGTCCTCGTCGTCGGCCCCGAGGGCGGGGTGGCCCCCGAGGAGCTGGCCGCCTTCGCGGAGGCCGGCGCCTCCCCGTACCGCCTGGGCCCTACGGTCCTCCGCACCTCCACGGCGGGCGTCGCCGCGGTCTCCCTCCTCCAGACCCGCACCCACCGCTGGTCCTGACCCCGCCCCGGGGTGCTCCTTGCGGTTTCCGCACGCAGGGCGGGCGTTCTCGGGGCGCGTGGCGGCGGGAAGGCCGCGAACGCCACCGCAAGGGGCACCCCGCGGACGCGCCAACTCACCCCCAGAGGGGGGACCTTGCCCCGTAAGGGGTGAATCGACCGTGCGGGGGATGGACCCGCACCCGAAGCCGCAGCACCGTGAAGCGTATGGGAATGGCCAGAAGGACATGGGCGGTCGCCGCCCTCATTGCAGCGGCGGCGGCAGCCGCGACCGCGTGCGAGCCCGCCGACGGCCTCGGCACCAGTGCCGTCTCCGTGACGACGGACCGGTTGACGACGCACGCCCTGGAACAGAAGGGCGTCGACGTCCAGTGGCTCTCGTGCAGCGCGCAGTCGAAAACGCACCACGCCAGCGTCGATTGCGTGGGCCGCACCGGCGACGACCGCAAGATCTCCGTGACGGGCGACGTCACCGAACAGCTCGACGACCTGTGCGTGCGCGGCAGGCTGACGGCGACGGTCGGCGCGAGGCGGGTGTTCTCCGTCGAGGGGCTGGGGAACTGCGACCGGCGGCATACTGCGGGGAGTTGATCGAAGTTAATGTGGTCGGGTGACGCACCCGACACCGAATCACCAGCCCTCGTATCTGAGGCACCCGCATCCGCACGGTGAGCTGATCGCTTTCACGGCCGAGGACGACGTGTGGGTCGCGCCGCTGGACGGCGGCCGTGCCTGGCGGGTCAGCGCGGACAACATGCCGGTGGGCCGGCCCCGTATCGCACCGGACGGCGCGAGCCTGGCGTGGACGTCCACCCGGGACGGCGCTCCGGAGGTGCACGTGGCGCCGCTGGACGGCGGCCCGTCGCGGCGCCTGACGTACTGGGGCGACCCGCGTACGGCGGTGCGTGGCTGGACGCCGGACGGCGCGCTGGTGGTGACGTCGGGTCACGGCCAGGCGTCGGGCCGCCGGACGTGGGCGCGTACGGTGCCGCTGGACGGCGGGCCGGGCGAGCTGCTGCCGTACGGGCCGGTCGGCGACGTGGCGTACGGGCCGGACGGCGCGGTGCTGCTGCTGTCCGTGCCGATGGGCCGGGAGGCGGCGTACTGGAAGCGCTACCGGGGCGGCACCGCGGGCAAGTTGTGGCTGGACGCGCGCGGCGACGGCGGTTTCGTACGGGTGCACGCGGGGCTGGACGGCAACATCGAGTGCCCGATGTGGGTGGGCGACCGGATCGCCTTCCTGTCCGACCACGAGGGCGTGGGCGCGATCTACTCCAGCCTCCCCGACGGTACGGACCTGCGCCGCCACAGCAGCCTGGAAGGTTTCTACGCCCGCCACGCGGGGACGGACGGCACCCGTGTCGCCTGGACCAGCGGCGGCGTCCTGCACGTTCTGGACGGCCTGGACGACGAGCCGCGCGTGCTGGACATCGCGCTGGGCGGCCAGCGGGCCGACCTCCAGCCGCATCCGGTGCGCGCGGCCCACTACCTGGGCGGCGCCCGGCCGGACCACACCGGGCGGGGCAGCGCGGTCGAGGTGCGCGGCACCACGCACTGGGTCACCCACCGGGGCGGTCCGGCGCGGGTGCTGGCGGCCGAGCCCGGGGTGCGCACCCGGCTGCCGCGGGTCTTCGCGCCGGGTGGCGCGGACGGCGAGCAGCACGTGGTGTGGGTGACGGACGCGGAGGGCGAGGACGCCCTGGAGCTGGCGCCCGCGCTGGGCCTGCCGCCGGGTGCGGCGCCGCGGCGGCTGGCGGCGGGGCGGCTGGGCCGGGTGCTGGCGATGGAGGTCTCGCCGGACGGCCACCGGATCGCCGTCGCGTCGCACGACGGCCGGGTGCTGCTGGTGGAGACCCAGACGGGCGAGATCCGGGAGGTCGCCGCGAGCGACGCCGGGGACGCGACGGGTCTGACGTTCTCGCCGGACTCGGCGTGGCTGGCCTGGTCGGCGCCGGGACCGGGTGAGCTGCGGCAGCTCAAGCTGGCCTCGACGGCGGATCTGACGGTGGTCGACGCCACTCCGCTGCGCTTCGCGGACTTCTCGCCCGCCTTCACCGCGGACGGCCGCCACCTGGCGTTCCTGTCGGAGCGCTCGTTCGACCCGGTCTACGACGCGCACGTCTTCGACCTGGCCTTCACCAACGCCTGCCGCCCGTACCTGATCACGCTGGCGGCCACCACGCCGTCGCCCTTCGGCCCGCAGCGCCAGGGCCGCCCGTACGACGGGGAGGACGACGCCCCGGGTGGCGCGGGCGAGGACGACAAGCCCCGCGACAAGCCCGACGGCGAGGGCAAGGGCGACGGCCCGCGGGTCCCGGCCACCACCGTGGACACGGTGGGGCTGGCCGACCGCATCGTGCCCTTCCCGGTCGAGGCGGCCCGCTACTCGGGCCTGCGCGCGGCCAAGGGCGGCGTGCTGTGGCTGCGCCACCCGCTGACCGGCGTGCTGGGCTCGGGCCTGGCCACCCCGGACGCGCAGCCGCCGGGCACCGCCCTGGAGCGCTACGACCTGGCGCAGTTGCGGCTGGAGGAGATCGCCGACGACGCCGACGGCTTCGCGGTCACCGGCGACGGCACCAGGCTGCTGCTGCGGACCGGCGGGCGGCTGCGGGTGGTGCCCGCCGACAGCAAGGCCGACTCCGACGACGACTCGGGCAGCGCGGTCACCGTGGACCTGTCCCGGGTCCGGGTGACGGTGCGGCCGCAGGACGAGTGGCGGCAGATGTTCGCCGAGACCCACCGGCTGGCCCGGGACAACTTCTGGCGCGCCGACATGGGCGGCCTGGACTGGGACGGTGTCGCCGAGCGCTACCGCCCGCTGGTGGACCGCGTCGCCACCCACGACGACCTGGTCGATCTGCTGTGGGAGCTGCACGGCGAGCTGGGCACCTCGCACGCCTACGTCTCGCCGCCCGGCGGCTACCGCGACCCGCTGCACCGCCAGGGCCTGCTGGGCGCGGACCTGGCGCGTACGGCGGAGGGGCTGTGGGCGGTGGCGCGGGTGCTGCCGGGGGAGTCCTCCGACCCGCTGGCCCGCTCGCCGCTGTCGGCCCCGGGCGTGGCGGTGCGCGCGGGCGACGTGCTGCTCGCGGTGGACGGGGTCCCGGTGGACCCGGTCGCCGGGCCCGGCCCGCTGCTGGTGGGCACCGCGGGCAAGCCGGTGGAGCTGACCGTGCAGCCGGCGGGGGGCGGCGCCGTACGCCATGTGGTGGCGGTGCCGCTGGAGGACGAGGAGCCGCTGCGTTACCACGACTGGGTCGCCGGGCGGCGCGCGCACGTCCACGAGGCGTCGGGCGGGCGGCTGGGCTATCTGCACGTGCCGGACATGGTCGGCAACGGCTGGGCGCAACTGCACCGCGACCTGCGGGTGGAGGTCGCCCGCGAGGGCCTGGTGGTCGATGTGCGGGAGAACCGCGGCGGGCACACCTCGCAGCTGGTGGTGGAGAAGCTGGCCCGGCGGATCATCGGCTGGGACGTGCCGCGCGGCAGCCGCCCCATGAGCTACCCGCTGGACGCCCCGCGCGGCCCGGTCGTGGCGGTGGCCAACGAGTTCTCCGGCTCCGACGGCGACGTGGTCAACGCGGCGATCCGCGCGCTGGACATCGGCCCGGTCGTCGGCACCCGCACCTGGGGCGGCGTCATCGGCATCGACAGCCGCTACCAGCTGGTCGACGGCACGGGCGTGACGCAGCCCAAGTACGCCTTCTGGCTGGAGGGTTACGGCTGGGACGTGGAGAACCACGGCGTCGATCCGGACGTCGAGGTGGTGTGCGCCCCGCAGCAGTGGGCCGCGGGCGAGGACCCGCAGCTGGACACCGCGGTGGAGCTGGCGCTGCGCGCGCTGGCCGACCGCCCCGCGAAGACCCCGCCGGAGCACCCGCCGCTGTAGGCCGTCCGGGGCCGTCCGGGGGCCGTACGCGCATCCGCGCGCGTACGGCCGTCAGCGGCGGCGTCCGGCGGCGGCGCACCCGCGCGCGTACGGCCCGTGCGCCCGCTGCCGGTACGATGCGAAGCCCCGTAGCCCCCCGAGAAGGGAGCCCCGCGCCATGGCGGGAGAGCCCCAGGCCGACTGCCTGTTCTGCAAGATCGTCGCCGGTGAGATCCCGGCCACGATCGTCCGCGAGACGCCCACCACGCTCGCCTTCCGGGACATCAACCCGCAGGCGCCCACGCACGTCCTGGTGATCCCGCGGGTGCACTACCCGGACGCGGCCACGCTCGCCGCGGGCGACCCGGGAGCGGTCGCGGACGTGCTGCGCGAGGCGGGCGAGGTCGCCGCGCAGGAGAAGGTCGACGGCACCGGCTACCGGATCATCTTCAACACCGGCGCGGGCGCGGGCCAGACGGTCTTCCACGCGCACGCCCACGTGCTGGGCGGCCGCGACCTCCAGCGGCTGGTCTGAGCCGCGCCCGATGGCCCGTGAACTCGTCGTCCTCGGCACCGCCAGCCAGGTGCCGACGCGGCAGCGCAACCACAACGGCTACGTACTGCGCTGGGACGGCGAGGGCATCCTCTTCGACCCCGGCGAGGGCAGCCAGCGGCAGATGCTGCACGCCGGGGTCGCCGCGCACGACCTGACGCGGATCTGCGTCACGCACTTCCACGGCGACCACTCGCTCGGCCTCGCGGGCGTCTTCCAGCGCATCAGCCTGGACCGCGTCCCGCATCCGGTCGCCGCGCACTACCCGGCCAGCGGCCAGGCCTACTTCGACCGGCTGCGGCACGCCACCGCCTACCGCGAGGCGGGCGACATCCGCGAGCAGCCGGTGAGCGGCGAGGGCGGCGTCCTCGCCGTCACGCCCGCGTTCACCCTGGAGGCGCGCCGCCTGTCGCATCCCGTGGAGTCCTACGGCTACCGGCTCACCGAGCCGGACGGCCGCCGGATGCTGCCGGCGAAGCTCGCCGCACACGGCATCGCGGGGCCCGACGTCGGCCGCCTCCAGCAGGACGGCGAGCTGCGCGGGGTGACGCTGGAGGAGGTCAGCGAGCCGCGCCGCGGCCAGCGCTTCGCCTTCGTCATGGACACCCGGATGTGCCCGGCGGTGCCCGAACTCGCCGCGGGCTGCGACATGCTGGTGATCGAGTCGACGTTCCAGGAGGCCGACGCCGCGCTCGCCGCCGAGCACGGCCATCTGACGGCGGGCCAGGCCGCCGCGGTCGCGCGCGACGCCGGGGTGCGCCACCTGGTGCTCACGCACTTCTCGCAGCGCTACCCCGAGCCGGACGGCTTCGCGGCCGAGGCGCGCGCCGCCGGGTTCGAGGGCGAGCTGACGGTGGCCGAGGATCTGACGCGGGTGCCGGTGCCGCGCCGCGTGTGAGTCCGTCCACGACGCGGCACCGGGGTCCTGTGCGGGCTGCGGCTGCGGCTGCGGTTACGGCAGGTAGTACATCGGGTTGGGCAGCTTGTAGGACTTGTCGGCGTGGCCGCCGGACAGGTCGCTGTACTGGTCGCCGAAGTTGCCGATGATGTCGTAGCCCAGCGACTCGATGTGCGCGCGCGTCCCCGACTTGTACTCGATCGTCGTGCACGTCGCGCCGCACGCCAGGTAGGCGGGCGGGTTCGCGGTGTTCTTCAGGTACAGGTGCGCGGTGTCGGGGGCCGCGGTGTAGCCGACCGCCGACAGGTTCCGCACGGTGTCGGCGCGCTGCGCCTCCGGGCGGCCGGTGATCCAGAAGACCGTCACGCCCTGGTCCGCGGCCCAGTTGGTGAGGGTGTCCATGCCGAAGACCGGCGGCATGTCCTTGGTGTCCAGGTAGGCCTGGTTGCTGGCCGGGGTGTAGTTGAAGCCGACCTCCAGCTCGTAGTTGTACGTGAGCACGCTGGTGTCGTCGACGTCCAGCACGATCGCGGGCTTCGCACCGCGGGAGCCGTGCTTGCCGCCCTTGGCGTGCTTGAGCGCGTGCGTGAGGTCCGCCTTCGCCTTGGCCTCGATGCCGGCGAGCTGACGGGCGTAGTTGCTGTCCGCGGAGGCGTAGTGCTCGCTGCCCACGACGGTGTCGCCGTAGTAGGCCTTGATGTCGTTGACGACGTTGGTGAGGTTGGGGATCTCCTTGTCGCTGCGCGGCACCGAGGGGTCCGCGGTGGCGGCTCCGACGCCGTAGAAGGCGGCGCCCAGGGTGGCTGCGGCGGCGGCGAGCGCCAGCGAACGGCGGGACGGACGGACGAGGGGCATGGCGGTGCTCCTTCAACGCTGGTTGATGCGCGGCAAGTTAGACCCCCGGTTCCCGGCAGGTCAAGGACGGTCTACGCGCGTATCGTCACAACGCAGGTCAGATGGTGTTTCCCTGGTGTTTCCCCAAACGCCGTCCGGGCGCCGCCCGTTGCCGCGGCCGGGCGCGCGCGACCGTACGGGGCCCGGTCCGCGGTGCGGCGGCCGGGCGGTACGGGTCCGGTCCGAGGCTCGGCGACAGGCGGTACGGGCCCGGCTCGCGCCTCAGTGGTCCGCCGCGTCGAGGATGCGGGCCGCGGCCGCGGGGGAGTCCACCAGCGGGTGCAGGGCCAGCGCGCGCAGCGCCGCCGTGCGGGAGCCGGTCAGCGCCGCGTCGATCGTCGCCCGCTCCACCGCCTTGACGGCCAGCATCAGGCCCGCCTGGTGCTCGTCCGGCGGTGCGACGGGCAGCGGGCGCGCCCCGGCGGCGTCCACCGCGCAGGGCACCTCCACGACGGCGTCGGCGTCCAGGAAGGGCAGCGCGCCGCCCGAGCGGACGTCGAGGATCAGCTCGGTCCGCTCGTCGCGTGCGACGGCCCGCATGAGCGCGAGCGCGACCCGGTCGTAGCCGCCGCCGTCCAGGTCGTGCGGGTCGCGCTGCCAACCGCCGCTCGCCGCGCGGGAGTCGGCCCCGTAGGTCTCCTCGCGCTCGCGCCGGGTCGCCTCCCACAGCTCGTGCGCGCGGCCCGGGTCGCGGTCGGCCGCCGCGAAGAACGCGCCCTGCTGCCGGTCCAGGAACTCCCCGCGTGTCTCGTCGGCGGCGCGCACCGCGGCGAGGGTCTCGCGGCGGAAGTAGTAGTAGTGCAGGTATTCGTTGGGCAGGGCGCCCAGCGCGGCGAGGAAGTCCGGGCCGAAGAGCCGCCCCTCCTCGAAGCCGCCGAGGGCGGCCGGGTCGGCGAGCAGGCCCGGCAGCAGGTCGCGGCCGCCGGAGGTCAGGCGGCGCAGCCAGCCCAGGTGGTTGAGGCCGACGTAGTCGTAGCCGAAGTCCGGCGCGTCCGGGTCGGCGCCCGCCGCGCGCGCCGCCCGCCGCACCAGGCCCACGGGCGAGTCGCAGATGCCGATGACGCGGTCGCCCAGCACGCGCGCCATCGCCTCGGTCACCATGCCCGCCGGGTTGGTGAAATTGATCACCATGGCGTCCGGTGCCAGCGCCCGGACCCGCTCGGCGATCCGTACCGCGACCGGCAGGGTGCGCAGCCCGTACAGGACACCGCCCGCGCCCACCGTCTCCTGTCCGAGCACGCCCTCGGCGAGCGGCAGCCGCTCGTCGCGCACCCGGCCCGCGGTGCCGCCCACCCGGATCGCGGAGAAGACGAAGTCCGCGCCGCGCACCGCGTCGTCCAGCCCGTCGGCGAGCCGTACGGCGGGCCCGCCCGTGCCCGCCCCGGCGATCACGGCGGCGACGGCCCGCAGCCGCAGCGGGTCCTCGTCGTGCAGCACGACCTCGTCGATCAGGTCGTCCCCGGCCAGCGCCCGGTGCACGAGCGGCACCCTGAAGCCTCCGCCGCCCAGAATGGTGAGCTTCACCCGTACTCCGTTCCCTGGATGCTCGTCACTGTCAGTGGTATCGGGCACAGTGTCCTGCATGCACGACCAGCCCGTCCTCGATCCGCTCGGCGCGGTGCGCGCCGCGGGGGACCCGGCGACCGATGTCTATCTCACCGGCACCGTCTTCCTCGACATCATCTTCACCGGCCTGGACAGCGCACCCGTGCGGGGTACGGAGTCGTGGGCCCGCGGCATGGGCTCCAGCCCCGGCGGCGTGGCGAACATGGCCACCGCCCTGGCCCGCCTCGGCCTGCGCACGACGCTCGCCGCCGCCTTCGGGGACGACATGTACGGCGACTACTGCTGGGAGAGCCTGTCGCAGGGCGAGGGCATCGACCTGGGGCCCTCCCGCCGCATCCCCGGCTGGCACTCCCCGGTCACGGTGTCGATGGCGTACGAGGGCGAGCGCACCATGGTCAGCCACGGGCACCGGGCGCCGCCGCCCGAGAAGGAGCCGGTGCCCGCGTGCCCGCCGCCCGCGCGGGCCGCGGTGGCCTCCCTCGGGCAGCGCGAGCGGGCCTCGGACGAGGAGCCCGCGCCCGACCCTGACCGCGAGTGGGTCGCCCGTGCGGCCGCGTCCGGCACGGCGGTCTTCGCCGACGTCGGGTGGGACGACACCGGCCGCTGGGATCCGGCGGATCTGGCCGAGCTGCGGCACTGCGCGGCCTTCCTGCCGAACGCGCAGGAGGCCATGCGCTACACCCGCACCACCAGCCCGCGGGCGGCCGCGTACAAGCTCGCCGAGCTGGTGCCGCTCGCCGTGGTCACGCTCGGTGCCGAGGGCGCCGTCGCGGTGGACGCGGGCAGCGGCGAGACGGCGGAGGTGCCCGCGCTGATCGTGGACGCGCTGGATCCGACCGGCGCCGGGGACGTCTTCGTGGCCGCCTTCGTCACCGGCAGCCTCGCGGGCTGGCCGCTGCCCGACCGGCTGGCCTTCGGCTCGCTGTGCGCCGCGCTGTCCGTCCAGGAGTTCGGCGGCTCGCTGTCCGCGCCGGGCTGGACGGAGGTCGCCGCGTGGTGGACGCGGGCCAAGGCCGATCCGGCGACCCCCGCCGAGGCCCTGCGCCGCTACGCCTTCCTGGACGCGCTGATCCCGCCCGCCCCGCGCCGCTGGCCGCTGCCCCGGGCGGTGCCGACGATCGGCTTCCGCCGGGCCTGAGCCCGGCGGGTGCGTGCCCGGCCGCCGGTGACAACGGCAAATCCCCTCGGCGGCCGAGGCCCCACGTCGTAGGCTTGGATTACCACGCCCCACCGGGCTCGTCGATCAGCAGAAAGCGGGATGAGCAGGCCCTAGCGCCGGCCCATGACTCAGACACCGACAAAGCAGCAGCCGCAGCCGCAGCCGGCGCGCGCCCACTTCGTCGTACCGGCCAAGCACCCCATGGTGACCGTCCTGGGATCTGGCGACGCTCTCCTGCGGGTGATCGAGCAGGCCTTCCCGGCCGTCGACATCCACGTGCGGGGCAACGAGATCAACGCCGTCGGCGAGGCCGCCGAGGTGGCCCTGGTCCAGCGGCTGTTCGACGAGATGATGCTCGTCCTGCGCACCGGCCAGCCGATGACGGAGGACGCGGTGGAGCGCTCCATCGCGATGCTCCGCGCCAACGGCACCGCCGCCGACGAGGACGCCGAGACCCCGGCCCAGGTGCTCACGCAGAACATCCTGTCCAGCCGCGGCCGTACGATCCGCCCCAAGACGCTCAACCAGAAGCGCTACGTGGACGCGATCGACAAGCACACCATCGTCTTCGGCATCGGCCCGGCCGGCACCGGCAAGACCTACCTGGCGATGGCCAAGGCCGTCCAGGCCCTCCAGTCCAAGCAGGTCAACCGCATCATCCTGACCCGCCCCGCGGTCGAGGCCGGCGAGCGCCTGGGCTTCCTGCCCGGCACCCTCTACGAGAAGATCGACCCCTACCTGCGCCCGCTCTACGACGCCCTGCACGACATGCTGGACCCCGACTCGATCCCCCGGCTGATGGCAGCCGGCACGATCGAGGTCGCCCCGCTGGCGTACATGCGCGGCCGCACCCTCAACGACGCCTTCATCATCCTGGACGAGGCGCAGAACACCAGCGCCGAGCAGATGAAGATGTTCCTCACCCGGCTCGGCTTCGACTCCAAGATCGTCATCACCGGTGACGTCACCCAGGTCGACCTGCCGAACGGGACCAAGAGCGGCCTGCGCCAGGTGCAGGACATCCTCGCGGACGTCGACGACGTCCATTTCGCGCGGCTGAGCAGCACCGACGTGGTGCGCCACAAGCTGGTCGGGCGGATCGTGGACGCGTACGAGCGGTACGACAACGCGCTCGCGGCGGCCGACTCGGGCGACCCCGCCGGCGGCCGCGGCGCACGCCCCGAGAGAAAGTAGCCGGATCACACCATCATGGCGATCGACGTCAACAACGAGTCCGGCTGGGAGGTCGACGAGCAGGCGGTGCTCGACGCCGCCCGCTACGCGCTGCACCGCATGCGCATCCACCCGCTGTCGGAGCTGTCGGTGATCCTGGTGGACGCCGACGCGATGGAGCAGCTGCACATCCAGTGGATGGACCTGCCGGGCCCCACCGATGTCATGTCCTTCCCGATGGACGAGCTGCGGCCCGGCAAGGAGGACGAGGAGCCCGCGCAGGGGCTGCTCGGCGACATCGTGCTGTGCCCCGAGGTCGCGAAGAAGCAGGGCGAGGAGGCGCCGACCGGGCACAGCATGGACGAGGAGCTGCAGCTGCTCACCGTGCACGGGGTGCTGCACCTGCTCGGGTACGACCACGAGGAGCCCGAGGACAAGGCCGAGATGTTCGGCCTCCAGAAGGCCATCCTGGACGGCTGGCGGGCCGAGCACGGACTGACGGGCCCCTCGCCCGCGCCCACCACCCACTGACGCGGGGGCACGGCTACCGCACGTGGACGCCTCATGATCGTCTCCGCCGTCCTGCTCGTCATCGTCGCCTGGCTCGCGGCCTGCGCCGAGACCGCGCTCGCCAGGATCTCCCGTTTCCGCGCCGAGGACGCGGTGCGCTCCGGCCGCCGGGGCGCCGCCAACCTCCTCGCCGTGGCCTCCGACCCGACCCGCTACCTCAACGTCGCGCTGCTGGTGCGGGTCGGGTGCGAGACCGCGGCGGCCGTGCTCATCACGGTCGTCTGCTACCGCGCCTTCACCAGCACCTGGGAGGTGCTGGTCGTCGCGATCGGCGTCATGGTGCTGGTGTCGTACGTCGCGGTGGGCGTCTCCCCGCGCACCATCGGCCGCCAGCACCCCATGAACACCGCGACCGCCGCCTCGTACGTGCTGCTGCCGCTGGCCCGCGTCATGGGCCCCGTCCCCGGGCTGCTGATCCTGCTCGGCAACGCGCTGACCCCCGGCAGGGGCTTCAAACGCGGCCCGTTCGCGAGCGAGGCCGAGCTGCGCGCGCTCGTGGACCTCGCCGAGTCCGAGTCGCTCATCGAGGACGACGAGCGCCGCATGGTGCACTCCGTCTTCGAGCTGGGCGACACCATCGTGCGCGAGGTCATGGTGCCGCGCCCCGAGCTGGTGATGATCGAGCGCTTCAAGACCATCCGGCAGGCCACCACGCTGGCGTTGCGCAGCGGCTTCTCCCGCATCCCGGTCACCGGCGAGAGCGAGGACGACGTCGTGGGCTTCGTCTACCTCAAGGACCTCGCCCGGCGCACCCACATCAACCGCGACGCCGAGAGCGAGCCCGTCACCAGCGTGCTGCGCCCGGCGGCCTTCGTCCCCGACACCAAGAACGCCGGCGACCTGCTGCGCGAGATGCAGCGCGACCGCAACCACGTCGCCGTCGTCGTCGACGAGTACGGCGGCACCGCGGGCATCGTCACGATCGAGGACATCCTGGAGGAGATCGTCGGCGAGATCACCGACGAGTACGACCAGGAGACCCCGCCGGTCGAGGCCCTGGGCGAGGGCCGCTACCGGGTCACCGCCCGGCTCGACATCGGCGACCTGGGCGAGCTGTACGGCGTGCTCCTGGACGACGACGACGTCGAGACGGTCGGCGGCCTGCTGGCCAAGTCCCTCGGCCGCGTCCCCATCCCCGGCGCCACGGTCGTCGTCCCCCTCCCCGAGGACACCACCCCCGACCACCCCACCCCCGCCCTCCGCCTGACCGCCGAGACCCAGGCGGGCCGCCGCAACCGCATCGGCACGGTCCTGGTCGAGCCCCTGCCCCCGCAGCCGCACCCCGGGGAGGACGGGACGGGGGAGTGAGCCGGGCGGTCCGCGGGGCTCAGGGGGAGAAGGTGCCGAGCGTCGTCAGGAGGTTGGGTCGCCGGCTGCGCAGGTGCGGTCACGCAGCGCAATCCACAGGGGAGAAAAGGCGGGGTGCGCGGGACGCCCTATGATCGCGCGTATGAGCGATCAGCAGCAGGCAGCCGAGCTGTCGGACCCGGAAGACCGCAAGCTCGTCACCCTCGCCCGCTCGGCCCGCGCGCGCAACGGGGTGGCCGAGGGCGCCGCGGTGCGTGACGAGACGGGGCGCACGTATGTGGCGGGCACCGTCGCGCTGGAGTCGCTGCGGCTGAGCGCGCTCCAGACGGCCGTCGCCATGGCCGTCGCGAGCGGCGCGAAGTCGCTGGAGGCCGCCGCGGTCGTGACGGAGGCGGAGTCGGCGTCCGACGCCGACCGTGCCGCCGTCCGGGATCTGGGCGGCGCCGCGGTGCCGGTGATCACGGCGGCGCCGGACGGCTCGATACGCGCGCAGGTCACCGCGGGCTGACCGCGGGGGGACTCAGAGGGCGTCGGGGCCGAACTCGCCGGTCCTGACGCGGACGGCCGTCTCGACCGGCACCGACCACACCTTGCCGTCGCCGATCTTGCCGGTGCGGGCCGCCGCGACCACCGCCGCGATCACGGCCTCCGCCTCCGCGTCCTCCACCAGCACCTCGATGCGCGCCTTCGGCACGAGGTCCACGCGGTATTCGGCGCCCCGGTAGACCTCGGTGTGGCCGCGCTGCCTGCCGTAGCCGCTGGCCTCGGTCACGGTCATGCCCTGCACGCCCATCTCCTGCAGGGCGGTCTTCACGTCGTCCAGCTTGTACGGCTTGATGACGGCGGTGACCAGCTTCATCCCAAGGGGCTCCTGTCGTGCGCGGCCTGCGCTGCGGCGGCGTGCCCGGCGGCGGCGCCGTGCGACGTACCGTGCGTGAGTACGCCGTGATCGTAGGCGGTCTCGGCGTGCACGGTGAGGTCCAGGCCCCTCCTCTCGTGCTCCTCGCTCGCCCGGAAGCCCAGCAGCCGGTCGATGACCTTGCCGATCGCGTACGTGACGGCGAAGGCGTAGGCCCCGACCGCCCCGATCGCCGTGAGCTGGCGGCCCAGCTGCGCCAGGCCGCCGCCGTAGAACAGGCCCTCCGGCCCCCCGGTCATGGACTCGGTGGCCAGCAGGCCGATCAGGGCGGTGCCGACGATGCCGCCCATGAGGTGGACGCCCACGACGTCCAGCGAGTCGTCCACCCCCCAGCGGAATTTCCAGCTCACCGCGTACGAGCACAGCACGCCCGCCGCGAGGCCGACGAGCGCGGCGCCGGGGACGTCCACGCTGCCGCAGGAGGGGGTGATCGCGACCAGGCCCGCGATCGAGCCGGAGGCGGCGCCCAGCGTCGTGGCGTGCCCGTCCCGCCGCTTCTCGACGGCCAGCCAGCCCAGCAGGCCCGCGCAGCCCGCGGTCTGGGTGTTGAGGAAGGCGGCGCCCGCCATGCCGTTGGCGCCCAGCGCGGATCCGGCGTTGAAGCCGAACCAGCCGAACCACAGCAGCCCGGCGCCCAGCAGCACCAGCGGCAGGTTGTGCGGCCGCATCGCCTCCTTGCGGAAGCCCAGCCGCGGCCCCAGCACGATCGCCAGCGCCAGCCCGGAGGCGCCCGAGCACACCTCCACGACCGTGCCGCCCGCGTAGTCCAGCGCGTGCAGCTTCGAGACGACCCAGCCGCCGTCTGCGAAGACCCAGTGCGCCACGGGGACGTATACGGCCAGTGTCCACACCGGCACGAAGACCATCCAGGCCCCGAACCGCGCCCGGTCGGCGACCGCCCCGCTGATCAGCGCGGCCGTGATCACGGCGAAGGTCAGCTGGAAGGTCGCGAAGAGCAGCGTCGGCACGTGCCCGTGCATCGCGGTCGGCCCGATGCCGTGCATGCCGACGTTCTTCAGGTCGCCGATGAGGCCGAGCCCGCCCGCGTCGTGCCCGAAGGCCAGCGTGTATCCGGCGAGCAGCCACACCAGCGTGACCAGCGCGATCGAGACGAAGCTCATCATCAGCATGTTGAGGACGCTCTTGCTGCGGACCATGCCGCCGTAGAAGAGCGCGAGGCCGGGCGTCATGAGCAGCACCAGGGCGGTCGCGGCCAGCAGCCACGCGGTGTCGGCGGCGTTCACGGCCGTCTGGCCGGAGGGGCCGGAGGACAGCAGCAGCACGGGCGGGGTCCTTCCACAGGCGGTTGTACGGAAGCGTCACGGGTGCGCGTTTCCGGATGTGGGCGCGGGTGTTTCCGCCGTGTTTCGTGTTGCGTGGGTATTACGCCATCCTCACGATGCGTGAGGCTGCGGCCGCCGCGGGCGCCCGTCCGCGCGCCCGCGCAGCCGGGCCGAGCCCGCCCGCGCCGCCGCGGGGAGCCGCGCGTCCGCGCGCACCGCCGCCATCGGGGAGAATGAGGGCCATGAGCGCTCGCACCCCCGCCACCGGCCCCGCCCACCGGTCCGGCTTCGCCTGCTTCGTGGGCCGCCCCAACGCCGGAAAGTCCACCCTCACGAACGCTCTGGTCGGCCAGAAGGTGGCGATCACCTCCAACCGGCCGCAGACCACCCGGCACACCGTGCGCGGCATCGTCCACCGCCCCGAGGCCCAGCTCGTGCTGGTCGACACCCCCGGCCTGCACAAGCCCCGCACGCTGCTCGGCGAGCGTCTCAACGACGTCGTCCGCAGCACCTGGGCCGAGGTGGACGTCATCGGCTTCTGCCTGCCCGCCGACCAGAAGCTCGGCCCCGGCGACACGTACATCGCGCGCGAGCTGGCCGAGATCCGCAAGACCCCCAAGGTCGCGGTGGTCACCAAGACCGACCTGGTCGACTCCAAGGCCCTCGCCGGGCAGCTGCTGGCCGTCGACAAGCTCGGCCGCGAGCTGGGGATCGAGTGGGCGGAGATCGTGCCCGTCTCGGCGGTCTCCGGCGAGCAGGTGGGCCTGCTCGCGGACCTGCTGGTCCCGCTGCTCCCGGAGGGCCCCGCCCTCTACCCCGAGGGCGACCTCACCGACGAGCCCGAGCAGATCATGGTCGCCGAGCTGATCCGCGAGGCCGCGCTGGAGGGCGTACGCGACGAGCTGCCGCACTCCATCGCCGTCGTCGTGGAGGAGATGGCCCCGCGCGAGGACCGGCCCGCCGACCGCCCGCTGGTCGACATCCACGCCAACGTCTACATCGAGCGGCCCTCCCAGAAGGGCATCATCATCGGCCCCAAGGGCGCCCGCCTGAAGGAGGTCGGCATGAAGTCCCGCAAGCAGATCGAGGCGCTGCTCGGTACGCCGGTCTTCCTCGACCTGCACGTCAAGGTCGCGAAGGACTGGCAGCGCGACCCCAAGCAGCTGCGCCGCCTCGGCTTCTGACCGGGCGCGGTCCGCGTCCCGGGGATCAGCGGCCCGGGACGAAGAAGGGGCCCGCGCCCTTGAGGGTGCGGTGGATGGGGGCCGTCTCGGTGCGGCGGACGCCGGGGAGGGCGGCCACCGGGCCGGTGAGGTAGCGGTAGAGGGAGGGCGCGTCCCGGCACAGGAGGGACGCGTAGAGGTTCGACGTCCCCGTGGTGGCCGCCGCGAAGGCGACCTCCGTGTGCGCGGCCAGCGCCGTACCCGCCGCGGCCAGGTGCGCCGGTTCGACCTCCAGCCACAGGGAGGTCCGCAGCTCGCTCGGGTGCAGGCCCGCGGCGAAGTCGAGGTCGAAGTAGAGCACGCCGGACGCCCGTAGTTCCGTCATCCGGCGGCGGACCGTGGTGGGCGACCACCCGGTGGCGGCCGCCAGCTCGGCCGCCGGGGTGCGGCCGTCGTGCGCCAGCAGCTCCAGCAGCCGCCGGTCGCCCTCGTCGAGCAGGGGCGGCTCCGCGGACTCCGCGGGCGGCGCCGGGCGCAGCGCCGCGACCTGGCCGGGGGTGAGCGGCCCGAGCCTGCTATACGGGCTGAGGTCGCCGCCGAAGAAGACGTGCAGCAGGGCGTGCGCGCTGACCTGGACCACGCGCGGGGTGCGCGGCAGCTTCTGGAGGAGCAGGGCGTGCGGGTCCGCCGCCGGGTCGGAGACATGGGTCATGCAGCCGATCTCCGTACCGCCGGACAGCAGGCTCACCCAGCGGGTGTCGGTACGCCGGGCGAGCGCCTCGCCGATCTGCTGGGCGGCGTCCGGCGTGCAGCGCACACGGACGAACCAGGGCGTGAGTCCCATCCGCAGCGGCTCGGTCAGCCCGAGCACACGCAGTCCGGCGGTCTCCCGCAGCCGGGCGTGCCGGCGGGCCACGGTCTGGTCGGAGACGCCGAGCACCTCGCCGATACGGCGGAAGGGCGCGCGCCCGTCGAGTTGCAGGGCCTGCACGATCTGCTGGTCGAGCGGGTCGAAGACGCGCAAGGGTGCCCATGTCGTGTCGGATTCCACGTGATGAGCCTACTGCGTGTCGGATTCCGCCAGCCAGGGCGGATCGGCCGAGGATTTCGGTACGCGGGCCGCACGCTTGAACGGTCGGACAGCCGGGCGACCGCCCGGAAGGGCCGTCCGGCGGTGTCAGTACCGGAGCAGTGGAGCACGGGCGCCACCCGGATCCCGGTCCACCCGGATCCCGGTCCACCCGGACCGGCCTCATCCCCGAGCCGCGTACCCCGACCCCCGCAAGCGAACCGCCCGCAAGCGAACCGCCCGCACCCGACCCGCACCCCCGAACGAGCCGAAAACGGAGCCCCGTCCCATGCGCAAATGGCTGCCCCTCGTGGCGATCTGCCTGGGCGCCTTCATCCTGCTGGTCGACGTCACGATCGTGAACGTCGCGCTGCCGCGGATGGCGTCCGACCTCGACGCACCCTTCTCCTCCCTCCAGTGGGTGGTGGACGTGTACGCCCTCGCGCTGGCCGCGCTGCTGCTCGTGGCCGGCTCGCTGGGCGACCTCTTCGGGCACCGGCGGCTGTACGCGGCCGGGCTCGTCCTCTTCGCCGTGGCCTCGCTGGGCGCGGCCCTCTCGCCGAACGCCGCCGCGCTGATCACCGCGCGGGGCGTGCAGGGCATCGGCGGCGCGGCGATGTTCGCGACCTCCGCCGCCCTGGTGGCGTCCTCCTACCAGGGGCGTGACCGCGGGGTCGCGTTCGGTGTGTGGGGCGCGGTCAACGGTGCCGCCGCCGCGGCCGGGCCGATCCTGGGCGGGCTGCTCACCCAGGGCTTCGGCTGGCAGGCGATCTTCCTGGTCAACCTGCCGATCGCGGCGGTCGCGGTGCTGCTCACCCTGCGGGTGCTGCCCGATCACGGCCGGCGCGGCACGGGCCGGCTGGACCTGCCGGGGGCCGCGGCCTTCACGGTCGCCGTGGCCGCCGTCACGTACGCCCTGATCCGCGGCGGTGACGCGGGCTGGACGGACGGGCTGACGGTCGCCGCCTTCGTGGTGAGCGCGGTCGCCGCCGTCGGCTTCGTCGCGATCGAGGCGCGCTCGGCCCATCCGATGATCGACCTGGCCCTGCTGCGCCGCCCCGGCTTCAGCGGCCTGCTCGTGGGCGGCCTGCTGTACCAGGCGGCGGCCTTCAGCGGCTTCGTCTACTTCTCCCTGTGGCTGCAGAACGTGCTGGGCCTCAGCCCGATCCGCGGCGGTCTGGCGATGATGCCGATGGCGGCCACGGCCTTCGTGGTCGCGGCGATCGCCGGGCGCGTGATGCACCGCTTCCCGGCGCGGCTGCCGATCGGGCTGGGCCTGGTGATCATCGGCGCGGGCTGCGGCCTGCTGACACTGACCGTGCACACCTCGTCGGGCGCGGCCTCGCTGGCCGCCGGTTTCGCGGTGACCGGGGTGGGCGTCGGGCTGACCACGCCGGTGCTGGCCGCTGCCGCGGTGGACGCGGTGCCGCCGCACCGCGCGGGCATGGCGGGCGGGGCGCTGAACACCGCGCGCCAGCTGGGGATGACGCTGGGTGTCGCCGTCCTCGGGGCGGTCTTCACCGCGCGGCTGCGCCATGTCACCGGGCACGGCGGCTCCACGCACGCGGCGTACGCGGCGGCCCTGGACCGTATCTCGGTGTGGGCGGCGGTCGCGGGCCTGCTCGGCGGCCTGCTGGTGCTGGTGCTCGTCCGGCCGTCGCGCTCCGGCGGCGGCGACAAGGCGGTGCCCGCGCCCTCCGGGGCCCCCGCACCCGAGCCCGCGGGCCGCTGAGGAACCGTAGGAACCCGCCCCCTTTCCTTTCCGTCCTCAATTCCGCGTGACCGCGGTCACAAAGACCGCCGCAATTCGCTCACGTCCGGCGCCCCCGTTCTCACTCGCGGTGAGAGCGGGGGCGCCCCCTTGTGACGTCCTCGACGGGACGTGCGTCACATACTAGGCCGCTTAGTGAACCTCGGCCGCCGTATCGCACGGAATACCGGCCTTCCGAAAGCGTCCTACGAATGCATGCCGTAGTGCGGGTCGTTGACCGGCGGATCCCCGCCCCCTAACAATTCAGGGGTCCCGCTACGGAAGAGGTAATTTCTCCATGCAGCTCCCCACGATCCCGAAGAAGCTCCCGTCGTTCGCGAAGTTCCAGCAGATGTCGAAGAAGCACAAGATCACCGCAGCCGGCGCTGTCGCCGCCGCAGCGGTCGTGCTGACCGTCACCGGCCTGGAGGCGACCGCCGGAGCCGGCTCGGCGACCGCGGCGGGCGACCCGACCGGGTTCTCCGTCTCCACCGGTACGCCCACCAAGGACCTGGGTGCGCAGACTGGTATGGCGTCGCAGAAGGCGATCACCGACTCCGCGCAGCAGAAGGCGGCCAAGGCCGAGCAGGCCCAGAAGGAGGCCGCGGGCGCGGCCGCGAAGAAGAAGGCCGCCGCCGAGGCGAACGAGCGCGCGAAGGCCGAGGCCGCCGCGAACCGCTCGTCGCACCGCGCCGACGCCCCGAAGAAGAGCGCGCCCAAGGCCGCGCCGAAGAAGAGCACCACCGCGTCCAAGCCCGCGTCCAAGCCGGCCGCGAAGCACTACGCGAACAACCTGGACGGCTGGATCCGCGAGTCGCTCGACATCATGCACAAGAAGGGGATCCCCGGCACGTACGAGGGAATCCACCGCAACATCATCCGCGAGTCCAGTGGTGACCCGAAGGCGATCAACCTGTGGGACATCAACGCCCGCAACGGCATTCCCTCGAAGGGTCTGCTCCAGGTGATCGACCCGACGTTCAACCGTTTCCACGTGGCCGGCACGTCGCACAACATCTACGACCCGGTCGCGAACATCACCGCCGCGTGCAATTACGCCGCCGACCGTTACGGCACGATGGACAACGTGAATTCCGCGTACTGATCCGTCACCGGCGAAAGCACGGTTCGAAGGGCGGCGGGGCCACACCGGCCCCGCCGCCCTTCGGCGTGTCCGCACGCCCCGCCCGCGGGTCAGGAACGGAGAAGCGTCCCGGCTCCGCGCCCGGCTACGGTGGCGGCGGGCAGTACGGCCGCACCGACGAGGGAGAGCGCGATGACGGGGACGGACGCACAAGCGGGAACGGGAGCGGGAACGGGAACGGGCGCGGGCACCGGCCCGGACAGCCATGACGTGATCCGTGTGCACGGCGCCCGCGTGAACAACCTCAAGGACGTCCACGTCGAGATCCCCAAGCGCCAGCTGACCGCCTTCACCGGCGTGTCCGGCTCCGGCAAGAGCTCGCTGGTCTTCAACACGGTGGCCGCCGAGTCTCAGCGGCTCATCAACGAGACGTACAGCGCCTTCGTGCAGGGCTTCATGCCGACGCTCTCCCGTCCCGACGTGGACGTGCTGGAGGGCCTGACCACCGTGATCAGCGTCGACCAGCAGCGGATGGGCGCCGACCCGCGCTCCACCGTCGGCACGGCCACCGACGCCAACGCCATGCTGCGCATCCTCTTCAGCCGCCTCGGCACCCCGCACATCGGCCCGCCCAGCGCGTACGCCTTCAACGTGCCCTCGGTCCACGCGTCCGGCGCGATCACCGTCGAGCGCGGCGCGAAGAAGGCCGTGAAGGCGACCTTCAACCGCACGGGCGGCATGTGCACGCACTGCGAGGGCCGCGGCACCGTCTCCGACATCGATCTGAGCCAGCTCTACGACGACTCGAAGTCGCTCGCCGAGGGCGCCTTCACGATCCCCGGCTGGAAGTCCGACAGCTTCTGGACGGTACGGGTCTACGCCGAGTCCGGGCTGCTCGATCCGCACAAGCCGATCGCGGAGTTCACGCAGCAGGAGATGCAGGACTTCCTCTACCGGGAGCCGACGAAGGTCAAGGTCGAGGGCGTCAACCTCACCTACGAGGGGCTCGTCCCGAAGATCCAGAAGTCGATGCTGTCGAAGGACAAGGAGTCGCTCCAGCCGCACATCCGGGCCTTCGTGGAGCGCGCGGTCACCTTCACCACGTGTCCGGAGTGCGACGGCACGCGGCTGGCGGAGGGCGCGCGGTCGTCGAAGATCGGCGGGGTGAGCATCGCGGACGCGTGCGCGATGCAGATCAGCGACCTCGCGCAGTGGGTGCGCGGCCTGGACGAGCCGTCCGTCGCCCCGCTGCTGGCGGCGCTGTCGGTGACGCTGGACTCCTTCACCGAGATCGGCCTCGGCTACCTGGCGCTCGACCGGCCCGCGGGCACGCTGTCGGGCGGCGAGTCGCAGCGCGTGAAGATGATCAAGCAGCTCGGCTCGTCGCTCACCGACGTCACGTACGTCTTCGACGAGCCCACGGTGGGCCTGCACCCGCACGACATCCAGCGGATGAACGGCCTGCTGCTGCGGCTGCGCGACAAGGGCAACACGGTGCTGGTCGTCGAGCACAAGCCGGAGACGATCGAGATCGCCGACCACGTCGTGGACCTCGGCCCGGGAGCGGGCGCCGCGGGCGGCACGGTCACGTACGAGGGCGGCGTCGCGGGGCTGCGCGCCAGCGGCACGACCACCGGCCGCCACCTCGACGACCGGGCGACGCTCAAGGACGAGGTGCGCAAGCCCTCCGGCACCCTCGCGGTGCGCGGCGCCGACGCCAACAACCTCCAGGACGTGGACGTCGACATCCCGCTCGGCGTGCTGTGCGTCGTGACGGGTGTGGCGGGCTCCGGGAAGAGCTCGCTCGTGCACGGTTCGCTCATGAGGAGCGCGCAGGCCGCGGAGGCGGGCGTCGTGTCGATCGACCAGAGCCCGATCCGCGGCTCGCGCCGCAGCAACCCGGCGACGTACACCGGGCTGCTCGACCCGATCCGCAAGGCCTTCGCGAAGGCGAACGGCGTCAAGCCCGCGCTCTTCAGCGCCAATTCCGAGGGCGCCTGCCCGACGTGCAACGGCGCCGGGGTCGTCTACACCGACCTGGCGATGATGGCGGGAGTCGCGACCCCCTGCGAGGACTGCGGCGGCAAGCGCTTCTCGCCGGAGGTGCTGGAGTACACCTTCGGCGGGCGCGACATCAGCGAGGTGCTGGCGATGTCCGTCGCCGAGGCCGCGGACTTCTTCGCGGACGGCGACGCCCGCACCCCCGCCGCCCACACGATCCTCGGCCGCCTGATGGACGTCGGCCTCGGCTACCTCACCATCGGCCAGCCCCTCACCACCTTGTCCGGCGGCGAGCGCCAGCGCCTCAAGCTCGCCACCCACATGGGCGAGAAGGGCGGCGTCTACGTCCTGGACGAGCCCACGACCGGCCTGCACCTCGCCGACGTCGCCCAGCTCCTGGCCCTCCTGGACCGCCTGGTCGACGCGGGCAAGTCCGTCATCGTCGTCGAGCACCACCAGGCGGTGATGGCCCACGCCGACTGGATCATCGACCTGGGCCCCGGCGCCGGCCACGACGGCGGCCGCATCGTCTTCGAGGGCACCCCCACCGACCTCGTCACGACCCGCCCCACCCTGACCGGCGAACACCTCGCCGCCTACGTCGGCGGCTGAGCCCGGAGCGGCAGCGGGCCCCCGCCGGATCACCCGGCGGGGGCCCGCTGCCGTACGCCGGTCAGAACCGCGGCATCCTCGGCTCCGGCAGCCTGGCCTTGCGGTACTTGCGCTGCGGCCAGCCCGACAGCAGCCGGGTGAACTCACCCGTCTGCGACGCCGAGAGAGCCCGGTGCGGCAGCATGAAGACCTCCCGCGGGTCGTCCGGCACCACGATCCACGCGGCGTTCGACCGCGTCACGTACGCGATCTCCTTCCACGGGTACTCCGCCGCGCTGCCGTTCTGCGCGAAGGTCGCCTTGGTGTCGGTGAAGCGCACGGAGTACGGGTCGGCGAGCCGTACCGCGCTCTCCGCTATCCGCTGGGCGTCCCGCCGCCACTTCAGGTGCAGCCCCAGGACGACGGCGAGGCCCAGCCCGCACACGATCGCGACCACCGGCACCGTGAAGGCGGTCAGCACGGCGACCACCGCGAAGACGACGGCTCCCGGCAGGATCCGCATCGTCTCCCAGCGCTGGATGTGGAAGGACGCCGCGGTGATGTCCTCGACCGTCATGCGGCTCTCGATCTGGATGTCCAACTGCTGTGCTCTTTTCTGTACGTGGATCAGGACGGGACCGCGTGCTCAGCCGGCGAAGTAGCCGCTGCAGTCGACGACGAGGTTCAGCGTCCCGGGACTGTGGTTGGAGAAGACGACCCTGCCGTCCGCGCTCGTCGGCACGACCGCGAGATTCGCGTTGGTGTCGCCCGCGACCCAGTTCAGGTTGGACGTCGGGGGGAGGGTACCGTCCGCCGGGTAGGCGGTGAGGTAGCCGTAGTCGGTGCCCGACGCCTCCGTGAGCATGAGGGCGAGTGTGGGCCTGGCAGCCGTGGTGATCTGCCGGACGTCGGCCTGCGAGAGCGTGTACGTGCCGTTCGACGTGACGGGGCCGGGCGGCAGCCCGCCGACGCCGTTGGACGTCACCACCAGGCGGGTGGGGTTGACCGCGTGGTAGGTCTGCCCCGACGTCCCCGCGAGGTAGTAGCCGGAGACGTCCACGATGACGGCGGTGACCCCGTTGTGGTTGCTGACGGTGATCTTCCCGCCGGTGCCTGTCGGCGTGTCGGCGGCCATGGAGGCCCGTGGCGTGGTGGTGCCGTAGGTGAGACTGGTGACGGGGTCGGCCGGTGTGCTGCCGCTGGCGTACACGCCGAGGTAACCGGCGCTCGTGGCGCCCGACGTGGTGATGTTGAGGGCGACCCCGGTGGCGTTCGCCGGTATCCCGCCCTTGCCCGCGACGTCCAGGGTGAACGTGGTGTTGGCCGGTACCGTGCCGGTGGCGGTGAGGCTGGTTCCCGCCGTGCTGACGGAGGTGTTGAGGATCCGGCTCGCGGTGGGGAGGGGGTGGTAGGTCTCGTCGCCGGTGAGCGTGGCGTCGCTGGTGAAGTAGCCCGTGAGATCGACGATGAGGGCGATGTCGCTGGTCGTGTTGCCGTGCGTGTAGAGGTCGATCTTCCCGTCGCCGCCGACGGGCACGATCTGGTAGCCGGTCGTGGTGACCGCGGGGGCGAAGTTGGTGGACGACGACAGCGGCTGCTGGGCCCCGTCCGCGTAGGCCGTGACGTAGCCGTGGTCCTGCTCGTTCGCCGCCGTCACCTCGACGGCGACCGCGGTGACGGAGGCCGGGATCTTCGTCGGGGCTCCCGCGACGGCGGGGGTGACCGTGTCGCCGCTGATCTGGAGCTGGACGACCGAGCCGCCGGGCACCGTGGCGGTCCCGGCCGTGACGTTGTGGCTCGCGTGGACGAGTCCGGCCGCGGTGCGGGTGTCCAGGATCCGGGTGGGGGTGACGGCCTGGTGGTAGCCGGGCGGGGTCGAGGGCTGCGGGGGAGCGATCGCGTGGCCGGCCCAGACCTGGACGTCGGCCACCTGCCCGGCGTAGAAGTCGGCGCGGCTCTTGCCGACGAGGTCGCTGCCGAGGTGGAAGCCGCCGCTCGCGCCGGAGGCCGGGGCCGCGTGGGCGCCGGTGGCCACGTAGGTGTCGTTCACGTAGAGGTCGGCGACGCCGATGGCGCTGTTGTAGGTGAGCGTCAGATGGGTCCAGGTGTTGAGCTGGGTCCGGCCGCCGGTGATGACGTCCGCGGCGCTTGTCGAGCCGTCAGCGGTGCCGAGGCTCGCCTGCCAGCCGCCCGCGGTGGCGCGGATGCTGACGCCGGAGTACGAAGTGCCGTCCTGGGAGAGGACGGCCCCGCCGTACGCGGAGGGGTTCGCCCACAGGGAGACGGTGAAGCTCTGCTTCAGCCCGATGGCCGCCCCGGCGTGCAGGTCGCTCGCCGCGGTGCCGTTGAGGAGCACGTCCGGGCTGAACAGGTCGCCGGTGTTCCAGCGGGCGGCGGGTGTCCCCGACGCCACCGGGGCGAGCGTGAGGGAGCCGGTGCTGTCCGCGCTGCCGGTGAAGACCGCGCCGTCGTCGTTGTCGCCGATGTCCGCGAACTGCCAGGAGTGGTCGGCGGTGAGCAGCTTCGTGGTCGTGGCGTCAAGTTCCGGGGCGTCGGCCAGGGCGGACGGTGTGGAACAGGTGACCTCGCCGGTGGTGAGGTCGGCCGCCCACAGCGACGGCACGCCCTGGCCGGTGAGGTCGGCGGCCCGCAGGGACAGGGAGTCGGACGGATTCTGGTGCCAGCCGCTCTGGGCGATCCGGTACCGGCCCGTCGTCGTCAGCGAGGTGCCGTCCGGTGTCCGCGACAGGCCCGTCCACAGGTCGAGTTCACCGGTGGCGGGCTTCCACAGGTACATGGCGGTGCCGGAGTCCAGCTGAGCGGTCGCGATCGTCCAGCTGTCCCAGTCCATGGTGCCGTCGGGCGAGGTGAGCGAGGTGAGTGCGTAGCACGACGAGCAGTCGTCCCAGTCCGGGTCGGAGCCGGTGCTGTACGTGTTGGCGGCGAAGCTGTACGCCAGGTAGAGCTGGTCACCGGCCTTGGCGAGGAGGTCGGGGAGCCCGGTGTCCGCGCCGCTGGTGTTGCCCGCGGCGACGACCTGGGAGGCCTGGGTGCCGTCCGCGCCGGGAAACGAGCCGGGGGCGATCTCGTACGGCGCCGAGGACTGGCCGATCGTCGTGGGGTTGCCGGGTTCCAGCGGGTCGCTGCTGCCGTCGTTGCAGACGACTCGCCCGCTGCCGTCACCGCTGAAGTACGCGAGGACGTCCTGGGCGCCGTTGCCGCAGAAGTCGCCGGTGATCGCTTGTGCGCCGTCCCAGTCGGCGGGTGGCGCGGTGGTGTCGAGGTTGTCCTTCTGCAGGCCGTCGGCGCCGATGTCGGTCGCCGCCGGGGCCACCGTGCCGTCCTGGTGGCCGGTCGCCAGCCATGCGCCCGAGGGCATCGCCGTACCCGGGCCGCCGACCGTGACGAGGTCGGGCGTGCCGTCCAGGTTGATGTCGCCGTCCCGGGCCGGTGGGGTGATCCCCGTGCCGGTGAACTCCACGAAGGTGGGCGACCCCAGGTTGCCGCCGGGGGAGACGGCGTTGACGGTGAGGGTGTTGACCAGTCGGCTGACCTGCACGGTGATGGTCGTCGGACCGGTCGCGTCCACGGTCACCGGGGCGGACTGGTTGAGCTGGTAGGCGTAGCCCGAGATCGCGCCGCCCGTCGGCGGGGTGACGTCGAACGAGCACCGGGCGCCGAGGGACTGCGCCGAGCCCGTGTCGGACGCGTCGAGCGTCGGGCATGTGTGGCTCCCGTCCGGCGGCGAGGCCGCGGGGCTCACCCCGGGGGCGCCGGGCCTGCTGGCGTCCCAGGAGAAGGCGCAGGTCGCGGACGAGGCCGAGGTGAGGGTGCCGTCCGATGTCTGCACCCGCCAGGTGAACGACGTGCTCGCCCCGGCCGCACGGGCCTTGAAGAACGTCTCCGGAAGCTTCAGCACCGCGTTCTGCCCCGAACCGCCGTGGTACGTGTCGGCGGCGATCCCGTTCGCGGGCGTCAGCAGGTTGGTCTTGGCGGTGTCCGCGGTCTTGTAGAGGGTGAAGGTCGTGGTCAGCGCCGCGCCGGTGGGTGTGGAGACGGGGGCGTAGAGGCTGACGGCCGTGTCGCCCAGCACGGTGTTCGAGCAGTTCGTCGGGGGTGAGGTGAACAGGCCCTTGGGGGTGTTCGGGTACTTGTCGTAGGTGATGACGAGCTGCGCCGTCTTCGGGTTGAAGCGCTTGAGGGCGTAGTTGTCGGTGTGGCTGTCCGCCCGCATGACCAGGGTCTGTGTGGTCGTTCCGGCC
This sequence comes from Streptomyces sp. NPDC004031, assembly GCF_053604375.1. NCBI lineage: Bacteria > Bacillati > Actinomycetota > Actinomycetes > Kitasatosporales > Streptomycetaceae > Streptomyces > Streptomyces sp. NPDC004031. The sequence continues at coordinate 8,162 of NZ_JBSGHL010000029.1, read as the reverse complement.
GTCAGGTCCTTCGCGATGGTGCTCGTGACGTCGAAGGGCGGTGCGCCGCCCGCCGGGCAGCCGCTGCCGTAGCCGAGGGCGAAGTCCTGCTGGTCGACCCGGGTGCCGAGTGCGTCCGACCAGTTGTTCCAGGTCGCGTTCGAGGACGACAGGATCTTGGCGGGGGCGTAGAGGTCGACCTTCTGGTTGTGGCCCGAGGTGTGGCAGGCCCACGAGTAGGTCTCGGTGATGTCGAAGGAGGCGCTGTAGATCTTCGCCGTCTTCAGCGATGTCGTCACGGGGAAACTGAAAAGGCTGATCGCCTCGTCCTGGACGTCGCCGCTGGGGCCGACCTCCGCGTCACCGGTGTAGGAGACGGAGCTCTTCCAGAAGTTCTGCGAGGGGACACCGGAGCCGGGGCTGGCCCAGCCGGTGGCGCCGTAGGCGGGGGAGTAGGTGGGGTCGACGAAGACCGGGTAGCGGGTGTCGCTCGCGCCGAGGAGTGCGGCGGGCGGGGTGAGGGCGAGTCTGCCGTGCCCGGCGGTGACGCCCACCTGCCGGCTGTGGGCGGCGGCGCCGCGGCGCAGGGCGGAGGAGGGGCGGGCGCCGGACGCGTCACGGCGGAGGGCGTTCGCGGTGGCGGTGTCCGCGGTGTCCGCCGCTTCCGCCGAGTCCCAGGCCAGCGGGGTCGGGGCGGTGTAGACGGCGTGCCCTGCTGCGTCCTCGACCTGGACGGTGCCGTTGGCGTCGGAGGTGGCCGTGAGGCCGGGGGTGGTGGCGATGTCCGCGTTCAGCAGCGTGGTGAGCTGCGGATTGCGCGCCGCCGCCGGGGTGTGGAGGGTGAGGACGTCGCTGACGCCGCCGCTGGGGTCGACGGTGACGGTGAGGTCGACGCCGGGCAGGACGCCGTCGTACTCGGCGCTCGCCCCCGACACGGTGGGTGCGGGGAGCGACACCGGCAGCGTGAGGGTGAAGCCCTGGCCGCCGGTGTGCAGGGAGAGCAGCGGCCCGGTGCCGCCGCCGGAGAGGATCACGCTGCTCGGGGTGGCTTTCGGGGAGAGCGTGCCGTCCGGGCCGGCGGTCAGGGTGGGGTCGATCGCGGTCCAGGCGCCGTCCTTCAGCACGCGTGTGGGCGTGGCCGTCTGGGCGAGCGTCAGGGTGCCGTCCGGGTTGGCCGTGGTCTGCGACACCGCGGTGGTCAGGGCCGAGGCGACGACCGGTCGCCCGGTCGACGCCGCCTTCGCCGCGGCTTCGTCGGCCGAGAGGGCGTGGTGCGCCGGGCTGTTCACGGACGTGGGAGCCGGTGTTCCGCTGTCGGCGGTCGCGTCGCCGGGTGGCAGGGCCACGAGGAATGCCGCCGAGAGCGCGCCGAGCGCGAGCGCGGCGGCGCCTCTCCTGGCAGCGGACTTGCGTCTTGGGTGAGCCATCATCACGTCTTTCCTTCTGCAGGCCGCCCCGTGGTCCGGGCTCCCGGGAAGGAGCCCGGACCACGGGGCGTGCCGGGGACGGTCTCGTCAGCCGAGGTTGGCGATCTGGGTCGGGGTCAGGGCGGTGCTCCAGAGGGTCACGTCCGCGAGGGAGCCCTTGGCGTACTCGCCGTAGACGCCCGCCGAGCGGCGGCGGCCCAGCTGGAAGTTCCCCTCGCCCGTCCAGGGGGTGGTGAAGGAGTTGGGGGTCTGGGGGATGCCGTCGACGTACAGCCGGACCGTCCCCGAGCCCTTGTCGTAGACGCCGACCAGATGGGTCCACACCCCGGTGTGCACGGCGGCGGTCCCGCTGTACGACCGGGTGATGACGGGGGTGTCCACGTCGGAGCCGAGCCGGTTGAAGGTCCAGCCGTAGGCGGTGGAGTAGTAGAGCTGGAAGACGCTGGTGTGTACGCCGTCGGCGGCCACGAAGGTGCTGTTGACGCTGGTGTCCTTCAGTTTCACCCACGCCGAGACGGTCATGCTGTTGCCGGTGTCGAGCACCGGCCCCGCCGTGTCGAGGTAGCCGGTGGTGCCGTCCAGCGCGAGGGATCCGCCGTGGTCGGCGGTGTTCCAGGTCGCCGTGCCGTGCAGGGTCGCGTCGTGCGCGTCACCGACGGCGTCGGCCGCGGTGCTGCCGCTCGCCTCGTCGAGGCGCCAGTGGGCGGCCGAGGCCGGGATGCCCGTGCCGTCGTCGTAGAGGGCGTAGGCCTCCTGGTCGGTGAGCGGCCGGTCGTAGTGCCGGACGTCGGCGACGGAGCCGGTGACCAGGTCGTCGGGGTTGTAGGCCCCGTTGAAGAAGTCCCGGCCGATGTCGAGGTGGCTGTGGGTGTCCCAGGGGGTGTACGGGAAGGGGATCGCGCTGGCCAGCATGCCGTTGACGTAGAGGCGGACGGTCGGGTGGGCGGGGTCGGTGGTGGCGTCGTACACGCCCGTGAGCAGCGTCCAGGTGTTCACCGCGGGTGCCGGGATCGCCGGGTTGTCGGTGGACTTGGAGCGCACCAGCGTGGGGTTGGTGGTGTCGGTGGCGGAGCGGTTGAAGATCCACGCCTGGTAGACGGGCGAGTAGTACAGGTCGAAGGCGTAACTGGTGGTGCCGCCCTCGGACAGGATGGTCTGGTACTTGGAGAGGTCGGTCACGTTCACCCAGGCCGAGACCGCGAAGCTGCCGGTCGTGTCCACGCCCCAGTGCTGGGTGCCGAGCGAGCCCGTGCCGTCGAAGGTGGCGGCCGGCATGCTACGGCCGGCGCTGTCGGTGCTCGTGCCCCAGGTGACGCCGCCGGTGGCGGTGGCGGTATCCGCGGCGACGGCGTCGTGCGCGGTGGTGCCACCGGTCTCGTTGAGCATCCATTCGTTGACGGCACCGGTCTGCGGGATCGACCAGGTCACGGCCGTTCCGTTGTCGCAGGCGGCCAGCGCGAGCTGGGTGCCGAGCGTGGTCGCGGAGCCGGGGTCGGCCAGACACAGCCCGGAGTGGACGTTCTTGACCTGCCCGTCGTCGAGCACCTGCCACTGCTGCGCTGCCGAGGTGCTGCACGCGTCGAGCTGGACGAGGCTGCCCGCGGTGGTACCGGCCGAGGCGACGTCCACGCAGATCTTGGCGTGGCTGCCGGGGTGCAGCGTCCCGTCGGGGTAGGCGGTCCAGTTCTGCGCCGGACTGCCGTTGCAGGTGTAGACCTGGACCTTGGTGCCGTTGGCCGTGGCCCCGGAGGGGTCGTCCGCGCACACGCCGGGCACCTTCGACGCCAGCGGCCCGGAGGGCGTGGCGGCCGGGCGCGCTCCCGACAGGTCGGCGATCTGCGCGGCGGTCAGGACGGAGTTCCAGGTCTGCACGTCGGAGACCTGGCCCTTGAAGAAGCTGCTGCGGCTGCCGCTGCTGAAGAACTCCCCGATGTCGAAGGAGTGGGTGGCGTTCCAGGACGTCTTGGTGTGCTTGACCTTGCCCTGGAGCGCCCCGTCCACGTAGAGGGCCATGGTGGACGTGCCGGGGTCGTAGCCGGCCACCAGGTGCGTCCAGAAACCGGGGATCGCGGCGTTCGTGCGGGACTGCGTGATGTCCCAGGTCGGGCCGGTGTCGGAGGTCGCCATGGCGAAGCGCCAGCTGTTGTCCGTGGAGTTGGAGTACAACACGAAGCCGGGCTCGACGGTGGCTTCCTGTTCGAGGACCTTGGTGTCCAGCGTCTCGGGCTTGACCCAGGCGGAGACGGTGAAGGCCGCGTTGGTGGTCACCGCCGGGCCGGTGGACGTGAGGACCCCGGCGCTGGTGCCGTTGAAGGCGGCGTCCGGGCTGTGCTGGTCGTCGCTGTCGTTCCAGGTGGCGCCCGTGCCGCCGTGCAGGTCGAGGGTGCCGACGGTGTCGGCCGCCGTGGTGGCCTGGCCGTCCGTGCCGTCCTTCAGCGGCCAGACGTGTGAGGGGTTGGAGACGGTCTGCGCGGTCTGCGGGGTGAGCGTGGTGCCGTTGAAGAGGTACGGGGTGACGTGGCCGGTGGTGCGGTCGACCGTCCACAGCGACGGGTTGCCGTCACCGCCGAGGTCGGCGGCGCGCAGGGTCAGCGGGTGCGCGGGGGCCTGGTTCCAGCCTGCCGCGGCGAGCTGGATCCGGCCGGCCGTGGTGAGGGTGGTGCCGTCCGTGCTGATGCCGAGTCCGGTCCACAGGTCGAGTTCGCCGGTGCCGGGGTTCCACAGGTAGAGCGCGGTCCCGGTGGACAGTTGGGCGGTCGTGAGTGTCCAGCTGTCCCAGTCCTGGGTGCCGTCCGGGGTGTTGAGCGCGGTGAGGGCGTAGCAGCTCGCGCAGGTGCCCCAGTCGGGGTCGAGGAGGAAGCCGTAGCCGTTGGCGGTGAAGCTGTAGGTGAGGTAAAGCGTGTTGTCCATCGTCGCGAGCAGGTCGGGGAGTCCGGTGTGCGCGCCGCTGGTGTCGCCCGCGGTGACGACCTGGGTGGCGGGGGTGCCGTCCGCGTCGGTGAAGGTGCCGTCCGGGATCTCGTACGGGGCCGAGGACGTGCCGATCGTGGTCGGGTTGCCCGGCGCGAGGGCACCGCTGCTCCCGTCGTTGCACACGACCGCGCCGCTGCCGTCAGCGCTGAAGTAGGCCAGGACGTCCTGGGCGCCGTTGCCGCAGAAGTCGCCGGTGACGGCCTGGGCGCCGTCCCAGTCGGACGGCTTCGGCGTGCCCGCCTCGTCGTCGGTCTGGAGACCGCCCACGCCGATGTCCGTCGCGGCCTCGCTCACACTGCCGTACGGGTGCCCGGCGGCCAGCCACGCCCCGGACGGGAGCGAGCTGCCCGGCCCGCCGACGGTGACGAGGTCGGGCGTGCCGTCGAGGTTGACGTCGCCGTCCGCGGCCGCCGGGGTGATCGCGGTGCCGAGGAACTCGGTGGACGCGGGCTGGCCGAGGTTGCCGCCCGGCGAGAACGCGGTGACGGTGAGGGTGTTGACGAGCCGGCTGACCGGCACGGTGATGGTGAGCGCGCCCTTCGCGTCGACCGTCACCGGAGAGGACTGGTTGATCTGGTAGGCGTACCCCGACACGGACTGGCCGGAGGGCGGCGTGATGCTGAACGAGCAGCGGGCGCCGATGGGCTGGACCGCCCCCATGTCGGGGTCGTCGAGGGTGGGGCAGATCCGGCCGCCGTCACGCGGCGCGGTGGCCGGGGCGATGTCCGGGGCACCGGGACGGCTGGCGTCCCAGCCGAAGGTGCAGGGGGTGGCCGAGGCCTTGGAGCTGAGCGTGCCGTCGGAGGTGGTCACCGTCCAGCTGAAGGTACCGAGGCCGCCGGACGCGACTTTCTTGAAGAACGTCTCCGGGAGCTTCAGTACCGCGTTCTGTCCGGACGCGCCGTGATAGGTGCGGGCGGCGATTCCGTTTGCCGAGGTCAGTAGGTTGGTCTTGGCGGTGTCCGCGGTCTTGTAGAGCGTGAACGTCGTGGTCAGTGCCGCGCCCGTGGGGGTGGAGACGGGGGCGTAGAGGCTGACGGCGGTGTCGCCGAAGAGCGTGTCCTTGCAATTGGTCTTCGGGGAGGTGAAAAGCCCCTTGGGAGTGTTCGGGTATTTGTCGTAGGTGATGACGAGCTGCGCCGAACCGGCCTTGAAGCGCTTGAGGGCGTAGTTGTCGGTGTGGCTGTCCGCCCGCATCGCCAGGGTCTGTGTGGTGGTTCCGGCCGTCAGGTCCTTCGCGATGGTGCTCGTGACGTCGAAGGGCGGTGCGCCACCTGCCGGGCAGCCGCTGTTGTACCCGAGGGCGAAGGAATGGGAGTCGACCTTGCTGCCGAGGCTGCCGGACCAGCTGTTCCATGTGGCGTTGGAGGACGACAGGACTTTCGTGGGGGCGTAGAGGTCGACCGTCTGGTTGTGCCCGGACGTGGGGCATGCCCAGGAATAGGTCTCGGTGATGTCGAAATGGGCGCTGTAGATCTTCGCCGTCTTCAGCGATGTCGTCACGGGGAAATTGAAAAGGCTGATCGCCTCGTCCTGGACGTCGCCGCTCGGGCCGACTTCGGCGTCACCGGTGTAGGAGACCGAACTCTTCCAGAAATTCTGGGAGGGCACTCCGGATCCGGGGCTCGCCCAGCCGGTGGAACCGTAGGAGGGCGAATAGGTCGGGTCGAGATAGACGGGGTATTGCGTGTCGCTCGCGCCGAGCAGGGCAGCCGGCGGGGTGAGGGCGAGTCTGCCGTGCCCGGCGGTGACGCCCACGCGCCCGTTGCGGGCCGCGGCGCCGCGGCGCAGGGCGGAGGACGGGTGGGCGCCGGACGCGTCACGGCGGAGGGCGTCCGCGGTGGCCGGGGCGATCTCCGCGGTGGTGTCCGGGGTCGCGGCGGCGGTGTCGGCGGAGTCCCAGGCCAGCGGGGTGGGGGCGGTGTAGATCGGGTGCCCGGCGGCGTCCTTGACCTGGACGGTGCCGTTGGCGTCGGAGCCGACGGTGAGGCCGGGGGTGGTCGCGATGTCCGCGTCGAGCAGTGTGGCGAGCTGCGGATTGCGCGCCGCCGCCGCGGTGTGGAGGGTGAAGACGTCGCTGACGCCGCCGCTGGGGTCGACGGTGACGGTGAGATCTACGCCGGGCAGGACACCGGCGTATGCGGCGCTGGGACCGGACAGGGTGGGCGCGGGGAGGCTGGTGGGCAGGGTGAGCGAGAAGCCCTGGCCACCGGTGTGCAGGGACAGCAGCGGGCCGGTGCCGCCGCCGGAGAGGATCACGCTGCTGGGGGCGGCCTTGGGGGAGAGCGTGCCGTCCGGGTTGGCGGTCAGGGTCGGGTCGATCGCCGTCCAGGCGCCGTCCTTGAGCACCCGGGTGGGAGCGGCGGTCTGAGCAAGCGTCAGGGTGCCGTCCGGGTTGGCCGTCGTCTGCGACACCGCGGTGGTCAGGGCCGAGGCCACGACCGGGCGGCCCGTCGACTGGGCCTTTGCCGCCGCCTCGTCGGCCGAGAGTGCTTTGTGTGCCGAATTACCCGCGGGCGCAGCGGTGGAAGGGGAAGCCGGAATTCCGCTGTCGGCCGCCGCGGTGCCGGGGGGCAGCGCCACGAGGAATGCCGCGGAGAGCGCGCCGAGCGCGAGCGCCGCGCCGCCTCTCCTGGCAGCGGGTTTGCGTGGTCTGTGAGCCATCATCACTTCACTTCCCGTTTGCCCGGGTTGGGCGCCTGGCATGTCGCCGTGAGTATTCCGAAGGACTTGTACAGCCCATGAGTGTTCGGCGTGAAGGTCTGGTGAGCGCTGCCCCTTTTTGCCCGTGATTCTCCTTGATATTTGGAAATCGCTTTACTGCCCGCAGGGTTCGGCTTTAGCTTTTCGGCAGCATCACGGAAAACTCACGAGAGCTGCACAGAAAAAGTGATGCACATCACAGCCGTCTTTTGATCCGTGTGCCAGCCAACTGGCGCTAACTTCCTCCGCTGATGCTCTGTGGCAAAAGCCTTGTGCCGCTGCGCAGTTGGTCCGGACGCTGTCCGGGGAAGTGGGGGGCGGGGCAGTGCGGTCGAAGCTGTGGTGGAACAGAAACCGGTTCCTGTCGCTGAGGGTCGCCCTGCTGGCGATCTTCGCGCTGGTCCTGCAGACCGCTGTCGCGTCCGCGCTGCCGCCCGCCAAGGCGCACGTGCACGCGCCGAAGCCGGTGCTCGGCGCGCCCGTCCCGGTGAGCCCCGTCCACCGGGCGGCTCCCAGGGCCGCCCAGCAGGCCAAGCCCTACAAGGCCACCGCGACGGCCTTCCCGTCCGCCGCGTCCAGCACGCTGGAGCTGACCTCCGCCCGGAGCGGCAGCCCCGGCAGCCCGGTGTGGGCCCAGCGGGTCGAGCCCGCGGCCGGCCTGACGAGCAAGGCCGGCACGGACACGGCGACCACCAGGAGCGCCACCAAGAGCCCCGCCGGCGGCCTGACCGCCCTCCATGTGAAGGTGCTCGACCGGAAGGCCGCCGAGAACGCCGGGATCACCGGCGTGCTGGCCCAGGTGACGCCCACCGGTTCCGGACCCGGCACGGTGCGCCTCGGCGTGGACTACTCCTCCTTCGCCCAGGCGTACGGCGGCGACTACGCCTCGCGCCTGCATCTCGTCCAGCTCCCCGCCTGCGCCCTGACGACCCCGCAGCTCGCCTCGTGCCGTACCCAGACCCCGCTGCGGACCAGCAACGACGGCGCCGCCCAGACGCTGTCCACCACCATGGCGCTGAACGCCCCCGCGTCCGCGTCCGCCACCGCCGCCCCCGTCGTCCTGGCCGCGACCTCCGCCGC